>JBLHVR010000057.1:0-9753 GCA_047628655.1 Lentimonas sp.
GGCAAGCCGCTAAATGCTGGAAATAGCATGCCAATATGCTTTTACAAAAATGTTGTTGATGGAGAATGGCAATTTTTAGTAAAGCCAGAAATTTTACGTAATCCGGATGATGCTAAGGATGTTGAAGAGAAAGATGCGGCGGCAATAATTATCAAAGATTTATTTCCTACTTCCTGGACAAGGAGTTTTCTCAGAAAGGCGCAAGTCAATGAAGGATCATTTCGCGTTGATTCAGATGTGGAGTTTAGGAAATTTCTTACTGGAAATCAAAATGATGAAGCTTTGGAAAACAAAGCAAAAATGCTGGAGGTTCAAAAAGCACAAATAGAGCTGTTGCTAAAATATGAGCCTAAGTTAAAAGAAAGAATTGAGGTTTTGAAAAATAGAATAGACGAGCTGAATTTTATTAGAGCGGCGAATGATTTGAAATATCAGATAGAAAATGGATTTACCGTAGACAGTGATAATTCTAAATTATCTTGTAACTATTCTTCCGGAGCAATAAAAAATCCAATAGGAACTAAATTTAAATCTTTTTCAGAGGAATACAAAGTATTAAGAACTCTAATAAATAATAAAAATTCTGATCCAAAAGTAATAAAAAAACAACAAGACAGGGTTTCATTCTTTTCTTCGGATATAGATTTTGACGTTCAAGGATCTAAATCTAAAAAAATATTACAAAAATACTCCCTCTTATTTACAGATGTTGGCCAAGTTATTTTTTGTGAATTGCGAGCCCTTAGCAAAGCCAAAATTGCTGAAGCTGAGAACGTTATTGATTCTAAAGTTAAGGAAGAGCAAAACCCTCCATTAAAGCCACCAAAGCCACCAAAAAGATCTTCAGTAGTAGTTCCAAAGTCAGAAATTGAGGCAGTGATAGTTCCTTCAACAGAACCATCAAAGACCCAAAATCTTATTCCTGCTGCAGAAGCATCAATTGTACCAGACTCTGCTCCAGAACCGAAGCATTGGTTCGGTTTTTTGAGTATTGAAATGCAAAAGAAAATTGTAATAGGTGCTCTTAAGGTAAATAAACCAGATAATCTTTTTGTTAAAAGAAAAGAAGAATTTTTGAAAAGTCAAGCTTCAGAAATAATTCCTCAAAAGGCTTACAATGGTCTTGGAGCGGATGTAGAAGTGGTGGTAATGGGAAATGGAAAAAAGGCATTAAAAGTAATGAAAGATCATATCGGTTCAAGAGGATTGGAGGATAAATTCATTACTGATGTCTTTGATAAAAAAGGCGCTCAATCAACTTCCATTAATAATTTAATTGCAGAAGGCGGACTTAAAGGAGTTGCTGAATTTTTTCACAAGAAGGGCAATGTAAAATTTACAGTTTGCGATGAAAATGGTAAAACAGAGTTAAAAAATCTTGAGAGGGGTGAGTTTTGTCGAAAAGAGAAATTGGATTTCAATAATGCTAATCACACAATTGCAGATGTTGGGGGGCTTGATCACTACAAAAATTTATTACCCAAAGAGGTTGAAAAAACTTCTTCATCAATCGCTTTTTAAAAATAATTAATAATTGAACTCATTAAAAAGTGCTTCCAACAACCTCGCAAGCGATTAAAAAATACGGTCTTGATGCTAAGAAATCCTTAGGTCAGAACTTTATTCTTGATTCTAATTTAACCGACAAAATTGCCCGTCAAGCTGGTTCCTTAGAAGGTTTTGAAATTTTGGAAATTGGCGGCGGCCCAGGAGGTTTAACTAAATCAATCTTAAAATTAAATCCCAAAAAATTAACCGTAATTGAGCAAGATGAGCGCTGTATTGCGGCGTTGGAAGAAATTCAGACTTTTTACCCAGATCAACTGGAAATTATTAATGGCGATGCTTTAAAATTTAATATTAAGGAACATTTTGGTGACAAAAAGATCAAAATAATCGCCAATTTACCATATAATATTGCCAGTGTTTTATTGTTTAAATGGCTAGAAAATATTGAAAATATTGAATTGATGGTTTTAATGTTTCAAAAGGAAGTGGTACAAAGAATTGTAGCTAAAACTGGCGACAGACATTACGGCAGAATGGCGGTGATGGTTAATTTTCTTTGTAAATCTAAGCGACTTTTCGACATTTCCGCTTCTTCTTTTACTCCTGCTCCAAAAGTTACCTCCAGTTTGGCTTTAATTACTCCTAGGGAAAATAAATTGATGGATGTTGATTTAAAAAAATTAGAGAAAATTACCGCTGCTGCTTTTTCTCAAAGACGAAAAAAAGTCAAAGCAGGACTAAAATCTTTAGTTGGAAATAGTGAGGAATTTCTTAATGAATGCGGGATTGATTCAAACTTAAGAGCCGAACAATTAAGTTTGGAACAATTCGGGAAATTGGCTTTGGGTTTAAAAAAGGTTTAATCCTCTAAGTAAATTTCGTAATTAATTCTAATTTCCTTCAAATTCTTAAATTCTTCATCATTCTCAATTTTAGGATCAATCCTAAAATTAACCGGCATCTCCTCTTCCCCATTTCCATCCACAGGCTGCTTATTAAAACAGGCACACTCAATTCTTTCTAAATATTTATTAATTCCCTGCGGCTCAACTCCAAACATGGCTCGGGCAGTAATATTTTTTCCATCCAAATTCTTAACGCGGTAAGAATTAATGATATTTTTACCATTTTTAACCAATAATTCTTTTGTAATAGGCTCAAATTCCACGGCATTTTTAAGGTCTTCAGGAATGCTGGCGCTGAAAATAAAGTTAATTTGGTGTTGTCCTTTTGGCTTTAAAGAAAAAGAAGAAAATGTTACCGGCTGACAAGTTTTTTTAATTTTGCAAAAAATATTGTAAGGCTGAATGGCAATGAAAACCATCAGCAAAATTCCAAGAACAATGTAAATGGTGCTTTTGATAAATTTATCTTGAACAGGATTATTAGACATTGGCCGCTTTTTTAATGATTAAACGATTAATAATAAGAGTAAAAATTACATTAAGAGTTAGTAGTAAAAAAACTTTCACCGCCAAATTAAAAGACATATTTTTCAGAAGAAATCCCAAAAGAAGCAGTGAAACACCGTAAATATTATTAATAAAAATCAGCTTAACTAAAGTGAAGATACTTTTACTGCGCAAAAATCCAACTGCGCAAAGTAAAATTATTGAAAGGCTTACTAGAATAAAAAAACTGGCGATCATTGTCATTATTTTTTGAATTTAATTTTCTTTAATAACAAGAAAATAGCCAAAAATTGCGCTAAAAACAGCAAAGATGTAATGTTAAATGACAGGGAAGTTTTAAGGTTTGAATTGATAAAAATGAGAATTATTGACAAATTAAAAACCAGAAAAAAACTGATAATTTTTTTAAGCTGGTTTTTATTGATAATAAATTTCCAAATTACCAAAATGATTGAAATGGCAATTACAATATTGGCGAGAATGATCATTTTAAACAGAAAATTTCTTTTTAAGTTCAATCATTTTGAGGCAGGCAAGGGCGGCAAATCCACCTTTATCTTTTTGTTTTTCATCGGCCCTTGCAATTGCCTGAGCTTCGTTTTCACAAGTAACAATTCCATAACCAATGGCCAAATGTTCTTTAAACCCAAGTTCATTTAAACCGCGAGCGCTTTCTTGGCAAACATAATCGTAATGAGTTGTTTCGCCGCGAATTACACAACCAAGCGCAATGTAGCCTTGATATTTGCCAGATTTTTCAGCAAAAGCAATGGCTGTCGGAATTTCAAAAGCTCCCAGAACATCAATTATTTCATATTCAAAACCACTTTTCTTTAGTTGTTTTTCCGTTCCACTAAGTAACATTTTTGAAATTTCTTGGTAATAAGGTGCTTGAATGATGAGAATCTTTTGCATTTTAAAAGTAATTTTCGATGATTAGGCCAAACTACAAACAAGCTATTTCAAATGATTAATATCTTCAATTTATTTCTAACATTATTTTTCTTCTGGTGCCTTTTTTCATTTGCCGGCGGCTTATTTTCTGTGGAATTTTTAAGTCTAGGAATTTTACTGTGTTTGGCGGCGAGTTTTTTAGCTTGGAAACTAAAAATAATTAGAAAATCTAGTAATTTATTATTTTTACATTTTGGTTTTTACCGTCATTTCTTTAAAATTATTTTTTCTGCATTTTTTCCTTCATTAAAAATTGCCTTTCGAGCTGCAATTGCCAGCAAGGAAATTGATCCCAAAGTTTTTCATTTAAAAGTTAAAAAATTAAATAAAAAAGAATTACTCCTGCTAGCTCCAACTTTGAATTTAATGGCAGGATTACTTTTTGTTAGAAATGAAGATGAAAAAATCAGCATTTTAAGCCTTTACGATGAATGTATTTTTGGTTTAAATTTGGAAGAAATTATTGCCAATCTAGACCAAATGCATGATGTTAGTTTAAATTTAGTTGAATAATTATCCCTTAAAATGAGCCTAAAAAAACAAATAGAAAAATTAAGATTAGAGCTTGAGAAACATAATATTTCTTACCATCAAAATGATGATCCGTTAATTTCTGATGCCAATTTTGATGATTTAAAAAAGCAGTTGGAAAAATTGGAAGATGAAAATCCAGAATTTAAAGAAGCGCCAGATTTATTCGCTAAAGTTGGTGCTGCGCCATTAAACAACTTTTCCAAGGTGGCTCACAAAAAACCCATGCTGTCTTTATCTAATGCTTTTGAGGAACAAGATATCGTTGATTTTGGTGAGCGTATTAATCGTTTTTTAGGAATTGAGTCCGATTTCATTGCACTTTCTTGCGAGCCAAAAATTGATGGACTTTCATTTTCTGCCCGATTTGAAAATGGTAGTTTGGTTCAGGCCGCAACAAGAGGAGATGGAGAAATTGGTGAAGATGTGACGGAAAATATTAAAACTGTCGCCGATTTTCCGCATTTTTTAAAAGGCCAGAATCTACCAAAAATTCTGGAAATTCGTGGTGAAGTTTTTATGAGTAAGCAAGATTTTCAACAACTTAACGAAAGGCAGCAAGAAACAGGAAGTAAGATTTTTGCTAACCCCAGAAACGCAGCAGCAGGTTCTTTAAGACAATTAGACAGTAAAATTACAGCTTCCAGAAAATTAAGTTATTTTGCTTACGGTCTTGGTGAGTTTAGCGAAGATTTTAATTGCAATTCTCAGGAGAAATTAATGGAAAGTTTGAAATATTTCGGGTTTCAAACCGAGCCAAATTCTAAGATTTGTCAAAATGTTAATCAGGTAATGTCGCTTTACAATCACATCATAGACACTCGTCACGCCTTGCAATACGACCTTGATGGAATGGTTTACAAAGTTAATGATTTTGCTTTGCAATCTCGCTTGGGTTTCATTTCTCGCAGTCCAAGATGGGCAATTGCACATAAATTTCCAGCCCAAAAATCTAAAACAATTATCGAGCAAATTACCTTACAAGTTGGCAGAACTGGCGCCATTACTCCGGTTGCAAACTTAACTCCGGTGAATATTGGTGGCGTTTTGGTGGGTCGAGCCACTTTACATAATTTTGATGAAATTACTTCTAAAGACATCAGAGAAGGAGATTTGGTTGTGGTTCAAAGAGCAGGAGATGTAATTCCTCAAATTGTTGAAGTTGATTTAAATAAAAGACCGGAAACTTCCAAAATTATCGAAATTCCAGAATTTTGCCCATCTTGCGGATCAAAAGTTTTTAAAAGTGACGATGATGTGGTTTTGCGCTGCCTTAATAAATCTCTTTGCAAAGCCCAAATTATTGAAGGTTTAAAACATTTTGTTTCCAAAAATGCTTTTGACATTGAAGGTTTGGGAAAGAAGCAAATTGAGAATTTCTTTATTGAGGGAAGAGTTAAAAATTTTGTGGATATTTTTAAGTTGGAAGAGAGTGAAAAATCTGCTGAAAATCCATTAATTAAGAAAGAAGGATGGCAGGAAAAATCGGTTAAAAATTTATTTTCCGCCATTAATAAAAAAAGAATAATTGAGTTTAATCGCCTTATTTACGGGCTTGGAATTCGTCATGTTGGTGAAAATACGGCTAAATTACTTGCTGTTAATTTTACCTCTTTTGATAATTTTAAAGAGAAAATGCAAGAAATTGCAGCTGCTGCCAATTTGGAAGAAAATCTTTCCTGGCAAGAATTTAATGCCATTGATGGCATTGGTGAAAAAATGTCTTTGGCGGTGGTTGAATATTTTTCCGATGTGGAAAATGCGCAAATGTTAGAAAATTTAAGTAAAGAATTGGAAATTTTAGAGGTAAGAATTGACACTAGTAAAAACCCAAAATTAGTTGGAAAAACCATTGTTTTTACCGGAACTTTAATTTCCGTAAGTAGGGCGGAAGCAAAAGAAAGAGCTGAGAATTTGGGAATGAAAGTTTCAGGTTCAGTGTCCAGTAAGACCGATTTTGTGGTTGCGGGTGAAGCCGCAGGATCAAAACTTAAGAAAGCTCAGCAGCTTAGAGTTAAGGTTTTAAGCGAGGAAGAATGGAATTTAGTGGTTTAATACCAATTATCACAATTAACTGTAGTAAAAAAATAACTCTAACTTACTTCTTCTTTTTCAAGCTTTTTATCTTCAGAGAAATTCTCCAAATCATCTAAAATTAACAAACTGACCTTGTCATCTTTACTTAAATTTTTGCGGGCTAGTTTGGAATATTTTTTCACATTATCATGATCTTCTTCTAGAAAACTCATTTGCGCTAATGCCAAGTAAGATTGTCCTAAATCACCATTTAAATGATGAGCTTTGGCTAGAATTTTGTAAATTTTTGGGCTGTCTTTTTCTTTTTTTAAGGCAATTATTAAATTCCTAATGGCCAAATTGTTAATTTGTTGATCATTGAAACTTAAATTCACAATCGATTGTGCCAGCGCAATTCTTGCTAAATTATTACTAGAATCAATTTGAATGGTTTTTTTGTAGGCAGCGGCAGCTTCTTTGTAATTTCCGCTCTCAAATAAAATCTGCCCTTTTAAATCAAATAAATAGCTGTCTTTATGGGTTTGCCCAATTAAGCCATCTAAAATTTTAAGCGCTTTTTTGGTTTGACCCATTCTGTAATAGGCAATGCATCTCGCATATTTGCTGTTATTGTCATTTTTAGAGTAATTTTTAATAACATTCTCTGGGTCATTAACAAACCCGTCAATTTTGGCGATTATGCGTTTCAATCTTTTGGTCAAATCGTGGTTATTGTGACTTAAAACTCCCCTACTATTTGATGTGATAAAATTAATTCTTTTCTGACTAATAGGGTGAGTAATCGCATATTCGTCAATTTGGTTTCTAAATTCACTTTCTTGGCTATTAAATTCTTTGAGAATTTTTAGTAATCCATCGGCAGAATTATTACTTTTTTTCAAATATTTAATCGCCAAAGCGTCGGCCGCTTCCTCTTGAGTTCTGGTGAAACGCAGGGCGGTTCTATTTGCAATGTGATTTCCTCCCATCATTAATGCCATTCCGGCGTCTGGACTAACTGTTGCGGCGGCGGCAATTCCAAGAACATAACTTAAAATTGCAGCATTTCCTGCTTTTTCTAAATCTTCTCCACTTCTGGCTAAGTGACCGCCAGTAATGTGCCCGGTTTCGTGGGCAATTACTCCAATTAAAACATTAGGGTCGGAATATTTGGTGATTAAACCAGTATTGATGAAGATGTTTTGCCCACCAGCAACAAAAGCATTCAGGCTGCTGTCTTGAACGATGTAAATTTTGATGTCTTGGGGTTTAAGTCCGGCAGCTTTAAAAATTGGTTTGGTTAAATCATACAAGAAATTTTCAATTTCAGAGTCGCGAATTAGGGAAATAGCTTGGACTTTTGAGGAAATAAAGCTTAAAAAGAATATTAATAAAAAAACAATTTTTTTCATTTTTTAACTTACAAAAATTAAAAGTGGAAATTAAGATGGGTTCCTTCAGAAATTCATCTAAATCATTACAATGATTCGCTTCCAAGAGATTTACAAAGCCCAAAAACGCATTTCAAATTACATCGTAAAAACGCCGATTTTAACCAGTGAAATTCTAAATAAACATTTAAATGCAAAAATTTATTTTAAATGTGAAAATTTTCAAAATACAGGTTCGTTCAAATTTCGTGGTGCTGCTAATAAAATTCTAAAATTTAAGGAAGATCGCGGCTATTTTCCTAATAAAATTGTTGCTGTCAGCTCTGGAAATCATGCTGGAGCCATTGCTTATTTGTGTCAACAATTTGGTATTGAGGCTTTAATTTTTATGGAAAAAAAAGTTTCCACTCTAAAAATTAAAGCCGCCAAAAATTACGGAGCCAAAGTTATTTTAACCGAAACTAGGGCTGAGGCCGACAGAAGGGCTGAAAAAAAAAGCGAGGTTGGATATTTATTCATTCATCCATCTAACGATAAAGACATTATTTGTGGTCAAGGAACTGTGTGTTTAGAAGCAATTGAGGAGTTGGAAGAAATTGATGCGGTTTTTGTGGCTTGCGGCGGCGGCGGATTGGCGGCTGGATCTTACATTGCGGCGCAAATTTTAGAGAAAAAGCCTAAAATTTTTGCTGTTGAGCCAGAAATTGCCAATGATGCGGTAATTTCGGTTAGAGAAGGAAAAATTTTTAACTTGGGCACAAGTCCAGATTCCATAGCTGATGGCGCTCGAACTCCTAAGATTTCAGAATTTACCTTTCCATATTTAAAAAGAATAAACGGAATTTTTGAAGCCTCTGAAGAGGAAATTATTAAATGGACGCAAATTGTTTCCCATGATTTAGAAATTGTAATTGAACCAACAGCGGCTTTGGCAATGGCTGGATGTGCTAAATTTTTAGAGAAAAGAAAGATTGAAAAGGAGTTGAAAATTTTGGTAATTTTGTCGGGTGGAAATATGTCGGCTGAGACTTCTCAGATAGTTTGGAAAAAAAATTATTTGGATAAAAATTGATTTACAAAAACTTCATCAATCGGCCCTTGCAAATAGTAAATAATTTCACCTTTGGAATTAACTAAAAAACTCTCCGGAGTTCCCTTTACCTGAAATTTTCCCTTATTGTCAATGCCAACTTTTTGGTAAGGATTGCCATATTTTTCTAAATAATTTTTAGTATTTTTATCAATATCTCGCCAAGCAATTCCATAAATTTTTATTTTTCTAGACAATTTCATCAATAAATGATGTTCAACAGCGCAAGAGCTGCACCAAGAAGCGAAGACATTAATTAGTGAATAATCGTTATTTTTTAAATCTTCGTTAGAAAATGTCTGTCTGGAATTGTTTAATTCAATAAATGAAAATTCAGGTAAGGTTACTTTTTCACCTTTTTGTATTTTATTGAGAATTTTATTTTCTGCCTTACTTAGTGATTTAACGCCAATTGCGCCAATTGCCATCAAGATTATTAATGGAAATAAGAGAATTAATTTTTTCATATTGTTGCAATAAATCCACGAACAGTTTCTTCAAAAGCTTCGTTTTTAACCAAAAATGAATCATGCCCAGCTCCGCCAGTAATTTCAACAAAACTAACATTAGCTCCAGAAATTGCTAATGCTTGGCTTAGTTTTTTGGATTCTGTGGTGGAAAAAAGCCAATCATCAGAAAAGGAAATAACGCAAAATTTGGCTTTAACCTCCGCGAAAGCCTTACTTAAAATTCCTTCATTTTCAAATTCTAAATCGAAATAATCTAAAGCTTTGGTGATGTAAATGTAAGAATTGGGGTCAAATCTTGAAACAAAACGACTTCCTTGATAGTGCAAATAGCTTTCAACTTGAAATTCAATATTATTTTCTACATCAAATTTAAAGGAGAA
>JBLHVR010000058.1:0-9727 GCA_047628655.1 Lentimonas sp.
ATCCAACCTGAATAACCCCACCACATATTTTTGACGTGGAAAAAATAGATGATAGAACCCGAATTGCTGGGGATTTTTTTGATGATTTTCTGGGAGATTGCATTCTTCTGTATATTCCACTCGATTTGAAAGATATTTTGGATTTGTGCTTAGAAGAGCCCAATATTATCGACGCTCTTGCCATACTCACCAGCGCAGAACCAACAATTCTATCAATCATTAAAGATGTAATTTACTATTATTTGAATAATTACATTTATAGGAAATTAACCAATTTGGATTAGGTTGATCACTTTGTAAGAAAGTGATCCGTTTACTTAATGTGCGATTTAGTGCTGGATCCGCCTAGAACTTTGTAAATTCTAATTAGGTTAGATAGCTTTTCCTTCTCTAAATTAATTTTTTCTATTTGAGCTAGAAAAAGATCCTCAGTTCTATCAGCTAAATCGATATAATTATCAATTCCTTGTTGATACCTATTTTTAGAATTGAGGTAGGATATTCTGGCGGCAGCTTCTAAATTATGCTTTGATTTTAATTGATCGGTTATATTTTTGCGAATTACAAACTCATCAGAAACTTCTCTAAAGGCGTTTTGAATTGATTTCTCATAATTGGCAATTTCAATTTTTTTGATGATTTTAGAATATTTCAAATTATTGGAATTTCTACCTGCTGAAAAAATTGGAACGGTAATTGAAGGAGAATAATTCCAAGCTTTTGATGATCCCCCATAAAATAATCTACTTAATTCTTCACTAGCAAAACCAGCAGAACCAACTAAAGAAATTGTAGGGAAGAATGCCGCTCTAGCAGCTCCAATTTGGGCATTGGCAGCTTTTAAATTATGCTCAGCCTGCATAATATCTGGGCGAAATAATAATATTTCTGATTTTAAATTAGTTGGTAATTTTTCCATTAATTTAACATTTTTGAGTCTATATTTTCCATCTAGAACATCTGAATTTGAAATTCCCATTAAAAATAACAAAGCATTTTTATCTTGTTTAATTTGTTGGCCGTAAAAAGATTTATTAAATTTTGCGTCCTCAATTACTTTTCTGGCATCTGCAAGATCAGATTTTGAAATGATCCCGGATTTAAATTGTTGTTTGACCAGATTGTAAGATTTTTCCTGAGTTTTTAGGTTCTGTGATGCAATTTTTAAAATTTCTTTATTGGCTAATAATTGCAAATATGCGTCCGCAACTTCCGCAATTAGCACAATTTCAGCGGATTTTCTAGCCTGTTCTGTTGAAAAGAAATCTTCCAAAATAGCCTTATTGCGACTGCGAATTTTGCCGAATAAATCAACTTCGAAGGCGTTAATTGCAATTTCGGCGCTGTAAATATCGGCGCTAGAATTTCGCTTTATAAAACTACCCTGCCCTTCAAATGTTGGAAGTAAGTCTGATTTACTAACATCATAAAGAGCTCTGGCAGCATCAACATTAAGCATTGCAACTCTTAAATCTCGATTATTATCCAAGGTGGTTTGGATTATTTTTTTTATATCTTGGGACTTAAAGAAATTTTTCCATTCCATATTTACTGACTCTTCAACGACTTCCAAATTAGATAAATCTTCAGAAATTGGAGATTCTGGACGAGAATATTTAGGAATCATCAAGCATGATGAGAGCAGAAATAATATTGTGATCAGACTTAATGGTGAGTTCATATGGTTTTTTTAGAAAAGTTTTTTTGCACAAAAGCATAAAACATTGGCACGAACAATATCACTAAGGTGCTAGCAGCTATCATTCCACCCATCATGGTAATTCCAATAGCATTTTGACTAGCAGAACCCGCTCCATTAGCAATTGCCAACGGCGTAACACCTAAAATAAAGGCCATTGAAGTCATAATTACAGGACGAAATCTTTGTTTAGCAGCCATAGTAATAGCTTCGGTGATTTCATGACCTTGCTCATGTAAAGTTTTAGCAAATTCAACAATTAATATGGCATTTCTGGCGGCCAGCCCAATTGTAGTTAAAAGACCGACTTGAAAATAGATATCATTAGACATTCCAGTTATGGAGGCCGCAATTGCGGCTCCAAGAATTCCAAGCGGCGCAATTAAAATTACTGAAAAAGGAATGAGCCAGCTTTCGTAAAGAGCTGCTAGACTCAAGAAAACAGCTATGATTGACAAAATGTAAAGTGCCGTTGTTTGTGAGCCTGATAATCTTTCCTCGTAAGAAAGACCTTTCCAAGCCAGATCGAAACTATTTGGTAAATTTTTAACAATTCCCTCTATCGCATCCAGAGCATCTCCAGAACTTACTCCTGGGGCTGCTGAACCTTGAATATTAACCGTAGAATTACCATTAAATCTTTCTAATTTTGGTGACCCATATTCCCATTTACTGGTTGAAAAACTGTCAAAAGGAATCATTTGGTTTTTATCATTTTTAACATACCAACGATTAACATCTTCTGGCAGCATTCTATAAGGAGCTTCTCCTTGCAGGTAAACTTTTTTAATTCTTCCTTTATCAATAAAGTCATTAACATATTTGGAACCCCAAACGGTTTGCAAATTGTCGTTAATGTCATTAATTTTCAGACCTAAAGCCATCGCCTTTTCAGTATTGATATCAATTTTATATTGAGGAACATCGCTCAAACCATTAGGACGAACGCCGATTAATTTTGAATTTTGAGAGGCTTTAAAAAGAATTTGATTACGAGCTTCCATTAGTGCTTCGTGGCCTAACCCAGAACGATCAACCAATTGCATATCGAAACCCGAAGCATTTCCTAATTCACGAATTGGGGGCGGATAAAAAGCGAAAGCTCGAGCTCCTTTAACTTGCGATAACGCTCCCATAGATCTTCCAGCCAAAGCAAATACTGACTGATCAGAATTTTCTCTTTCGCTCCAATCTTTTAACCCAACAAAGCCAAAGGCAGAATTTTGCGCCCTACCCGCAAAGCTAAAACCCACAACAGTGAAAAGATGGTCAATTGAATTTTGCTCTTTATCGAGGAAATAATCTTCAATTTCTTTAACACTTTTTAATGTGGTTTCTGCGCTGCTTGCTGGTGGAGTGCTAATAGTTAAATACATAACACCTTGGTCTTCGTTAGGAAGGAATGAGGTTGGAATGCGAATGAAAATAAAAACTAAACCAACAATTAATAATAAGTAAATTAGAAAAAATCTTTTAGAACGGCTTATCATGCCACCAGTAGATTTTGTGTAGCCGTTTCTGAAACGATTAAAATTACGATTAAACCAGCCGAAAAAACCTTTCTTGGTTTCGGTTCTGAAAGTTGGTTTTAAAATTGTGGCACAAAGAGAGGGGGAAAGAATTAAAGCCACTAAAACTGACAAAACCATTGAGGAAACAATGGTGATTGAGAATTGACGGTAAATTGCCCCCGAAGATCCTCCGAAAAAGGCCATTGGAATAAAAACTGCTGATAGAACAACGGAAATTCCAATTAGTGCTCCGGTAATTTGATCCATTGATTTTTTGGTAGCTTCCTTGGGAGAAAGACCCTCTTCTTCCATTAATCTTTCAACATTTTCCACTACCACAATGGCATCATCTACTAACAAACCAATGGTTAGAACCAAGGCAAACATTGTTAAAATATTGATACTAAAGCCAAAAGCAGCAAGAGATGCAAAGGTTCCAAGAATTACAACAGGAACAGCGATGGAGGGAATTAAGGTGGCGCGGAAATTTTGCAGGAATAAATACATGACCAAAAACACTAAAATAATGGCTTCTATTAAGGTTTTTACAACTTCCTTAATTGATAGTTTTATAAAAGGACTAGTGTCATATGGATAAATTATTTGAATATCTTTAGGTAAATATTTTGATAATTCAGTGACTTTGTTTTTAACTGCCGCAGAAGTCTTAAGGGCATTTGATCCAGTCGCAAGGCTGACAGCAATTCCTGCTGCTGGTTTTCTTTTATATCTGGCAATTCTATCATAATTAGCATCTCCAATTTCAATTTTTGCAACATCTTTCAGACGAATTTGAGAACCATTTTGATTAACAATCAGAATGATATTTTTAAATTCATCAACAGTTCTTAAAAGTGTGCTAGCTGTAATTGTGGCATTTAGTTGCTGACCTTCAATTGCTGGGAGACCTCCAATTTGACCAGCTGAAACATCGATATTTTGCCCCCTAATTGCATCACTTACTTCGCTTGCAGTTAAATTGTAGCTAAGCAATTTATCGGGATTAAGCCAAATTCTCATTGCATTTGGTGAGCCAAACACAGTAACGCTTCCAACCCCATTAATTCTAGCAATTTGCTCTCTAATTTTTGAAGAGAGAATATCGCCAAGCTCAATTTCATCGGTCTGTCCAGTTTCGGAATAAAAACCAACAACTAATAAAAAGCTGTCATTAGACTTAACAACGCTAACTCCTTGCTGTTGAACAGTTTGAGGCAGCAGTGGAATTGCGGCAGAAACTTTATTTTGAGTTTGAACTTGCGCGATATCAACATTTGTTCCTGGCTCAAAAGTTAAATTAATTGAAACATTTCCTGCAGAATCACTGCTGGAAGAGAAATAGCGCAGATTGTCAATTCCAGTAAGTTTTTGTTCAATAACTTGAGTAACACTATTTTCCAAAACTTCAGCGGAAGCACCTGGAAGAGATGAGCGAATGGAAACAGATGGAGCGGCAATGTTGGGGTATTGTTCAACCGGAAGTTTAGAAATTGCAATTGCCCCAGATAGCATAATTACGATTGCCACCACCCAAGCGAAGACTGGTCTTTCAATGAAAAATCTTGATAGCATTAGTTATTTTTAGAAAATATTGGTTTAACCTTAGATTCTGGTCTTATTTTTTGAAAACCTTCAACAACAATAACATCCCCTTCTTTGAGACCTTTTTCAACAACCCAACTACTACCAAATGTTTTTGAAGCTTGAATTGGAGACGGATTAACTGAGTTATTTTCATCAATAATCCAAACGCTTAAAGTTCCATCTGGCTGACGAATTGCAGCTTTTTGAGGAACCAAAATTGCGCTGGAGGCTCCAAGCTTAATTTTAACTTTAACAAAAGATCCTGGTAAAAGATCGTGATTAGGATTTTCAAAAATTGCCCTTAAAATTACTGAGCTGGTGGAAGGATCAACATTTACTTCAGCAAATTCTAGCAAACCTTCATTTTCATATGTTTTTCCATCAAACATTAATTGCACTGGCAGCATTTTATTGCCGGAAATTTTATTTCTCAGTCTCATTAAATCTTCACTAGATTTTGGAATTTCCACATAAATGGGGTCAAGCTTGGTAATTATTGCCAAAGGGTTTTCCTGAGAAGCGGTTACTAAAGAACCTTTATAGGCTATTGACCTAGTAATAAATCCAGACATTGGAGCCAAAACTTTGGTGTAATCTAGGTAAATTTGATTTTTCTCAAGCTCCGCCTGTGCAACTAAAACATTTGATTTTGCAGATTCTAAATCAGCTACAATATCATTATATTCTTGCTTGGTAATGGCTCCTGATTTAACTAGTTTTTGGTAGCGATTTTTTTTTGCAAGAACAGCTTCTAAATTAGCCTGCGTTCTTTGAAGAATTGCGGCAGCAATTTTGTTGTTGGCTAAATAAATAGCTGGATCAATTTGGTAAAGCTGGTCTCCTTTTTTAACTTCTCCTCCTTCTTTAAAGACAGTTTCCATAACAATTCCATCAACTTGTGGACGAATTTCGGCGGATTGATAAGCCACCATCCTTCCTGGAAGGTCATCATATTCTTCAATAATTGTTGTTTTTATTTTAACAGCATTAACAGGAGTTACAGATGTGGCTGCTGGAAAATTAGCATTACTTTTAGTGCCACTAGCAAAATATCCAGTTGCAGTAATGGATATTAAGATGGCTAAGTAAATTATTTTTTGTACCAAATCTTTATTGATCATTTGCTAAGTATTTTTTCTTTAATGTCGCTAGCAACTTGATTAATTAATTTGCTATTTTTACCTTCAATCATAATTCTGATCAACTTTTCAGTTCCAGATTTTCTCACTAAAATTCTTCCTTCTCCCTTCATTTTCAATTCTTTCTCTTTAATGAATTCTTGAATTACAGCATTTTCTAACGGATTTTGACCCTGAAATTTAACATTTACTAAAATTTGTGGAGTAAGATCAAAAATATCAGCAACTTGACTAAAAGGTTTTTTCTCATCGCAAACAATTTCTAATATTTGCAAAGCAGCAATTAAACCATCTCCAGCCATTGCATAGTCACCAAGAACAATGTGTCCTGATTGCTCTCCACCAAAACTGCAATTTAATCTTTGCATTTCCTCTAAAACATAACGATCACCAATTTTAGCTCTGATCATTGAAATTCCAAAATAACGCAGATATTCCTCTAGAGATAAGTTCGACATTAAAGTTGTAACCACAATGTCGTTTCTTAATTTTCCTTTACTGTGAAGTTTTTCAGCAATTAGGCCAATTATTTTATCTCCGTGAATGATTTGTCCTTTTTCATCAACCACCAAAAGGCGGTCAGCATCACCATCAAGAGCAATTCCAATGTCAGCTTTATGTTCTAAAACTTTTTCAATTAAGGCTTCAGGGTGGTTTGATCCACAATTATCATTGATGTTGTAGCCATTTGGATTAACTCCAATTGCTATTACTTCTGCTCCCAACTCCCATAAAATTTCTGGCGCCATTGCATAAGAAGCACCATTAGCGCAATCTACAACAATTTTTAAGCCCTCTAGATTTTTTTCTTTAGGAAAAGAATTTTTAACAAATTCTAGATATCTGCCATTGGCATCTTCAATTCTTTTGGCTTTTCCAAGTTTATCGGGAGCAGAAAGGTAGGGAGTAATATCACCATCAATAAGTTCTTCAATCTGACTTTCGATTTCATCACTTAATTTGCGGCCATTTTTATCGAAAATTTTAATTCCATTGTCACAAAATGGATTGTGAGATGCGGAAATCATTATTCCAATATCGGCGCGGAGAGATTTGGTTAACATTGCAACTGCAGGAGTTGGAACTGGACCAACAAGGAAGACATCCATTCCAACAGCTAAAAAACCAGCAGTTAGCGCAGATTCAACCATATATCCAGAAAGGCGAGTATCTTTACCAATTAAAACTCGATGACGATGATCGCCATCAGTAAATTTTGCTCCAACAGCTTGACCTACTTTTAAGGCAATTTCAGGGGTGATAGGAAATTGATTTGCGGTTCCTCTAATTCCGTCGGTACCGAAATATTTTTTGGCCATTTTTAAAGTCTAATATTTATGCCTAATTTTGGCTTTTAATTATTTTTTGGCCGTTGATTTACTTTTGAACATATCAAGCATTCTCCAGGTAACCACAAAACCACCAAAAATATTGATTGAGGCTAAAATAATTGCAGAAAAACTAATTATAGCAATGGTAAGAGAGTTGGATGATCCAAGTGCAATAATTGCACCAACGACAATTACTCCAGAGACAGCATTAGTTACAGACATTAAAGGAGTATGAAGGGCTGGAGTTACTTTCCAAACCACGAAATACCCTACAAAACAAGCTAAAATGAAAGCTGTTAAGCCAAAAATAAAAGGATCAGCTCCACTTGCAACACCTAGTTCAGTTACTTTTTCGGCGAGGAGATTGGAGTTGGAGGAGATTTCGATTTCTTTTGTCATGGTTTTTGATAGTTAGTTTATTTTATAAGTTGGAATAATTTCCATTGATCTAGAATTTCTATAATAGTAAAAACAATTATTATTTTCCTGCCATTATTCTGTCTACCAATTGTTTGATAGTTGGAATGAATCCATCATTGTAGAATGGATCATTGGCAAAACGGTAAGCGTTGTGGCCAGCAAACATTAATTGATTTTCAATGTCGATTCCTTCCCTAACTTCTTGCAAAGTTTTTTGGATACAAAAGCTGCGAGGATCGGCTTTCTTACCATTATTATACTGATTTCTTGGATCTTCCGACCAATTACTGAAGCGACACTGACTTAAGCAACCCATACAATTTATTTGATCAGTTAAAATTTGCTGTGACTTAGATTTGTCAACAAACATTAAGGTTTCGTCTGGAGTTTTCATTCCTTCATCGAAGCCATTCTTGTTCCATTCATCGACTTTTATTTTATCTTCAATTTTAACGTAAACCACCCTGCCCCTTTTTCCGAATGGAATTTCTGAAACGAATTCTCCATCAGATTTAGCGCGATATTCAACTTGGCGAATTTCTCTTCCTTGTAATTCTTTAAGGAAATCATTTTCAACAGCAGATGAGTAAAATCCAGTTGGACTAAATTTATTTAAATAGACATCGCCATCTTTCAAAGTTAGAAGTCTTTTTTTCCAAGAATCAGCAATTGGGTATTCTTTAGTTAGAAGTGGCCTAGTTCCGAATTGGAAAACGATTGGACCAACTTCTGGGTTGTCGAGCCAGCTTTCATATTCAGACACATTCCAAACTCCACCAGCCATAATGATTGGCACGGAATCTAATCCGACAGAATTCATGAATTTTCTTATTTCAACAACTCTTGGGTAAGGATCTTGAAATTTGTTTGGATCTTCAGCGTTAGAAAGGCCATTGTGACCTCCAGCTTTCCAAGGACACTCGTAAACAACGCCGCCAAGCAAATGAGAAACTTTGCCATAACTTCTTTTCCACAAAGCACGAAAAGCACGCATTGAAGAAACAATTGGGTAATAGTAAACTTGATATTTTTCCGCAATTTCCGCTAAGCGGTAGGGCATTCCAGCTCCACAAGTAATTCCGTTAATTAGGCCTTTGGTTTTTTCCAATACTCCATGCATTATTTCTTCTGCTCCACCCATTTCCCAAAGCACATTCATATGAACTGCGCCTTTTCCACCAGATAGATCGTGAGCAATTCTGGCTTGAGCGATTCCACCGTTAATTCCGTAATTAATTAATTCTTCGTGACGAGCGTGACGCGTTTTTCCGCTATAAACAACAGGAACCAACTTGCCATTTTCATCATAATAATCAGCATTTACACCTGAAAAAGTACCCACAGCTCCAGCTTTTGCAAATTCCCCAGCAGTAATTCCGTTGGTAACCCCAATTCCTTTGCCGCCTTCAATTATTGGCAAGCATTCTTTACCCGAAACCTGATAGTTTTTAATAGCTTTTAGCACTGAGTTTTAATTTGAATTGAAGAAGCGCAGAAATATATTTCCCGAGGTTAAATAATGCAATAATAAATACTGTTTTCATTGGGAGCTATTCTCGTATTTTATATATTTTGAAAGGATCTATTTTTCACCCTACTTTTGCTTTTTTGTTAATATGAATTGAATTAATAGGTCCTGAAGGGTTTCATCTTTAAAAAAACTCAATATCATTTTTAGCCTTCCTATTAATCAACTTTGAAGTTGTATAAGTATTTTGACAAAAAATGTTTCCAAAACCTTTTAATTTGACTTGTCTAATGTTGACTTAAATCTTTTCTTAGGGTTTGATATGCCTTTTTTAAGCAACCTGTAAGTTAAAATGTCCTTTTCTGAAAAACTAAATTCCATCATCACAAGATATGAAGATCTTAGCCAAAAAGTGCTTGATCCTGCAAAGCTTGGTGACAATTATGCTAAAGTCTCCAAAGAATATTCTGATTTAGGGCCAATTGTTAAAACCATCACAGAATTTCAAGCTACTCAAAAAGAAGTACATGACTTAACTGAATCTTTAAAAGAAGAAGGCTTAGATCAGGAAATGA
>JBLHVR010000059.1:0-9437 GCA_047628655.1 Lentimonas sp.
CTTCTCTTTTTTCATTAATATTTTGATGCTCTCAACATCAATTTATTCCCTACAAGTATTAGACCGCGTTCTTTCCAGCAACAGCATGGAAACATTAATGATGCTTTCCATCATTATGGTAGTAGTCTATGCAATATTGGCATTTTTACAAATCATTCGATCCTTCATTTTTACCCAAGTTTCAAATTGGCTTGATTCCAAATTGTCATCCCCACTTCTAGAAAGCTCAATCACCTTCGATGCTAAAACCAAAGGAAGTCAGAATCTTCGTGATTTGCAAACCATAAAATCATTCATTACTGGCCAACCAATTACCCATCTTTTTGATGCACCTTGGGCAATTATATATTTTATCGTCATCTTCTTCATTCATTGGGTTAATGGATTCATTGTTCTTGGTGGTGCGGCAATTTTATTCATCTTGGCTCTTCTTAACGAAAAACTAACCAAAAAACAAATCGAAAAATCCAATGAAATGAATGTTCTTTCAATGAAAAGAATTGATGTAATTTCTAGAAATGCCGAAATTGTCAAGGCCATGGGAATGAAAACGGACATGACAAAATCTTGGCAAAAAATTAATCAGGACTTAACTAAAATTACAACTTCTCTTGCAGTTAGAAGTGCAATTATTACCAATATCACTAAATCAATCAGGCTTTTAATTCAAATGTCAGTTATGGCTGTTGGCGCGCTTTTGGTGATTAAAGGAAAAATGTCTGCTGGTGGAATTATTGCAACTTCAATTTTAACTGGAAAAGCTTTAGCGCCTTTCGATCAGGCAGTTTCAATTTATAAAGCTGTGATTAATGCTAAAAAATCATATTCAAGATTGGTTGAAAATCTAAAAACTTTTGAAGAGAAAGAGGAAAAAATGCAGCTTCCGGAACCTAAAGGAGAAATTCAATTAGATAAAATTTTCTACAAGATTCCAAATAGTGACCAAATGATTATTAAGGGAATAAATATCACCATCAATTCCGGTGAAATTATTGGAATTATTGGTTCAAGCGGAAGTGGAAAAACTACTTTAGCCAGATTAATAACTAATGTTTTAACTCCAGATAAAGGCAGCGTTCGATTAGATGGATCTGACTTAAAAAATCAAGATTCTGAGGAAGTTGGTAGGCATATGGGTTATTTACCACAAGATATCGAGCTATTTGAAGGAGCAATAAAAGACAATATCGCTAGAATGAAGGAAGATGCAAACTCAGAAGAAATTGTTGAGGCCGCTAATTTTGCTGGAATTCATGATTTAATCATTAAATTACCAAAATCATACGAAACAAATGCCATCAACCTTTCAGCTGGCCAAAGACAAAGAATTGGTCTGGCACGAGCATTTTTCGGAAAGCCAAAATTTGTGGTTCTAGATGAGCCCAATTCCAATTTAGACAGCGGTGGAGATCAAGCTTTAATGAACACAATTAAAAATGCCAGGCAAGCAGGAATTACCACCATCATCATTTCTCACAGACCAACAATTTTGAGCGTGGTTGATAAAATTTTAGTTATTCATGAAGGAGAGGCCAAAATGTTTGATGAAGCTAAAAAGGTGATTAAAGAAATGTCAGGAGGAAAAAATGCCTAAAGAAATAGAAAATCAGAAACAAATTATTCGCAGAAATGTCAAAGATAAAAGCATAGCTGAAAAAATAAGCAGAAATTGTAAATATTTGTTTCTACAAATAAAAAGATTCATCAGCCTTATCATTCGTCACGACCCTGAGAATATTGCCACCAAAACCATCAGAACTGGAAGATTAGTTTTAGGAATATTTTTAGGAATATTTATCATCTGGGGAATTGCTGCACCAATTAATTCAGCGTCAATCGCACCAGGACAAGTAGTTTTAGATTTTAACAAAAAAACCATTCAACATTTAGAAGGTGGAATTATTGAAAAGATTTTAGTTAAGGAGGGTCAAAATGTTGTCACAGGACAACCTCTTATCTCTTTGCAAGATATCCAATCAAGATCTCAAAATAAGATGCTAAAAAAGCAGCTTATAACCACTCTTGCTATTGAAGAAAGATTGGTTTCAGAAAGAGATAAAACGCAGCAGCCAGATTTTGCTAAAATTGCGACGCAATATCAAAGTGACAAAATTGATGAAGATGATGAAGTTGCAAAAATAATCTCAACTCAGCAAAATCTTTTTAATATCAGACAAAATAGCTTTAAAAGTAAAACCGATATTCTACACAAAAGAATTGATCAACTTGGCGATGAAATTAACGGAATTAATTCACAGCTGCAAGCCACAGATGAAGAATTAGCTCTTTTAAGACAGCAAAAAAGAATGTCTCAAAGATTGGTTAACAATAACAATTCACCACTCAATAAATTAATTGAAATTAAAAAGCAGATTGCTGCCAGTAAAGGAAAAAAGGGAGAATTAGAAGCTAATATTGCTAAAGCTAAACAAACAATTTCAGAAACGCAGTTAGAAATTATTAATATGCAAAATGAAAATTTAAGCGAAATTTTAGCAGAACTTCAAGATATTGAAGTAAAAGTTTCCGATTTAACCGAACAGCTAGTTTCTGCCAAAGATATTTTAAAAAGAACAATCATCAAATCCCCAACTTCTGGAACCGTCACCGACCTACAATATCATTCAATCGGAGCCGTAATTTCTCCAGCATCCGAAATTATGTACATCGTTCCTCAAAATGATCAGCTAATTATTGAAGCCAGAGTCAACCCTAACGACATTGATAATGTGCAATCTGGCCAAAAAGCAAAAGTACAACTAACGGCCTTCAAAGCCAAAAAGGTCCCCAAATTAACCGGAGAAGTCCTTTCCGTTTCTGCTGATATTCTACTTGATGAAGTGAGTGGTGAACAATATTTCCTAGCCAGAATTAAAATCGACGAAGATGAAATTAATCACCTAAAAGAAAAAATAACACTTTATCCTGGAATGCCCGCACAAGCGTTCATCATAACCGGAACCAGATCATTATTTACATATCTTTTTGATCCAATCACCGAGGCTGGATATAAGGCATTTAGAGAGGATTAGAAAATATTTAGTCCATCCTGAAATAATTTATAACCCCAATACATGCTTGACTTCGTATGAAAGAAATGAAAATAGGAATTTTAAACACCAAAGTTTAAGATCAGCCTTTAGATATCTGGAATCTAATTTATCTCATATATTTCTTTGTACGGATTCCATAATATTAAATATTCCACCCACAAATAATCATCTTGAAGGACTTTTTATCACTTGAAAGAAAGAGTAAAAATTCACAGGGGACTCCGGAAAGATAGGAAGAAAAAAGCTGATTGGTGCGACTTCGCAAAGATTGGAAAAAAGACGAATTTCTTTCTTTACCAGGGGATTTTCTAATTTTTGCAACAAGGTGAAACGCTGTTATCTGGCATAACATTTTATCGATCTACCCTGCCAAACCTTCCAAATATATATGAATTTCTATGACAGATTTTTGTAAATTATTACTCTTTTTCAAATCTTCTTGTATTGATTCAAAGAGGCTCTTGTATTCTTTATCAACTTCACCAACGAACCTCAAAGCATTTTCATAATTCTTCATTTCAATGCTGCGCTTAATTTCTACACTTAAAACTTCAAAATCTGTTGTTGGTTTTTTCTGATCCGTTCTCTTAATTTTAATAAATTGAGCAATGAAGGCTTTAGGCTTTTTTAACCAATCATCCTCATTCCCAAGTTCATCTTGCTTAAAATTAATTTTTGGTAAAATTTGATTAAAATCAAAAACCAACTCCTGATTAGTTTTAGGTTTGGAATCTAAAGCTAATTTCAATTTAGAAATTTTAATTGATAGGGCAAAATCGGCTTTGGCTAGAAGCTCTAATCTTTGAAGATCTTTCTCATAATTTTGCTTGGAATCAATTAGATCTTCCAAGCTTACAAAGCTTAAAATTATCTTTGGTAGAACATCATTGGTTTTAATTTTACTTATTTTCAACTGAACCCTTCTTAGATCTTCCTGCAATTGCGCTATTTGAATTTGCTGCTTTAGCAAAATTTCCGCATGATTCAAAGGCTTAATATCAATCACCTTTAACTTTTTTGAAGGCTGTTTAACAATTGACTTTTGAATTTTAAGGGGTTTCTGAATTTGAACTTGCTCTGGTTGCGATAAGTTAAAATATTGAAATGAAAAATAAATAAAAATTGCCACCACTAGCAAAAAGATTATCTTAAAGCGGAATTTTCTAGGCTTTTTAATTGTTTCTGAAGTTTCTTGCATAATTAATTCATTAAATGAGTTCGGTAGGGAATACTATTTTAAGCTTATCTAAATATTCAACCAAATTGTGCTTTTTAATTAATTTGTGAAATATTTTGGTGCTGTTTTTGGAATAAAGCCAAACTTCCTTAATCTCATATTTTTTAATTTTATCTATTGTTTCGAGAGAAAATTCTTTTATTTCCTCAGTTGTATAGGTAATTATTCTGCGCGCTTTAAAACCTTTTTCTTGCAACTTTGAAGCTAAATCCAAAGTTATTAACTCCCCAGATAAATAAATAATTTCTCCAGAATTTTTATTTAACTTCTCTAAAGACAATTCTAGTAATGAGCTAGCGCTGTTGGAAGCGCTAAGAATGTTGTTGTAACCTATTTTTTTAAGGTTTGATGAAGTTACTTCTCCAACTGATAAAATTGGAATAGTTTTTCTAATTCCCAATTTTTCTAAAGCACAAATAGATGCAGAGCTGGTTATTATAATTGCTTGAGGCTGTAAATTAACAGGATTCAAATCATCGATTTCAACTATCTGAAACAGAGGTTGAATTACAGATTCAATATTTTTTTTAGCTAATTTTTGAGCGATTTGCTCAGAAAGGTTTTTTGGTCTAGTAATTAGAATTTTAGACACGATGACAATCTTTTGTTACAGTTGATCCAATATGTGTTTACCGGTTTTCTTGATTTCCTCTCCAGCATCATTACCCATTTTCTCTGCATCTTGTAAGTTTCCAACTCTAAAAGTGCTGCAAATTTCCTCTCCATCAAGACTGGCGAGAAGAACTTGTAAATGAAGTTGATTATTTTTAATTTGGCAATAAGCAGCAAGTGGAGTGTTACAAGAGCCATTTATAGTTCTTAAGAAGGCTCTTTCTGCCAGAACACAAATTTCGCTCTCCTCATCATTTAAAGGCCTTAAAATCTTCTCAATAAATTCATCATTGTTTCTGCTTTGAATCGCCAAAGCACCTTGCCCAATTGCTGGAAGCATTTCTTCCTCACTAATAATTGAAGCGATATGACTCTTCATACCAAGCCTCTCTAATCCTGCAACCGCTAAAATAGTGGCATCAACTTGATTTTCTTCTAATTTACGGAGCCTAGTTCCAACATTTCCACGAAAATTAATAATCTCTAAATCTGGTCTCTGGTTTAAAATTAAGGCTGCACGCCTTGGTGATGAAGTTCCAACTTTTCCTCCTTTAGGAAGGTCTTGTATTGAAGAATATTTGGAAATGAAAGCGTCTCTTGAGTCAATTCTTTTCGGAATTGCAGTAATTTTTAAACCATCAGAAAAAAACCCTGGCACATCTTTCATCGAATGAACTGCTATATCAACTTTTTCAAGCAGTAAGGCTTCTTCTATTTCTTTTATAAACAGACCTTTTCCGCCAATATCAACCAAACTTTTATTGGTGATTTTGTCGCCGGTAGTTTTGAAGGTAATAATTGAGACTAATTCAGGGGAGGATTGGTATTCTGGATGCTCGTGAATGATGAGCTCTTTTATTGCTTTAGCTTGCACTAAAGCTAATTTACTACCCCTAGTTCCAATAGAAATCTTTTTAGCGGAGATCTTTGGAGGGGTAATCATTTTTTAAGTAATATCTTTTTAGTTTTAGCTTTAGTTAGTTAATTATTTGAGTAATTAACCTTGTCTAGCTTTAAATCTTGGATTTACTTTATTTATTACATAAAGGCGGCCTTTTCTGCGAACGATTTTGCAGTTTTTGTCTCTATTCTTAGCAGATTTAAGCGAATTGTAAATTTTCATCACGAAATTTGATTGAATTTTTAAAGAGAAAAAAATACCGGCAGATCTTAATTTGTCAAGCTCAAACTTAAAAAATACCTAAGAAAGATCATTTGATTTTGACTCAATTTGTTTTTCTAGCTTTGCCATAAATTCTTGTTTTTTTAATCCAGCTTCAATGGCTGGTAAAAATTCCAAAATAATTGTTCCCGATTTTTTAATACCACCTTTATCCCAAAAAACTCCAGCATTAAGCGCCGCAGGAACAACAGGAACTTTTAAATGATTATAAATTGCCGCAACCCCACTTTGATAAGGATAATCCTTTGTACCAGAACCAATTGGAGTTCTGGTACCTTGTGGAAATAGAATGATGTTCTGTTTATTTTCCACATATTGCTTTGCCTGATTAAGTAGACTCTTTAAAGCTTTTGCTCCACCTTTACGATCAATAGTAATTCCACTCATAATCCTTAAAAACCAACCATAAAAAGGAATTTTTAATAATTCTTTTTTCCAAGAATAAACTGGTTGATCAAAAACTATGTGAAAAACAATCGTTTCCCACATTGACTGATGCTTACAAGCAACAACAAAACCACTTTCTTTAGGAAGATTTTCTTTTCCGCGAACTTCATATCTAATACCACATATTTTTTCCAACATGAATAAGGAAAATCTAGCCCAGTTCTTAGCTCCTCTATCGGCCATTTTGCGGTTCTTGGTTAAAAAAACCAAAAAATATATTATTGGAATAATTATTCCCCAAACACAGATGAAAATCTGAAAAAGCAAAGATTTAACGGGAGAAACTTTATTGTAAATTTCAGAAGAAATTTTTTCAGACAATGGATTTGAAAGTTTAGAAGGCGTTAAAGAGATGGTGCCGAATGAGAGAATCGAACTCCCGACCCACTGTTTACAAGACAGTAGCTCTACCTCTGAGCTAATTCGGCTAATTTGAAGATGCAAAACATAAAATAACCGTCTTAAAAATCAACTTAAAATAATTTGAAAAATTATGTTTAAATTGAAATTAAGTTATTTATGCTGTTAGAAGTTTTAAATCTTTACCTTTCCATATGTCAAAAACCTCTAAAAACTTAAATCAATTACATAGTGCAATTCGAGTTAATCACGCCGGTGAATATGGCGCGAAACAAATTTATCAGGGCCAAATTGCAGTTTTTAAAATGAGAAACGATCAAGAAACAGTTGATTTAATCTCTCATATGAAGGATCAAGAAGATGTCCATTTTGAATATTTTAATCAAAAAATAATTGAGCAAAAAGTTAGACCCACAATAATGCAGCCAATTTGGAAAGTTGCAGGATTGGCACTTGGAATAGGAACTGCTTTGATGGGAAAAAAAGCAGCAATGGCCTGCACGGTTGCAGTTGAAGAAGTTATTGACGAACATTATCAAGAACAGTTAGAAAATTTAGAAGCTGATGAGGAGTTAAAAGAAAAAATTGAACAATTCAGACAAGAAGAGCTTGAACATCGAGATATTGGTCTTGAAAATGAAGCAGAAGAATCGCCAATTTACAAACCACTTACTTTCGCAATTAAAACTGCCAGCAAATTAGCAATTACAATTTCAAAAAAATTTTAACAATGACCAAAAATAACAAAGAATTATTGATTGAAATTTACAGCGAAGAAATTCCAGCGCGAATGCAAGTTAAAGCGATGGAAGATTTTAAGAAAATTTTTATCGAATTTTTTGAAAAGCAAAATATTAAATTCCAACCAAGCAATTTAAAAACCTTCATCACTCCTCGAAGATTAGTTTTATTGATTGAAGATTTAGAAATTACCCAAAAATCTGCCGCTACTAATAAAATGGGGCCAAAAATTGATGCTCCTGAGAATGCAATTAAAGGCTTTTTAAGGTCAGTTGGTTTAACAGATAAAGCTGATTTAGAGACAATTGATCGACAGAATGGCAAATATTATTTTTATCGCCAAGAGGAATTAGAAATTGAAACCGCTAAAATTTTAGAGAAAAATATCGCTTCATTGTTTCAAAAAATGTCCGGAACTTGGTTAAAAACAATGGATTTAATAGACCTTACAAAAAGATCAAATTGGGTGAGGCCAGTTCGTAATATTTTGGTAATTTTCAATAATGAAATTTTGAAGGTTGATTTTGCCAATTTAGCAGCCAATAATAAAACTTTTGGTCATTTATTATTGGGGAAAAAATCACTACAAGTAACCGATTTCAAAGACTATAAAAAACAATTGGAAGATAATTTTGTTATTTTAGATTGGAACGAAAGAAGAGAGATTATTGCCAATGAAATTAAAGAAATTGATAAAAAATCACTAACTAGAAACGCTAAATTAATTGATGAAATTGCTGGATTAGTTGAATATCCACAAGTTTTAGTTGGCTCAATTGACGACGAGTTCAATAAACTTCCTCACGAAGTTCTGGAATTGGTCATTAAATTACATCAAAAAGCCATCCTATTTAAAGATGATAAATCTTTAAAATTCATTTTTGTAAGCAACATCAAGGCTGATAAAAAATCGACTCTAAAAATTATCGCCGATAATGAAAAAGTAGTTAGAGCAAGACTTTCTGACGCAAAATTCTACATTGAAGAAGACCTAAAAACCCCCTTCAAAGAAAGAGTTGAGCTACTAAAAGATATTGTTTTTCATAAAAAAATTGGCTCGCTTTACGGCAAGGTAAAAAGGCTGGAAATTTTAAATAAATTTTTAGTAATCTGGATTCCACAAGCAAAACTATCTTTGGCAGAGCAGCTAGCCGATTTAGCAAAAAACGACTTAACTACTAAAACAGTTGCAGAACTTCCAGAGTTGCAAGGAGTTATTGGAAAATATTACACCAAATACCAAGGTGAGGATAGTGAGATTTCAACTGCAATTTCCGAGCAATATTTACCAACTGGTAAAGACTCTCATCTACCGAAAACTCCCTTAGGAACTGTTTTAGCAATCGCCGATAAAATTGACAATATTTGCGCATTATTTTTGGCTGGAGATAAGCCAACCGCCTCAAAAGACCCTTATGCAATTAGAAGAGCCGCACTTGGAATCATTAGAATTTTACTGGAAAAGCAAATTTATTTACCCATCAGAATTGTAGTTGAGAAATCAATTAACAGCTTTCCAAGCAAAAATTTAAAGCTGCTTTATCCTCAAAATAACGCTTCTGAAATTGCTGATTTAAAAAGAAAAACATCTTTAGAAATCATCAATTTCTTTATTGAACGCATTAAATCTCACCTTAAAGACCAATTTAAATTAAGGTCAGATGTGGTAAATCAGATTTTTGAAGAATATCTAGAAAATGCAGAAAGTAAGAAATTAGATTTCTTGGAAATTTCTCAGAAAGCAATTTTTGTAGATAAATTTATTGGCAACGAAGATGGTGCAAAAATAATAAAACTTTACAAA
>JBLHVR010000060.1:0-9351 GCA_047628655.1 Lentimonas sp.
TTCTCAGTACGGAATATAGAATATTTAATAGAATTATTGCGTAATTGACTTTTGTCAATTTGGACAATTTTTTTTAAATGTGTGATTTTTGGGGAGATTAACTTGGTTTATCGGGTCTAAGTGTCTAAGCAGTATAGATCGTACACTAAATTAGGCAGATTTTTTGGCTAATATTTTGGCAATTCTGCGAGCTCCATAAACATTGCGGTTAAACACAAAAACTGTTTTATCTGCAGTTTTAATTATTGATTATCTATAACCCTGTTGCTCGGAAGGATATTCAACCATTCGCAATAAACACTGCTGGAATCATTCATGAATTTGAATAAATTCGTAATTGGAAATGATGAATTATAATATTTGCCATAGTTGCTGTTGATGCAATTATCATTTTGAGAATTGCAGTTATTTTTTTCCATGCCGCACCTTAACGTGATTCTTTCGCGGCCGTTAAGCGTCCGTCCTTTTTAATAGATTTCAGTCCTGCTTGACTAGTGATAGTTCTTTTTTAAGACTTTTTATTTCTTCAAAATAACTTGCGTTACCAGTCATATTTTTTTGATTATTTTTGTTAGAATTTTAGTAATTGGATATACAACCGTGAAAAGTGCTGATATTGATTCTGAAAATATCTAGCTGTTTAAGCTGATGACTGATCAGAATCTAACGCTAATTTAAAAGATTAGACCTTAAATTCTGAACGATAATTTTTTCGAGTTTTGCTGGGTATAGTTTTGATATTTCTTTGCCTGAAATCTTTTCGGAAAAAGGTTGGAACATCAAGTGAATAGCAACTTCAGAACTTAAGAGTGATTTGAAGTTACCAATAACATAAATCTTCTTTTTTCTAGAAAACCCAATCCTTCCTGATTTGATGACATGTGTAGCCATTTGGATTGGTCTGCAAATAATCCTGATGATAATCTTCAGCATCATAGAAGCCATTGGCTTTTGATAGTTCGGTGACAATTTTTCCAGGGAAAACTCCTGATTTATTGGCTTTTTCAATGATATCTTCGGCGATTATTTTTTGCTGATCATTGGTATAAAATATAGCCGAACGATATTGGCTGCCTTTGTCGTTTCCTTGCTGATTCAATGTTGTTGGATTGTGGATTTGAAAGAAGAATCTCAAGATGGTTTCATAGCTGATTTTTGTAGGATCGAATGTGACTTCAATGGATTCAGCATGACCTGTCAGTCCAGTGCTAACAAGTGCATAAGGAGGGTTTTTGATGATTCCACCGCTATATCCGGCTTTAATATCTTTAATGCCGTCTAGTTTTCTGACCAATTCTTCCATACCCCAAAAACATCCGCCAGCTAAGATCGCTTTTTCATGATTATTGCTTATTTTAGATGATTTTTCTTCAAATAATGAGGCAAATTCTTCATATCCTTCTTTTTCCAAATCTTCTTTAGAAATAAAGCGTAAGGCTGCAGAATTAATACAATAGCGTGACCCACCCTTCTCTACTGGTCCGTCGTTAAAAATATGTCCTAAGTGAGAATCGGAGGTTTTGGATCTCGCTTCAATTCTAGTCATTCCTAATTTCTGATCTTTTTTGGCAACAATTTCTTGATCTTTTATTGGTTTGGTAAAGCTTGGCCAACCAGTTTTAGAATCATATTTATCTTTAGAAGAAAACAAAGCTTCTCCAGAGACTACATCGACATATATTCCCTCGAGTTTATTATCCCAATATTCATTCTCAAAAGGTCTTTCTGTGCCGTCATGCTGTGTTACATATCTTTGGATGTCTGTTAAATTTGCGATGTTCTTATCCATATCGTTATTTGGTTTTGCAAAAGCATTAATATTAATAAAGGTCAAAGTTAGCAATATTGCTGATTTTATTATAAACGACATTGTTTAATGTTTTTAGTTTTCTTTTGAAAAAATTTTCAGAAGAATCTTTGTAAAATATCATCTTTAACCTAGAAACAGCAGTTAAAACCTAATTTATATCTTTAGATCGTGACATAGATAACTTTGAGGAAAATTTTAATGCGCCACTAGGTGCATAATATTTTTCCTTGAATCTAAATATGCTGAGAAATGACGGCATAAATTGGTTTTTAACTGCCGTTTTCTGGATTAAGCCAGAAAGATGAGATTTAACATTATTTAGGTTCTTTATTTTTGGGCATCTTTAATCTTAAAGGGTGATAAATTTTTGCATAATTTGGTAACTACTTCATCAATAGATAGCTTTCCACCACCATAGATTGCCGAAGTAGAAAGTAGTAATAACCAATAAAAATGTTCTTGGTTTTGGAAAACAAAAAACTGAATTACTAAAGTCATGATGATCAAAGGCACGGCAGCAAGACGAGTTAGAAGGCCAATAATCAAGGATATTCCAAAAACAAGTTCAGAAGTTGTCGCTGATATTGCGGCAAAAGTTGGTGAAAAAATCGGAACCTCATATTCATAGGTAAAGAGCAGAATTGTTTGATCAATATTGGAGAATTTTGTTAATCCGCTTTTTAAGAAGACCAGACCCACCCAAATTCTAACCGACAAAAGCAAAATTGAGGATAGGTATTTTTCTAAGAAATTTACATATTTGCTGTAAAGGTTTTTTATTAAACAGCGAAGATGGTTAATTTTTATTGGGCAGAAGATCATAAAATTTTATTTAAAATTGATAATAACAAAACTCACCCTTTAAGATCCAATGAGCATAATGTCGGGGTGATAGCTTAGAAGAAAAACCTTTTATACATCAAGATATTAGAGGTTTTTCTTCTAGAAATAAATCATATATTTATGCTCACAAAACTAATTTTTGGTGAGAAATGCTATGATAAAATTATTTTTTAGCCGCAGAGCAACCATTTGCAGAGCATTTTGATTTTCCTTCCTGAACTTTAGATGAACAATCATTTTTAGATGAGCACTTATGCTTGTCAGACAACATTCCACAAGCCGCCACTCCAGAAGTAAGGATTATTCCGGCGATTGCTAATTTAGCTGATTTTAAGAATTGAGATTTTTTTGACATAATTTGATTTTATATAATTAATAAGAGTTAAAAAATTGGATAACAAAATTAAATATTTAGTTGTCCATACAATGTAATTCGCCAGATATTCATGAAAAGTTACATCCTGTGATTTATTTTTAATAAAATAGAAATATTTGGCTTTACAGTTAATCTAATTTTCAATGTAATAGTATGTTCATATCAAGATATTCGCTGATTATTAGCAAATCGTTAAAATGGATAGTAAAAATAAAATATTAATGGATTTGATGATTGCTGGCCTTGTTGGTGATCAAATCGCTTATAAGGAATTTTTGACCAAAGCCACATTTCAATTGCGCTTTGTTGTGGCCAGAAAAATCACTAGCGCTGATGTCGAAGATGTTCTCCAAGAAATCCTAATTTCCATCCACAAAGCTCGCCATACTTATGACGGCCAAAGACCAATAATGCCTTGGTTGATGGCGATCGCGAATTTCCGTATCACCGATTATCTGCGCAAGTACTATTCTCAAATGCGCCACAAAACCACAGATATTGCAGAGTTGGAAAATATTTTGGCAGATGTAACCAAAGATGACATAGGTAGCGAATATAAAGGAGATCTATTGGTAGATGTTGATCAAAAACATAAGAAGATTTTGCACATGCTTCATATTGAAGGATATACCGCCAAAGAAGTTGCCGCCAGGATTGGAATGGGTGAATCAGCTGTAAAAGTTGCTGCTCATCGAGCAATAAAAAAAATTAGAATAAAATTTGGATTTCATAAAACATGACACAAACAATCGATTTAATCACAAAATTAAGCAATGAAGCAAAGGCAATAAAGCCGATGATAAAACCCATAAAATGGGTGTCGTATTTACTGCTTATCTGTGGTATTTATGCGATAATTGCACAAACATTTTTAGGATTAAGACCAGATCTTGCTTTGCAATTTATGCGCCCATTATTCACCGCAGAAATTTTTCTCATTTTCTTTCTATTCCTCGCCAGCATCATTGCAGCCACTCTCAATATCTATCCAGATCTTTACCAAAAATCAAGATTGATAAAATTGCCTTATGTTTTTTTTCTTCTGCTAGCATCTTTATTTATCTTTCAAATTTTTATCCCAGATAGCAGCCCAGAATTAATCTATCCAGAAATCCCCCACAAAATGATCTGCAGTGCCTGCATCACATTTTTGTCCTTCATTCCGGCTATTTTGATTTTCATAATCTTGAAAAAAGGCGCTACAATCAGGCCACTTCAAGCTGGATTATTTAGCGTTCTGGCCTCTAGTTCTTTGGGATGTCTGATTTTGAGGCTCTCTGAGGCAAATGATTCTTTATCTCATATTTTAATTTGGCACTACATACCAATGGTAGTTCTTGCTCTGATTGGAACTCTTATTGGCAAATTATTATTAAAATGGTAATTGATTATTTTCCAATCATCGCTCAAGATCTGTGTGCTAGATCATGATAAAATTATAAGGTGAAATCCAAATACAAATGCTTAGAAACAAAAAATATCTATCATTATTTCTCATAATCTTATTGCTCCCCAATCTTGCAAATTCTGATCCATCCACTAACAACATAGATCATTGGTTTGATGAACACGATTTTCAGATTCCTTATGAAAGGCACAGATCGTATGTCTTGAAAAAAAATAATTTAAAAATTGATAATTCAGCCACCCAAAGATTCTCAGCAAAACAGGATTGGTCTGAAGGAATTCATACATTTGATAAATCCGCAGGGGCGAGATTCGAACTTCCACATATTCAAGATAATAGCCACCTCGATGACACAAAAACAAGCAATGAGCTGGTTGGTGATATTATTTTACAAACACCATTAGAATATAAAATTATCAAAGGAGACTTCACATCGGGCCTAAGCCTCACCCCATCAATTCTTCTTCCGGATGAAGGACCTGGATATGGAAGCATAAATGTCGGGATAAGTGTGAAATATTAAAAAGGAATGGATATCAGTTTCATTGAATTGATTAGAGCAAAAAATAGAAAAATAATTACAACTTTTTTATGTGCGAAATCAAAAGATCCAAAAAGGACTGTTCTAGACACTATTCTGCATAATCAGTAGGTGATACGATTGCTAAAATGTTGCTTAAGGATCCAAAGCAGATCTCGTGACTAAATTTAGATAACTCAATAAAATATCCATCCTCAATATCCTTACTATTCTTATCTTTGTTTTAATTGAGTTATTTTACCCTATTTTTTCATTCTTGAAACAATCTGTTATTGACTGGTTCTCCCTCGGATAATATCTTCTATTTCATCTTAATTTTAAGAAAACATTTTAACAATTTAACTAGAAAAACAATGAGAAATAAATTTGCAACCATCACCCTAACAGCGATCTTGTTCAGTGGCTCCACAGCGATGGCTAAAGAGACAAAATTTGCCAATTATCAAGCAATTATAGTTAATGCCCTTAGCAGTCAAAAACCTCTAATTGACGAACAAATAGCTTGTGTCAAATCCTCCCTTTCTAAGAAAGATATTAAGCAATGTGCTAAAAACACAAAATCCGCTATTAAAAAACTACAAGCAGAAAAAATATCCTCAATAAAAGAAATGAGTTCTAAAGCAAAATTAGCAAAAGACCTTTTAAAAAAGACTCCTTCTATGCCATCTTTAGGGCTATAAAATATTAAGTTAAGGGGTGGATAATAGCTTCAAAACAACTGTAAGAACAGCATTTGGATTAGCTAATAAAACGAGTGAGTTATTTGAAAGTTTAAAAACTAGTGAAAAAAGGGAATTGATTACTTTTGTATTTCTGAACCTTTCTTTAAGGGGCGCGAAGCTAGATTATGAACTGCGTAAACCGTTTGATATGATGGTGAATTTGCACAGACGTGATGAATGGCTCCCCACTATTGATGAATTTAGAGCCAATATTGAAGAAATAAATCAAACCCTGCAACGAGCGGAATATTATTTTGGATTATAATTTATCAATAAAAAGGATCTTTTTCAAAATGATTGGGTAAGTCAATTTCTTATTTCAAAAACCATCCTTATTTTCCACCTTGCCATCCTCGCACAGGCAGGGATGGCAAGGCGGAAACAAGATGATCCTCATGAGCAAGATCAAGATTGTTTTTTAAGTGAGAAATTAATTTACCTACTAATTTTGAAAAAGAGCCAATAAAAAGTTGGTTAATTTATTAGATCCACTTTCCAAACCTAAAATTTCTCTTGCCAGAAAAGTTTTTTACTGGATAATCATCCGCGTCGGGACTTGTGTGAATACGATAGTCCTTGCGGCAAATAAACACAACACGCTGGGTTTGCGTGGTGGTGAGTCCCGATACTAATCTATCTGAAAAATACAAAGCAAAGCCCATCCTTCAAACCACCCTCACCAACATTTCAAATGAATTCAAATCCAAATTTTTGATTAGAAAAAAGTTAGTTCTTTTGGAAAAAATCAATAAAATCCCTAATTTTCAGTGGCATATGTTTGTTAAAAATAAAATAAAATAGCACTAAATATAATTATTTTGTCTCTAATTTTAGTAAACAAAAGGTCGCATTTACAAACTAAGACCGGCACCGAGGATTATTATCGGCAATGTAAACACCTAAATTTTAGTGGGATACCAGCAACATTAGACCAATTATCCCTTTAAATTCTATAAATCTAATACTTAATCCATGATAAATCATATCCCCTCAGAAATATTAATTACTTTAGAATTGCTAATTTACGCCTTTATCCTGATCTTCATCTCACTTATTTTGGGCCTAATAGTTTTGTATATTTATGATAGATTTCAAAGAAAAAGCACTTTACGCAGAAACTATCCAATAGTAGCAAATTTTCGTTATTTTTTTGAACATATTGGTGGTTTTTTAAGACAATATTTCTTTGCATTAGATCGAGATGAAATGCCTTTTAATAGATCGCAGCGTAGTTGGTGTTATCGGGCGGCCAAAAATGTTGATTCAACCGTGGCATTTGGTTCCACAAAAAATATCCACACTCAAGGATCGTATCATTTTGTCAGCTCTCTATTTCCCACCTTATCAAAAGATTCCAAAGCTCCTGCAAACATAATTATTGGTCCTTACGCTAAAAATCCCTACACAACCAACTCCATCATCAATATTTCTGCCATGAGCTATGGAGCGATTTCCGCTCCTGCCATAAAAGCCTTATCCAGAGGCGCAAAAATGGCTGGAATATGGCTAAATACCGGAGAAGGAGGATTGTCTTCCTACCATTTGGAAGGTGATTGTGATCTGATCTATCAAATTGGTACAGCAAAATTTGGGGTCAGAAAACCAGAAGGTGGTTTTGATGAAGAAAAATTAAAAGCGATCGCCGATCACGAACAAGTAAAAATGTTTGAGATCAAATTAAGTCAAGGAGCCAAACCCGGTAAAGGAGGAATATTACCAGGAGCAAAAGTTACCAAAGAAATTGCCATTATCAGAGGTGTTGAGGAAGGAAAAGATACACTTAGTCCCAACAGACATTCGGAGATAAATTCTTTGGATGATTTGCTTGATATGGTCCAATACGTTCGAGAAACAACTGGAAAACCCGTGGGTTTTAAAACGGTCATAGGTTCATATTGGGTTGATGATTTATGCGAAATAATCAATAAACGAGGTATTGAGTCTGCACCAGATTTTATCGCCATTGATAGCTCAGAAGGAGGAACAGGAGCAGCTCCTTTAAGTCTTATGGACAATATGGGAATTCCAATTAGTGATGCATTGCCAAAAGTGATCAACATCCTCAATAAACACAAATTGAAGGATCGGATCAAAATCATTGCTAGCGGAAAATTATTAAACCCCGCAGAAGCAGCTTGGGCATTGTGTGCTGGAGCTGATTTTGTTGTTTCAGCCAGAGGGTTTATGTTCGCTTTGGGTTGCATTCAAGCCCTACATTGCAACAAAAACACTTGCCCAACAGGAATTACTACCCATAAGAAAAAATTACAACATGGATTAGATCCACAAGATAAAGCCATTAGAGTGTCAAATTTTGCCAAAAATATGGTCAAAGAATTATCAATAATTGCCAACTCTTGCGGAACCGACAATCCCAGAGGACTAAATAGGGATCATGTTTTGATTGTTGGATATGACGGAAAAGGAAAGAAAATGGATGAATCTTGATCATAATCTACCAATTATCTCAAATTGAATAATGCGTCTGATAGAAAGTTCGGCAAATAAAAACTGCAAACAATTCCGCAATAAACTCCATCATGAAATATTCCGTCATGACGCACATACAATCTCTTTATCAGCTTAGATGATTTAGAGATTATTGATTCGTCACCTCGTGAGACAAACTCCAAAATACACACTAAACAAAATAAAAGGAATATATCTCATGAGGTACCGGATGAGGATTTTATAAATCCGCAAAGCTGATAAATAAAATCTATCTCCGGCATGATGAGATGATGGCAGAAAATTTAAAAATAATTAAACAATTACATTATAAAAAACTCCGTCAAAATCCGACCCTTTATTTTTTTATTATTCATTATCTCATTCTTGGCAAGAATTTATCAATCCTTTACGGACAATAAATATAATTATGCTGAGATTTTTAACTAACAATGCCTAACAAACAATTATTTTCATAATACAAATATGACTCAAGAATCAGAAAAAGCACCATATGAAATAATAGAACTCAACAAAGATGGTCAAGTTTTATTGCCTTACATCCGACACTCGGGAAATGGTAGTCTGGTGTTTTTTTACAATGCTAGAAATCCGTCAAATTATGAAGAACCTATTTACAATAAAGATAAAGCCTTTTCAGCTCTTAAATATGCAAGAAAAGCTTTAAAAAAGAGAGCTCCTGGCGTCATTATCGATTTTAATAAAATACGTACAAAAATAGATAAAGGACAGCTTATTTATCCCGAAGAAGCTGAATTTCTTTCTGCTCATTATATTAATGAGGCGGCGAAAGTTTTAGAGCCGAATAATATTACCTCTGTAATAGGTGGTAAAGAAGGATCAATTCAGCATTTAGGAAGCTTAAGAAGGGATGGATCAGTAAAATACAGCTTTGTTAAAATATGGGGTAACGTCGATAATCAAGAAGAGGTAGATGATCAATATGAAGCAGCTAAAGAGGTTTATGTTAAAGAGTTTAGAGAGATTGAAGATGAGCAATATGTTGCCAAGGAGATGATCAATAGAATCAAGGAATCAGAACTATCACCAATAGAAAAAATATTCTTAGCGGCATTTTTAGAAAAAAATAATGTTGAAATTTTGCAGCAAGAACATCCATCAACAAAAGTGATCTGTCAAATTGACATGGATGAATTATGCTTTGTTGATACAAGAAAAGGG
>JBLHVR010000061.1:0-9094 GCA_047628655.1 Lentimonas sp.
GCCCAGCTTATCAAGATTAGGAACTCTGCCACTGGCGGCCAAAACATATTCAAACTTTTCGGTTTTTTCTTTTCCATCAACCTCATATTGAATCTCAACTTCCTCACCCAAATCTTTAATAGGGCCAAATTTAGCCTGCCAAGCAATATCAAGTTCATCATTGAAAATGTCTTTTGTGTGAGCCAATAAATCAGGGTCAGAAATTGGCCCTAAATTGGTTCTGCCAAAAATTTTAGTTCGAACACCAAGACGATGAAGCGCTTGACCAAGTTCCAAAGCAATGACACCCGCGCCAAAAACAGCAATAGATTCTGGCAAATCTTCAAAATCAAACAAGTCATCATTAGTAATCACCCGATCACCCAAATTTTTTAAGGAATCAATAACCCTAGGTCTTGAACCTGTCGCAATGATAATTTTATCAGCCCCAACTTTCACATCACCATCTTTTGTTTTAACATTCAAAACATAATCAGATTCAAATTTGGCATAACCAAAAATCTTATGTTCCTCCGGCCAATCTTCAACGTCGGAGGACACGAAACCGACAAAACGATCCCTTTCACTTCTAACTCGATCCATTACTTTTTTACCATCAATTTTACGATTCTCATAAGTAATGCCAAAACCCTGCGCATGATGACCATAATTTGCTGCTTCACTCGCTGCGATCAACAGTTTTGATGGCATGCAACCAACTCGAGCGCAGGTTGTGCCATAAGAATTTCCTTCAATCAAAACAATGGAATTGGTTGTTTTTGAAGCTTCGCGATAGGCTTTCATTCCCGCACTTCCGGTTCCAATAATTGCAATTTCTACTTTTTTAAAACTCATTTTTATTTATATTTTTCATTAATATTGATACGTCAATTTTATGTTAAAATTTAAAGAAGATTATAATAACAAACCTCCATATCAAACCAAAAATTGACAATTCATTTGTATAAAATCATATTGTGGGATCAAAATAATATTTTCACATCACTATCCAAGTAATGTCTACAATGTCAAAGCTCATAAAACTATTTTTATTTTTAATTATCTGCTCTTTGCCCTTCATATTTTTATCCACAAAAGAAAATAACATTGAGGTCACAATAACGCAAAATAGCTGCCAATTGATTTTTAAAGGAAAATCTATCCGATGTGACGCAGGAAGAAATGGCGCAAGCGCAAAAAAGATAGAAGGTGATGGAAAAACCCCAATAGGAACTTTTAACTTAAGAGAAGTTTTTTATCGTGCAGATAAAATTTCCAACATAAAAACCAAATTACCAATTAGAAAAATCCAAAAATATTACGGCTGGTGCGATGATTCAAAAAGCGATCACTACAATCATTTTATTCATCTTCCACCAAAAAACTGCAATTCCAGCGAATCACTTTACAGAATTGAAGATGACGCCTATGACATAATAGTTCCGATGGGATTTAACGATAAAAACATCATTAAAGGAAAAGGCAGCGCAATTTTTCTTCATGTATTTAAAAACAACAATGAACTAACCGCAGGATGTATAGCTATCGATAAAGATGATTTGCTGGAATTGCTCGAAAATGTTAGTGTAGACACCAAAATAATTATTAAAAAACAGTAACAATATTAATCTTCGCCCCATCCACCACTAATTTTTATGGTTTCTGGAGGAAAACTACCCTCTATTGCTTTGCCTTAAGAAATGAAATTAGTTTTCTGACTGGATATGACAGCACATAAAATAACGTACATATTGGACATCCTAGAAATTTAAATATTTTAGTTTTGAGGCGGTTTTTTTCGGTCATAATTTTATCTTTTATAAACAAAGGGCAGGATGATCAGCGCAATTCCTATTGGAATCATCACATATGGATTGTGAATAAAATAGGGAAAAACAATTAAAATAATTCCTACCCAAAATGGAATATTTTGTTTTTGCTTTCTGCCATATCCAAAATAGACAAATCCAAATAACGAAAATATTATCGACCAAGTAATGTAGGTCATTTTATTGTGCAAAAATTAAATTATGAAAAATCAGATTAGGTGTAAAAAATTGAAATTGGCAATAGTGAGTTGAACTCTATGTTTCAATAATTGCCATCACAAGGGCGCAATCTTCTACTGAGATTTACTCCATTATCCAACTCTTAGCTGCATCCATTTGATCGTAATCAAAATTCTTGACCTCGGCTAAAATAAAATGATTTGTTAGTTTTTGTGCTATGGCCGGAATAGCTCCGTTGGCCACGAGAGCAACTTTTTTAACGTCGCGATGGTGATTTTTTATAAAAGAGATGTGAGAGATAAAGCCGCCAGCATTTTTCCAATAAGGAAATCTTCGAGCGTGAATAATCACACCTTCAATTTGACCATTTTCTTCCACCCACGGATCAACAATTTTTGCCACCGCCTTAAAATCATCCGCCGATAATGACTCACCAACCTCGATTGTTAGTAAAGATGTTTTTTTATCAATGCTGCAAGTCAAATGTTGTTCTGACGAATCTAGCCAATCTTTAGACTTATCAAGGTCTCTATCATCAAATATTTTGACAGGGCAAGGAATGAGTGGACTAAAAAATCTACAAGAGTTTTTCAACCAGTTGCAATCGGTAACGATTGCGCATTTCTCAAATGTTTTGAAATGATGAATTCCTAATTTGCAATCCTCCCACGCAGCCCCAAAGGTATATCCATCAAAGTCAGAGGCAGCATGAAATAGTAATTTTATTTTCTTGTTTTCATCTTTGATTTTATCTAAAACTGGCTCAAGAACATCGTCATAATCTTGTTTGGTTATTTTGCCATGAGCTTCAATAATTAGGGTATTTTTGCTATCTTGCTTGATTATTTTAAACATTTATTTCTCCTATAAATTTATAAAAAAATGGGATTAACACCCTTTAATCATAATCTATTTTCTCTCATCAGTCATCATATTTCTTATATTTTGATGATATTTATTGTGCAAAATAAGTTCTAAGCCCTAGATAAAATTAATTGTTAAGGAATGTGATTGCCTTATTGATATTTTTATGTGTTATTTAATTTAAAACCCGCTGTTAGAGCCAATAACTCAAATACAGTTATTTATATTTTAAAAAAACAATCATTGAAATATACTATACCCCACATAGTATTAGTTGTTACTAATCCTTATTCGAAATCAATATGGAATGTTCACACAAGAGTCATTCAGAAATCATTAAGCGTCTCAAGCGTGCCAATGGTCAAATACAAAAAATAATTTCAATGCTTGAGGAAGAAAATGATGAATGTATTATGATTGCACAACAGATGCAGGCAGCCTATAGCGCCATAGGAAAAGCCAAAAGTGTTTTGGTGCAAAACCACATTGAAGGATGCATTGATATTGATGAGACGACAAAACCAAATCGAGTTCAAAAGAAAATGAAAGAACTCAAAGAAATAACCAAATATCTATAAATATTAAATCGTAATTCTGATAATTTAAATAATTCGCAACATGTTAACCCTAACAAAAGAAGAAAGAGATTCTCTAAGCCCTTCAAAAGCAATACAGATTTTAAAAAGTGGAAATAAGCGTTTTATTGAAAATTTGAAAATGAATCGCAATCTATTGGAGCAGGTAAACAACACCTCAAATGGACAGCATCCATTCGCAATTGTTTTGAGTTGCATTGATTCACGCACATCTGCTGAGTTGATATTTGATCAAGGCCTTGGAGATATTTTTAGTTGCCGAATCGCTGGAAACATTCTCAATGACGACATCATCGGCAGCATGGAATTTGCCTGTAAAGTTGCAGGAGTAAAACTAATTATGGTGCTTGGACACACAAGCTGTGGCGCAGTACAAGGAGCTTGTGATCAAGTCAAAATGGGGAAATTAACTGGCTTGCTTAATAAAATAGATCCGGCGATAGCACAAGAAAAAACCACAATTGATGATAGAAACTCCAAGAATATCAAATTCGTTAATAACGTCTCCTCAATTAATGTTGAATTAACTGCGCATCAAATTACCAAGCAAAGCCCCATTATTTTGGATATGGTCAATAATGAAGAAATAGTGATTGTCGGCGGAATGTATGATGTGGCAACTGGTGTTGTGGATTTTCAGGAACAATAATCAATCGCCAAAACACTAATCAAAAATAATGAGGTTCTGTAATTATAGTTAACACATTCATAATAATATCCGGATTATTAATTTTATTTTTCGGAGGAGAGTCTCTTATCAAAGGCTCAATTTCGATAGCAAAAAATCTTAATATTTCCAAAATATTAGTAAGCTCCGTAGTTGTCGGATTTGGCACATCGATGCCAGAAATGACAGTTTCAATAAATGCGATGCTGGAAGGTTTTCCTGAGATTGCGATTGGAAATGTTATTGGCAGTAATATCGCCAATATTTTACTTGTCCTGGGAATATCCGTCATCATCTCACCTATTTATTTAAAAAGTAGCTACATCAAAAGAGATGTTTTTGTCCTGATATTTGCAACCCTAATTTTATGCATATTTGGATTTCTGGGTAGCATAAATTTTGTGGGCGGACTTTTCATGATATCCATTTTGGCCTCATACGTAGTTTATTCCTACAGGCAGGATAAAAAAATATTCTCCAATACAGATATTAAAAATATTGAATCTGACCTAGGAATAAAAAATAATCCAAATCTTCTTGTATCGATATTGCTTTGCATTTTTGGCATTTTATTACTCGTCGCAGGATCCTCCTTGTTTTTAAAAGGAGCAGTAGATCTTGCTCAAAGATTCAATATCAGCAAAGAAATTATTGGCCTTGGAATTGTCGCAATCGGAACATGTTTACCAGAATTGACAACCGCAGTAGTTGCCTCCATCAAAAAACATGGAAATATCGTAATTGCCAGCATAGTTGGAAGCAGCACATTTAATATATTGTCAATCGTTGGATTCATGGCATTAATTGAAAATATCAACTTTTCACAACACATGCTGGGTTTTGATTTGTGGGTATTGCTGGCATCGACCCTTATTCTTTCCTACATGTTGATTGCAGGAAAGGTTTTTAGCCGAAAGTTAGGATTCTTGTTCCTTCTAACCTACGGAATCTATTTTTACATATTATTTAATTAATAAATTATGAATCAGACACAAAACTCCAAAATAAATAATTATTCTCCAATAACAATGTTAAGAAATTTCTTTAAGTGGCAATCTTCAGGAGCAGTATTGCTCGGTATTGCTGCTATTGCAGCAATATTTATCAAGAACTCTCCATTTGAGAGTTTTTATGATCATTTTCTAGATATTCCTGTGATTGTGCAAATTGGAGCTTTCATCATCGATAAACCACTTTTGCTTTGGATCAATGACGGATTAATGGCAATATTTTTCCTGCTTATTGGGCTGGAAATAAAGCGCGAAATTCTTCAGGGCCAATTATCCTCAAAAGAGCAGGTCATTTTACCAGTCATGGCGGCAATTGGAGGATTAGCAGTTCCAGCATTAATATATGCTTACATAAATTGGGGCGATGCAGAAGCCTTGAGTGGTTGGGCAATTCCCGCAGCAACTGACATCGCTTTTGCTTTAGGAATCATCACATTGCTTGGAAATAGAGTTCCGACAACCTTGAAAGTTTGCTTAGTGGCAATCGCAATCCTAGACGATTTGGCTGCAATTCTGATTATCGCATTCTTTTACACCGATAATCTTTCAATGATATCCCTTGGTTTTTCCTTTATCGGGATAACAATTCTTTACATATTAAATCGCAAAGGAGTCACAAATCTTAGCCCCTATATTGTCATCGGCATATTCATATGGGCCTGTGTTTTAAAATCAGGAGTTCATGCAACTTTAGCTGGAGTTGTGATAGCTTTATTTATCCCACTTCGATCTAAAAATAAATCAGGAAAATCTCCAGCAAACTCCTTAGAGCACGGCTTGCACCCTTGGATAGCTTATAGCATTTTACCAATATTTGCATTTGCCAATGCCGGCGTATCATTGAAAGGTCTTTCATGGGAACTACTTATGCACCCAATTACTCTTGGAATTACGTTGGGATTATTTTTTGGAAAACAAATAGGAATAATGCTAATAACAATAATATGTGTGGGAGCGAAAATATGTAAATTACCAGAAAATGTAAGTTGGCCTCAATATTATGCCATGTCTCTTCTTACTGGAGTTGGATTTACTATGAGTTTGTTTATTGGAACATTAGCTTTTGATGATGCCGATCATCAAACTTTCGTAAGACTTGGGGTTATAGCCGGATCCTTACTATCAGGAATTTCTGGATATGTTTTACTGAGGCTAACTTGCAAAAATAAATAGCAATTCTGAAATTGGTAGTGAGCCTGATCACTACCAATTATTTATTGAATTTTAATTGCTTTAAATTCCATTTTTTTTGCTAATTATGAAATTTAACAGGAGCATTTTCTGTTACTTACATTGTATAAAAAATAACTACTTAGAGAACTTTTTATCTAAATCATCCAATATATCATTACAGCTGCTGATTGAAAAGAGTATAAAAATTAAGATTAACGTTTTTGATAATGAGTTCATAACTGAATTTAAAAAATGATAATTAGATTAATAATAATATTATTCGGCTCTTTTTCAAAACAAGTGGGTAAATCAATTTCTTATTTAAGAAATCATCCTTACTTCCATAAGTAAGATCAAGGTCACTTTCTTAAATGGATAATTAATTTACCCACTCATTTTGAAAAAGAGCCAATTATTCAAAATAGAAGGTAAATTAAAAAGTATAAAAGGATCTTTCTTCAGCCAAACACCAGAAATAAAAATCCTTTTTTTCTAAATCACAAAGATCTTCGCCCACAAAAACCACCCCAAAAAGCCCATCAAAAACAACAGTCCAAACCAGCTTAAAATCCTAATTGCAAATCCTGGCCTAAACTCTTCAGGCAGCAATTCACTGGTCACAATTTTATAATTAACAAAAGCATAAAGTGGTGCCACAACAAAAGCTACGCTTGCAGTGAAATCTAGAATTTGCTTAAAGCCACTAAATAAAAACATAATCACCAGAACCGCCACAATACTGTAAAATGCCATTAAAAAGCTGTGCATTAAACGACTTTTGTCAATTTCCTCTTTATCGCTCACACCCCCATTCTTCATGCGCTTGATTACCGAGAAGCTCTCTGTCAGAAGCCTTGGATAACTGTCGACAACCGCCAAAACAGTTGACATCATTGCTACCAATATTGCCAAACCAACAATTGGAGATGCCCAAGATCCAATTAGCTGGACATAAGAATCAATCAACAGACGCGCAAAATCATCGGCCCCATCTGGCACCGCCATTTGTGAGTTATTGACCATCAATGCACCGACGCTTAAAAACAAAACCGCAGTTATAATTGTAATTACATATCCAACATTAAAATCGAGTCTTGCTTGTTTAAAATTCAGCACATTATTGGTTTTATTTCTCGCCTTAAGCCATAAAGAGTGCCACACCGAAAGGTCTATACTTCCTGGCATAAATCCCATTAAAGCAATTAAGAAAGGAATATGGTGCATTTCGAAAGGTGAATAATCACTGTAAAAAATTTCCTCCTGTGGCAATGGTACAAAATTTTTGGCCGCCAAAATCACTGCTACCAAAGTCGTAAGACTTAAAATTACGATAAAAATTTTCATGGCCCCATCGAGCAATTTATAGCGACCGATGCTAATTAAAATCGTACAAAAACCCAGCAAAAGAGCTGTAATGGTCGTTATGCTCAATGGAACATTTAAAACCGCCTTAATAATACCCGCACAAATGAAGCCGTTAGCTGCAAAAGAAAATGGCGTAAAAAATATTGAAAGAAAGGTGATTAAGTAAAAAATTGGTTTGTTAAAGCGCCAATATCCCACAAGCAAATTCTCCCCAGTGGCACTGGTGTAGCGGCTACCAAATTCGATAAAGGGATATTTGACAATGTGGATTACTACAATAAGCCACAATAAATCAAAGCCAAAATAGCTACCCGCCCGAGTTGCTTGCACAAAATGTGAAGTGCCAATTGCCGCACCGGCTGTAATTAATCCGGGGCCAAAATTTTTTAATAAATTCATAAAATAATAGTATTTAATGTTGCGTTAGCTCTGCTGGGGGCTAGTTTTTAAACCTCTTCTTAAAAATTTTCAAGGGTATTTTTACCAAAATCAAATTCTTAATTTGAGGAAATTTTGCTGGTAAGTAGATATTTTTTTGGGGATATGGACTTTAGGCGTTTATTTTGTTTGCTCAAACCTCAAACAAAATTCCGTTTTTTCATTTTTCACAGATTTAACAGAAATATCACCCAAAATACTTCATAACCATCTTGAAAAACGGCAAACCAAAATTTACAAATTATTCGTCTCTTTTCTCAGATTGGAGCTCTTCGGGATCAGGACTAGACCAAGAATAATCATATATTCTTCTCACAAAACCTTAGAACAGCTGTTCGCCGTTTTATAAGCGGACAGATTTTAAGGATGAATATTTAAAATATCTTCTAGATAATGTTAAGAAATCAACAAGAGCTTTAAAAAGTAAAGGTTAGTTTGGATCATTAAAAAAAACCTAGAGGCCATATTTCTTCCACAAACAACTAAAAATCCATTAATAATCTTTATGATTGATGGAATAAATCTGACCCCTTTTTTCAATTTATAATCCACTCAAATATCCAATCATCTAATACCAAATCCCATCTTTAAAAATTGTTTAGAACTACTAAATTTTGTATTTGATATGATCCCTCCTAAAATATTTTAACATGTTTCATATTGACACATACTTTCTTACATTATATAATAACCCTACACAATACAAAATGGTCTTTTTGCTAAAGAACTTATTTAAAACTAAACAACACACACGCAACCACATAGAGCCCAAAAAACACTAAAGAGTACGAGTTCATAGCAAGATAAGGTCATAATCACCTCTAGTTTTAGGGGGCATTAGGCTTATATATGAACAAACGTACATCAAAAGAATTCTTGCGCCATACCTACCCCAACCTCCTCAAGTGGTCATTAATATACCTATTCTCATTTTACTCTGTTCAAGGCTTTCCAAGTGCCTATGCACTTCCGCAAGGAGGAGTCATCGCTGCT
>JBLHVR010000062.1:0-8965 GCA_047628655.1 Lentimonas sp.
CAATTTTCTCTGTTAAAGCCAATCTTTCATATAAAGTTTTTCCACCTTCTTTGTCGCTTTTAAAGCTCAATCCAGTATCTTTAATTTTTTCACAAACTTTGTCAGTAAATGCAGATCTTCGGAATCCGCATGATGCTGAGAGATCTTTCAGAACAGCAAGTTCATATTTATACTCCGCTTGTCTATCTTCATCTTGACGAAGTTTGACATTATCCACTCTGGATTGTAATTCTTCTGTCTTTTCAACTAGAGACTCTTTTAATGTTTTTTCATTAAGATGATTTTCGTTATGTTGATTAATTATTTGTTTTATTTTCATTTTTATTGTAATTTTAAGTTAAATTTTAGATCGTGGGTTGTTTAATTATAATACAATTCTATTACGCTATACAATCTTCCTAATTCATCCTCCCAATGGGAGCGGCAATTTAACCGATTAATTTCATCACCATATATATTTCGATAAAACTTTAGTCCCCAAGATTCGGCTTGTTTTTGGCTGATTGTTCCAAAATTTCTGTAATACCATTTTTTTAACTTCATATTTCCCTTTATTTAAAAACTTTACTAAACCGCAAATCCACTAACTATAAACATAATCAAACCCACGACACCCAGAATAATAAAACATCCTATGCCTAAAGCAATTAACCATTCTTGATCTGGTATAAGTCCACCAATAATCATCATTAAAAGAATTCCTGCAAATATTTGAAATATAATCATATTTTTATTTAAAAACTTTATTAAAAGCCCAATAAACCCTTGAGCAATCACCTTTCCACTTATCACTTTTTGCCCTTTTAACTTGGCTTTCAGAAAAATCAATTTTCTTTGCGACTTGCGATGGTATTATTCCCAATCCCTTAAGGATTTTCATTTTGCGTTGAAATTCTTTCTTTTCCATAAGAAGCATTATGCCCCTTTTATTTTTAAACGCAACACCTAATTAATCTTTATTTTTATTTAAAAAATGCTCAACCGCACTAGGGCAAATCTCCTTAATAATCTCCAGTAAAGCATCTGAATATTCCCTAATTTCCCATTGTGCGTGTGAATCGCTTCTCAACGCAACAAAATGCAATAAGTTCCTTAAATCAACTTTCCAATAAAACTCAGTGTAAAGATTCACAGGTAAAACCATTCTTGCTGTTTCCCTAGCAACTCCAATATCCAATAGATGTTTGTAAGTCTCGAAAGCTTTATCGCAAGCAATTCTAATTCCTTCTACAGCCTCCTCTTGAATCTCGAACCCCAATTCTTCACCGCTGCATTGTTTATTTTTCGCGGATTGCTCTTGGATTCGTTCAGATTTTGGAATGTAAAAATCATCTTTCATTACTGAATATCTAGCAGAAATTTCATTAAAAGTTGATGCCCTGTGTCTGAACCATTGGCGTGCAATAAATATTGGAGCTTTGACATGGAACTTGAACACCGTCATCTCTAGTGGTGTTAGATGCTCATTATCTATTAAGTATTTAATAAGCCTGTCATCTTCCCTCAAGGTTTTTGTTCCCGCTCCGTAGCTTACTCTGGCTGATTGAACTGTTGCATCATCTCCGCCCATGTGATCGACTAATTTAACGAATCCTTTATCTAGTATTTTCATTTTTTATTTTCACAATAATTTTTAATTAAATAATATCTTTCCAAGTCTTTAGGCTTTAAATCAAAATCCTTGAAAATTTCCTCATTGACACGATCAATCATTTCATATTGCGTGCCGTGTTTTTCCTCAAATCCTGCAATGTCTAAATGAATTCCTTCCTCGCCCTGATGGTGGAAGTGGCAAAGTGGCATTGTTAAAAGGTCACTAGCTTTCTTTCCATTTCCTATTCCTGCCAAGTGATGGACATTAGAAGGATTGCCGCAGAAGCAAGAATATGAGGCAACCATTCCTAATCGGCTTTTGTCTTTGAAGCCCCTTTGAAGACATGGATCGGGTTTAAGTCCTACCATTATTTCTCCTTAAATAATTCTTTAATTTCAATCTCTAACATTTTCTCTAAATCCTCAAGTTCAGTTGCTAATTCCTCTTTCACTTCTCTGGAAGATTGAGAAGTTCCTTGAGTTGCCAAAAAACAAGCCTTGTTAAGCATAAACCTTAAAGCATAGATATTAGATTCGTATTTTTGATATTTTGCCATTTCTATTTCTCTTTATTGTTAATTAAATCTTTTAAAACATTTGGTAAATCCTTTTGAATTTGTTCCCATTTATATTTCTGCTCTTCTGTGAATTTGCCTTCCTCTCTGTCAATTTCCCACCCAAGATTATCATTAATCATATCTATCATTTCTGACCAATTACCTGCTTCATAATGAGTTAAAGATAAACCAAAATGATTATCATCAACTATTTCTATATATGCTGATCTTATGATTTTTAAACAATCTTCAGTTGTGTCGTATTTGTATTTATCATTCTTTATTTTATTGTCTTGTATTTCGTAAAACCTTGAGAATTTCTTTTTTTCTTGCTCATAATAATCTATCCTTTCTTTTAATTTTATAAAACTTTTGTAACTAGACTCTGTATTGTTAAGCCTATCTAATATTTCATTAATTGCAGGAATTATCTGTAATTCATTTAGTTTTTTTACTACTGTTTCAATATCTCCTTTTTCTAATCTATAACTAACTGTTGCCCAGCCAGAAGCATTAACTATTTCTTTTAATTGCTCGTTGGTTATTTCTTTTATTTTTATCATTTTTTATTTATTTTTAAACGCCGCCTGAGCAAATCCCAAAAGACTCTTTTTATCCCCATCATCTAAAAACACATCACTCCAACCTAGTTTACCATCTTTTGGAGTCATAGCCCAAACTTCAAACTCACTTGTAAAATTAAAAAGCTCGGTCATTGTGAAGTCTTCAAAACTTAGATTCTGCTTAATCTTTCTGCAGAACTTAACCATTCGCTTTTTTTCTTCTGGCGTTGGTTTATATCCGCTTTGTTTTATCATCATTGCAACTTCAAAATCTGACGATTGCCTAGTATATCCTAATTCTGACTTTACAAACTCTTTTATTTTCTCTAAATCCCATTCAGCATTTGGTCGCCACTTTTGGAAATGAGGCAAGGCAAGTTGAAACAGTTTGTAGATTCCTTTTAATTGCTCCCAACTCTTAGACTTCCCTAACTTCTTGACAGTAAACTCAAGATCCGCCCCATTTACTAGAGCGGATTTGATATAGTCTTGCAAGCCGTCATCATCGCCTTTTGAGATTATGAATTTCATTTGCTTTTCCATTCAGTTAAAAATAAATCTTTAGCTTCTGGGTCGTTTTCTAAATATCCCATTAAGTCACTAATCATTGCTTTAATCTCGCCCTCGATTCCTTCGTGATTTATATAATCCTCACTCCACCATTCTTTGCCGTTACTAACCAAATAAGAGAATTTAGGAAGCTCTGCACAATAAAGGTAAATTCTATGCTGTGAGGAGCTGGAAAACTTTCCTAAATCATATTTGCCAGTGTATTTAATATCAATAATGGTATCGGCTTTTATTACATCAGTTCGTCCATAAAGTAAAAATTGTTTACCTCCAACCTCAATTTCTTTTTTAACTGATTCTTGCCAAACTCCTTTAATTAAGAATTTAGACATTTGATCTAATAATTTCTCATAAGGCGTTGGATCTACACAAAAACCATTGCCGCCAAAAGTATTGATTGTTTGCATGATTTTTCCTTCCTCAACTCCTTTACAATATCTATTAATATCATCTTCAAAATCAATTCCTTTTTGCATAGCTTCATTTGGAGCAAATCTTTCTCTTGATAAAGTCTTGAGAAAGTCAGCCCTACTATCAGCAGGGCTTTTCCATTCGTCTTTCTGGTAATATTGGAAAGAGTTTAAAAGCGAGGGGGTTATTAAATAATTAGTCATTTTTTACCTTTTCTTTAATTTCCTCTTTAATTTCTTCTTTTGCCTCGAAAAGTTTAGTTTCCTTATTGAAAGTCAAATCCATTTCTTTGATTTTCTCACGCAATTTGTTTTTCTCATATAAATCACTTGACCAGATTTTTTCCAATTTTCCTAGATTTTTATAATAATCATTAATGCCTTCAACCGATTCTAAAGCATCAATTTTATCATCAATTATTGAAATTAAGGAATTGTATTGATCTGCTAATTCGTTGTCTTTTTCCAACTTGTTAGAATAAGCCTCGAAAACTGCCTCTGAAAGAAAATTGTTTTTAGTGTCGATTGGTGGAAATTCTAAGAATGAGTTTAATCCTAGTGAGTTTTTAGCATAATATTGCTCGTTTGGCATTAAATCGATTGTTCTTTTTCCGCCTTTCATTGACATAAAGCCCATAAAATCAAGCTCTTTGACAATATCTTTTCCACTAGAACCAGCGACATCAGGACGTTGTTTGGTAGTTTCAGAATCCTTTTCTTCTTTAGAGTGAGCAACAAAAATTACTGATTTGTTTTTACTATCAAGAAGTTTTAAGAGTTTTTGAAATTCTATTTTAACACTTCCCCACCCTTTCATTGAAAGCGATCCATCGCCTTGCTTAACTTTTGGATTACTAATTGCTAACCAATCACCAATTCTATCAATCATCTTTCCAAGCGTGTCAATAATGATTGTTTTATATGCAGAAATATCCTCTTTTAAAAGAATATCCAAAAGGTTTTGGTAGTTTTCAACTTGCACACTATCAGTTTGATGTTGTTTTGAAACTCTTCTTAATCCATTATCAAAATCAATTAGAAGAGGAGAAGGGGCAGATAATGCAAGGGTAGTTTTGCCAAGACCAGGCTCACCATAAATCAAACCTTTAAGTTTAACATCGTTTGAAAGTTCGTTTGGTTTTTTAATTAAGGACATAGTTTATTTATTTAAGTTATTAGAGTTGTTAAAATTGCTTTCGCCGTAGTAATGGTAATATTGCATTGTTAAAATATTAAAGTTATTAAATAAATGTTAATTTTTTTTACTTCTTCCTAATTCAAGGATTGAATAAATATTGTTTGTAAAGCTATCTGCTAGATCCTCGAATTTATTCCAAATCTCTTCCGAATAATCTTTGTTGATTATAGTTTCCTTTACTTTTTCATTAATTAGATTTCTGTTTTCAATAACTGCTTGCTCCATTATTTTATGAGCAGGAGAAGGTGTTTGACCATAAGATGAATCTCTAAAAATTGAATAAGATTTAATATCTAACAAAATCTCCTTAGTTTTACTTTCAATCAATTGCCTAGAGTTTGGAATTGTTTTATCTATCTCATCATAAATCAATTTATAAGAAAAGTTTGAAAGCAGTCTAGCTGCCCTATCTTCATCTTTAAAATGATCCTTAATTTGATTTCTTAATTCATCAACTACGATTTCCTTTATCTCATCGTTTGATAAATAGTCCTTAATGTTTATGTCCATAATTTAAAATATTAAAGTTATTAAATCCCTTCCTGCATTAACAAGAAGAGCAGTAAAAATTAAGCGAACCAGAATCTTTTTAATTTTCCTCTCGTTGCCTGTTAGTTTGTAGTTTTTGATCCAGTTATAAAGTCTCATTTTTCTCCTCATCTTTTCTAAATTTTTCAAACTCTAATTTTAATTCCTCAAAGTCATTATCAATCCTAAATTGCATATTGGCAATGTTAGAGGATTGAAAGAATATTTTAATTCTTTCGTTTAAATCTGAATAACCTAAATCACTTATGATGCATCTCAATTGATGAACTGATTGTGTGTGAAATATCATTTTGAGTGAATATTCCTCCTCCTGCTTCTTGATTATATCTAGAGCAGTTGCGAAATTATCAAATAGATATTTTTCAGGATCTTCTGATTCCATTAGCGACCATCCACCTTCTGTTCTTTTAAAATAATCGTCTAGTTGCTTTATTTGTTCTTTAATTGTCATTTCCATTAAATAATTTGTTAAAAAAATCTTTCTCCAATAACTCGTCTCTAGTTTCACCTGACAAGCTTTTTATAACTGTAAAATAATTTACAAGAATTTCATTCTCTTTTAAAGACTTCCCCAGCTCTTCAGCTTGTTTTGTAACTTTTTCTAATGTTATTTCTTCCATTTTTATTTTAAATTAAATTGATAATCACTTTCTATTAGTGCCTGACCTTCTTCCGAGTTTTGGTAGCCTTGATTGGAATAATAAACCCTTTTCCGAAGCTCCTCTTGAAGCAAGATTAGATCCTCATTCAATACCTCTCCATCTTCCGAAACTTCTTGCACCTCTAGCCACTCATCAGAGCAATTAGAGATGATTTTATTCTTTGCTTCTTCAAAAGTTTCACCTTCGAAAGATTTATTTTCTTTTATCTCAATATTAATCATAAGAATACCCCCACGAATAAGTATTCACCGCTCTCTAGTTTTTCCAAAGCATCTCTAGCAATTTTCCAGTTTTCTATTGATGGCTCTCTAGCGGACATATAATAACTTAATTTAATATATCTAGGATCAGACTCATTTGAGGTGAATCTATGATCTGGATATTTAGCTATTTCTCTTGCCAATTCTTTTATTTTTAATTTTATTTGATCCTGCATTTGTAAGCTCCTTTCTTTTTAAAATTAGTATTAGATTTTTTAAAAACGATAATTCCGCAATCATGACTGATAAAAATAATTTCTCCGAATAAAAACTTTTTAATTCTTTTTAAGATTCCCATAAAACTTTAATTAAGTTGAACAAGCCGAGTGTATCAAGTTCGACTTGCCGAAATACGATCTGGAAAGTGAAAACCAAATCGATGGGGGTATTATGCGGGTTAAAATTACTATGTCAACCCCTAATTCAAATTAATTTTTGGAGTGGATTAATGCCTTTATTATATTGGCGTCATGTAATATTTCAATTACATTTATTACACCCTATAAGATAATTTATTATTTAACTTGACTAATTGTTTAATGCGGGTTAAATTGTGGTTTTTATTAATTAACTTATTTAAGAATGACTAGATTATATTACACAGACCCAATAAAAGCACTTTGGATGGCGAAAGAGTTTGGGGTTAGGTTTTTCTTTCGCTATGAAATCGGTGACACACTAGCTATTAGAGGGGAGGATAACTTTCTGGCTCGCATTAAAAATCCCGATGGGGAGAGATTTTATGTAGCCAAAGAATCAGAATCAATTTTTGAACCACAAAATGGGGATGTGGGAATTAAGCAGGAGTCACAAGACTCATTTGTCAGAGTTGGGAAACATTGGACTCCTAAATATGTAGGGCTAAAAGATAAATATATTAATATTATCATGAGAGACAACAAACAATTCTTCCAACCTTTAACTGAAAACGAAAATGACTAAACTAACATCAAAAGTAATTCAGATTTCACCTTTTGGATATGAAAACGAAGACATTAGAGTCTTATGCGAAGACGGTTCTATTTGGATGCAATTTCGTAGAGCTAATGATTGGCATTGTATTCTGGAGGCTAACAATGATTAGCGACCAAGAACTACTAAACATATATTACGATCCAACCCTAAGCGTTAGAGAAGTTTTAAAAATTCTAAAAACAAAGCACAAAATTGATATTGATGACGACACACTAGTCAGACACATTAAAAAGATTGGCGCAAAAACCCGCAAGGAGCTAGGTATTAGAAAAAACAAATTCGGACACTTACCTAATTGCAAAGGTTGCGGCTATAAGGTTACCGAGTGCGTTTGTGATGATATTAAAAAGGGCAGAATTGCTCACGGCTAACAATAAAAAGGAAATTATGAAAACATATTGCGCTGCTTGTGATGATAATGTTGATTCTTTTGTGGTTTATGGCTACGAAGTTTTACCAGAAAAAGAGCAATCTCATTTAAAAAATGAAAAATTCTTGAAGTGTCCAGATTGTAGAAATTTTGTTGGAACTTATACAGTTAAAAAAAATGATCTAGCACCTTTGGGAGCAATAGCTTCTAAAAAAATGAGAAAAACGCAAAAATATATTCGTGGCAAAATTAATGATATTTTAGAGCAAAAAAAAGATATTTTAGATGCAAAACAAAAACTTTACGACTGGCTTACCAAAAAAATGTTTTATGAATTTAGAATTGAATGCCTTATTTCAAAAGATCAAAGTGATAAAGTTTTAAAATTGTTGCAATTAATTAATTTAAAAGGAGAAAACAATGTCTAATCTAAAAGCTCTTTCCAAAGCTAATAAATTTATAAAACAATTACCAGAAAGATTGCAAGACCCAAGTTTGGAATGTTTCGCTGATAATGTGGTAGGACTAACTTGGAAAAATTCTAAAACAAACATAAGTTTATGGTTTTCGGAGAATGGAAACATTGATTACGCATTTTATGCTACTGAGGGAAAATGTACTCACAAAGGTTTTGTTCCTCAAAAATGTTGCAAATCTGTTAGTTTGATGAGTAAAGAAATATTAATATTATTAATTTCTAATTTTAAAGAATATGTCAAATAATCTAAAAGCTCTAAGAGAGCTAATACTAAAATCACAATATCCAGAATATGCCAACTTTTGCGAAAGAGTCAGATTGGATGGCAAATACAAAATGGAAGAATGCGAAAAGTGGATGAAGATTGAATCTAAATCAATCACTTTAGCAGAAGTTTTGATGGCTTTAGGAAAATTAGAAATTAATTGGTATTCTGCATTCAATCAAAAAACTATGCATATTCTTGGATATAGTTTGGAAAATCCAGAAACAGTTATTGCCGACTTTGGTTTACATATGGATAAAGACCTTGACGGACAATCACCAGAAACAATTCAAAATCTTTTAAGATTAATGGAAAAGCACAATGACTAAAAAACAAACACTAGAACAGAAAATTTCTTATTTCAAAGACGACGCACAAGATGCTATTAAATCTTTTGATGCCGAGACTCTTAAAGAGGTCGTCATTGAGTCATTAGACATCATCAAAGAGCTTCAAGAAGAGCTAAAGCAAATGAAAGAAAAGTTCTTGCCAAAGAAAAATTCAAAAAGAATTTG
>JBLHVR010000063.1:0-8720 GCA_047628655.1 Lentimonas sp.
ATCAATTGACACCAAAAGAGCCGGAGAATCAATACCACCATATACAGCACATTTAAATGGCTGTTTGATGAACTTTCAGTTTACGGTGAAAATGGGGAAGAAGCCAAATTATTACTTCCTTTATTAGCCTCATTGGGAACAGACATCGTCAAGTTCGATACTTTAAAAATAGGCCTTAAAAACTTGAAGAATGTAAAAGAAAATTCATTATTCCACCTGAAAGAATCACACAAAGAATTATATGAACCCTATTATGAACAACCTTTCATTGTAAAAAATGATAAGCTGAATTTTGACAACAGTTATTTCTCACAACTATTAAATGACTCCCTGTCCCTTGATGAGCATGAAAAAAGGAGAATTATGGATCAATTGCATAATTTATCTCAATTTCAAATTGATCAGCTAATAAAAATGTTTGAAGAAGAGGATGATAAATTCTTAGAATTAGAAAAAGAATTTCCTGAAGATGTTGCCTACTTAAAGAAAATAACCAGAGAAGCAAATGCATTTGCAAAATATTGCATTGCTAATAATAAATCCTTAGGACAATGGAATGTGTGGGACAGATTATCTAAAACAAAACAACAAAAACTAGACGAAGAAACAGGTGTTCTGATGGTAAAATTGGGAGAACTTCAAAATAGAATCTGCTCTCATGATGGAATTGTAAAAATAAATGAAGGAATTGAAATATTAACAAACATCCCTTCTTTAGCTCGAAATAGTCAGAATGCCTTAGATTGGGCAAAATTATATATATTGAAATTTACTAAATTTGATAATTTGGTGGATTATACAGAAAAAAACTTATTTAAATTAAGGGAATCTATAAAGAATGAGGTGTCCATCACATATATTATAAAAATTCAAGAATCATTAAAATATTTTTTAGAAGATAATTTGAATAATTTTCAATTATCAATGTCCGTATCAGCTGATAGACTTCTGTCAAATCAAGTGATGGACGCGTGCCGCTGGCTAGAAAATAAAAATCGACATAATTTATGTGCGGAAGACATAGAAAATATCCAAAATATTTTTGATACAGCAATTGCGAAATCAACATCCGACAATAATTCTTCTTCCTCACTATTAAGCCCCGAAAGTAAATTTGATGCAATGCAGGATATTTTAATTTCAGAAAATTACTTAGGGTTAAATAAAGATGAATTTGATCACAAAAAAGATGAAATATTAAATGGTTTAAATAAGGCGGGAATTAGAGCTTTTGCAGCTAATTTAGATTTTATTTTCATTAAATGGGAAAAAGAAATTTTAGAAATTAACTACGAAAAAGCATTAGATTTTGCACATCAATATTACAAAACCGCCACCGAAATATCGGGCGAGTTAGAAGATTTCAATTTATTATTTCCCAATTCCCTCAAGCTAATATCATTATGCCTTACAAAGAATAATCTCAAAGAGCTGGAACTGGAATTAGATTCCATAAAAAAAACCATTGAAAAATATTCAGCAAATAAATCATTAGGATGGATGCTTTTAAGCGAGGCATACATAAATATTGACAAAAAAAGCTATGTAAGTGCAACAAAATCGTTAATACAGGCAAGAAAATCATTTAATTTATATAATATAGGGGTTCCAAAATCCGCCACCATTTTATATAAAAACGCCATAAAAATTATTGATAAGAATGTTTCAAAGGGTTTTGAAAGCATCGGAGATCAATTATCAGAGGCAGAAAAAAAACCAGCAGACCTCACTCCTTGGGATATCAGCAGATATGAAAAATTACCCAAAAAAGTAAAAAATATCATAGATGGTAAAACCATGAGATTGGTAAAAGGGGGATTGCAATCAGACGCCAATGGCAATGAAATCTGGATATACCCATTTTACATAGACGAATTTCCCGTAACAACAGATGAATTAAAGCAATACAAACAAGATGTTTTAATTAAAGATCCCCAGAATTCATTTCTATTAACCACACAAACAATCGCCGAAGAATATGCTAAATGGAGTCAAAAAGAACTGCCCAATAAAACAGAATGGTACATTGCAACCACTCAATTATCTTACAAAAAGAAGCCGGAGATTTGGAAAATTTGAAGGCAATTTAAACTTAAAAACCTCATTTTAAACAAAAATGAACATTAACAATCTCTTAGAAACCATCCAGCCAAATAAAGAGAGCCGCAAACAATTATTCGGGAAGGAAGATTTGGGAAGTTTTGAAGATGAAATTTTTTAATTTCAGAAATTGCACTAGAAAAATCTTCAGCATTTTTGGTGGTAATTTCTAAATTTGAGGCAATTTTACAAATTTCTTGTGCTGTTTTGCTGCCATTCTCATCTTTAATTTTAAGGCCAATTAACATTTCTGTTTGAGGTGCTAAAATTTTTAAAAAACCCAGCGAATCTTTTTCCTTAAGCATGGCGCAAATTAAATAATTTTTACCTAAATTTTGCGTTTTAAGCCAATCTCTAATTGTTCTTGCTCCTGCTTTATTGTGGCTTCCATCAAGAATTAACTGAAAATTTTTAGGTAAAATTTCTTTAAATTTTCCTGTTTTAATTTCTTGCAACCTGGCTGGCCAAATTACATTTTTTAAGCCGTTTTCAATATTTTTCTGAGAAATTTTAAATTTATTCTGGGCAGAAATCGTAGCAATTGCGCAGGTGGCATTTATTTTTTGATGATTTCCCTTAAGACCAAGTTGACCATTGAAATGACTATTTTTATCCTGAAGATGGCAAATATTATTGGCAGCAATTTTTTTCAAAGACTTCAAAGCAGCCGGTTTCTGCTTAGAAATTACCACCGGACAATTAGGTTTAATAATTCCACCTTTTTCAAAAGCAATTTTTGCCAAAGTTTTTCCTAAAAATTCGGTGTGATCTAAAGCAATTGGAGTAATTATTGTTACTAATGGATTTTCAATAACATTGGTTGCGTCCAGCCTGCCTCCCATTCCAACTTCTAGAAGCAAAACATCGGCCTTAATTTTTGAAAAGGCCAGAAAGGCTGCAACTGTAATTCCTTCAAAAAATGTAATTGCAATTTTAGGAGGAATTTCCGCAGCCTTCTTGCACTGACTTAAAATTTCATTAAGAAAATCATCTTCAATTTCTTTACCTGCCAAAACAATTCTTTCGTTAAAGCGAACCAAATGTGGTGAAGTGTAAGAATGAACCTTGAAATTGGCATCTTCAAAAATGGCTTTTAAAAATGCCAAGGTCGAACCTTTGCCATTTGTGCCCGCAAGATGAATTGTTGGAGGGAGTTTTAGGTGCGGATTATCCAGTCTTTCTAAAAGCTGAAGCACTCTTCCAAGTCCAAATTCAATATTTCGGTAACCTAAAGGATTAGGCCAAAATGGCAGGTTCATTTTTTAGAATTATTAGTTTTAGGAAGTTTTCTTTTATAGGCTTTTCTGAAATGGTAATTAAATTCAGCGCCAATAATGAAAATTAAGCTAATAAAATAGAAAAACATTAGCGCGCCAATGATTCCACCCAAACCTCCGTAAAGGAAGTTAAATTGATTAAAATTTTCTAAATAAATGATGAAAATCTTTAGAGTCATAGCCCAAGCAATAATTACTAATGTGGTACCGGGGAAAGTGTCAATTAGCCTTTGCTTAACATCGGTAATGTGGTAATAAAGCAGAGAAGTTGTAATGAATAAGATGAAAACAATGCTTAATTGGCGGAAATAAAGCCAATCGTAATTAATGTCGAAGCTAATTTCGAAAAGTATTTCGGTCCTCTTTAAAATTGCTGGAATGAACAAAAAAACAGTAATTGTGCCTGCAATAACTAAGGTGATGATGATGAATTGAAGAATACTACGCATTCTACCAAGAATGTAAGGAGGCGGGCTGGGCGCTCGGTAAGCGCGGTTTAGAATGGTTCTCAAACCCTCAACAGCCGAAGAGGCTGTCCAGATAACTCCAATGAAGGCAATGGTTAAAAGGCTTTGTGGTGGACCATTAACTATTTCGTTAATTCTGGGAAGTAAAGAAGATGAAATATTGTCAGGAAGATTATTTAAAAAAATGTAAAGCAGGTCGGAATAGCCTTCTAAATTGCTAAAACGAGTGATTATTGAAAATAGAAAAATTAAAAAAGGAAATAAAGCCAAAATTGACAAGAATGCCAAATAACCAGCGTGCTCAACTCCATCATGCTTAATGGTATCTCGGATTGATGATTTTAGAATGTAAAATGGCTTAAGAACAAATTTCTTCTTTCTTGCCATTTTTGTCGCCAAGCTCATTGATTTTTACGCTTTGAATTGTATTTTACTGCTTCTTTGAAAAATGCAAACACTAATCAAAAATCACAAAATTACAATAAATATGAGTCAAAAAATTAAAAAAGTCGTTCTGGCATATTCAGGCGGATTAGACACTTCAGTAATTCTAAAATGGCTAGAAGAAACTTACGGGTGTGAGGTTGTAACTTTCACCGCCGATTTAGGGCAGGGCGAAGAATTGGAACCAGCCCGCAAAAAAGCTGAAGATTTTGGAATTAAGCAAATTTTTATTGAAGATTTGCGCGAAGAATTTGTTCGTGATTATGTCTTCCCAATGTTTCGTGCCAACACAATTTACGAAGGAACTTACTTACTTGGAACCTCAATTGCTCGCCCTTTAATTGCTAAAAGACAAATTGAAATTGCCAAAATGGTTGGTGCTGATGCCGTTGCTCATGGGGCAACTGGAAAAGGAAATGACCAAGTGCGTTTTGAAGTTGCCTATTACGCCAAAAATCCTGACATTAAAATTATTGCTCCTTGGAGGGAATGGGATTTAAACTCTAGAACCAAACTTATTGCTTACGCTGAAAAACATCAAATTCCAGTTGCTACAGACAAGCGAGGTGAATCTCCTTATTCGGTTGATGCTAATTTACTGCACACCTCATCTGAAGGAAAAGTTTTGGAAGACCCTTGGATTGAAGCTCCAGAATATGTTTTTCAAAGAACTATTTCTCCGGAAGATGCGCCAGATAAAGCTGTGATTGTTGAAATTGGTTTTGAAAAAGGTGACGCCGTTTCAATTAATGGTGAAAAACTTTCTCCTGCCACAATTTTAACTAAATTAAATGAACTTGGCGGAGCTAACGGAATTGGCAGAGCTGACATTGTTGAAAATCGTTTTGTGGGAATGAAATCTCGCGGCGTTTACGAAACTCCGGGCGGAACAGTTCTTTTGGCGGCTCATCGTGCCATGGAAAGCATTACGCTAGACCGCGAAGCAATGCACTTAAAAGATGAATTGATGCCTAAATATGCCAAATTAATTTACAACGGATTTTGGTTTTCTCCTGAAAGAGAAATGCTACAAGCTGCAATTGATGCTTCTCAAACTAATGTTTGTGGAGATGTTAAGTTGAAGCTTTACAAAGGCTCAGTTTCTATAATTGGCAGACAATCACCGAAAAGCCTTTATTCTGAAGCTCATGTAACTTTTGAAGAAGACGAAGTTTACAATCAAAAAGATGCCGCAGGATTTATTAAACTAAACGCGCTGAGACTTAGAATTGGAAATAGCTTGAAGTAATTCATTACCACTATTTCCTTCTAATTTTTAATGGTCATTTCTCGCTTTAAATCACGCTTTTAAGTGAAGAAATGGAGTTTTTTCAATTCCAATCTTTATTCTTTGGATTTTTGGAATTCTAATTCTGCAATTAATGTTAATCTATCTAATGGCACAGCTTCAGGTGATCATGCAGATGGAGGTATGTTAATTGATATTAAGAGTGTTTATGGGTCAAAACATAATGACACTCTAATAGGAGATGAAAATAATAATTCATTAGTTCGATATTTTGGTAACGATATTTTAAGTGGCAATGACGGTCATGATTATATTGAGGAAGGAGGCAATGATCATATGTTTGGAGGAAGTGGAAGTGATAGAATTTTAGGAGGATTAGGAAATGATATGCTTCGCGGTGATTCAAGAGCAGACAGATTGAATGGCGGATCTGGGAATGATTACTTTATATATTCGTCATTAGAAGACTCTTCAATTAACGCCTCTGATATAATTCAAGATTTTTAAAAAGGATCCGATGCAATCGACCTATCATAAATTGAAGAAAATTTATCTTTTGAATCGTTTGAATTTACCGTTCATAATGGTCACTCCATTATAAAAGAGAAAGATTCTGACTTTGCCATTGATTTGATCGGAGAATTGGATCTTGGTGAGGATGACTTTATTTTTTAACATCTATCTATTTAAGGGTTGAGTTTTAATAAATCATATTTAATGACTATATTAAAAATACCATTCCCGTTAACTACAAGACATAACAGCACTTTAAAGAAGCTATCATTCTCTAGATCTAGCGTTATTTAATTCTATTTGTGAGATACATCCTGAGCTGGTGTTAATTTTTTCAGATGAAGAAAAATTATTTTACCAGTTTTTCTTCAATAGAACGAATATTTCCGGCAATTTCAGAATCTTCCAACATCAATTTTTTAATGTTTTTAGCCGCATGAATTACGGTAGCATGGTTTTTTCCACCAAATGATTTTCCAATATCAGGAAGGCTTTTATGGGTAAGGTCTTTAGCAAGATACATTGCAATTTGTCTTGGTCTGGCAAATTTTCTTGATCTAGAATCAGATTCCAAATCTTTCAAACTAATATTAAAAAACTCACTAACAGTTTTTTTAATGTCAAAAATTGTGATGTCGCCACCAGCAGTTCTAAACAAATCTTGCAACAAGCTGTTGGCGCTATGAATGTTAATTTTATCACCAGTAAATATTTCATTAGCAACTAGCTTTTTCAAAGCACCTTCTAAATCCCTAACACTAGAATTTATTTTACCTGCTAACAATTCTAAAACTTCACTTGGAATTTCTAAATTAGTGTTTTTGGCTTTTAATTTAAGAATTTCTAATCTGGTTTCATAATCTGGGCACTTAAAATCAATCACCATTCCTGCCGACATTCTAGATTTTAGCTTTTCACCAATTCCATTTAAATCTCCGGGAGAGCGATCACAAATTAAAACTACTTTTTTATTGTCTTCAACCAAACTGGAAAGAGTGTAAAGCAACTCTTCTTGAGTTCCTTCTTTGCCAGCAATAAATTGTAAATCGTCAATAATCAACAAATCTATCGAGCGGAATTTTTCTTTAAATTCAACCACATCTTTGCTGCGAATTGATTGCACAAATTGGTGCATAAATCTTTCGGCCGACAAATAAACCGCTTTGGTTTTCTTGTTATTTTCTTTAACATCCCAAGCAATTGCTTGACCAAGATGAGTTTTACCAAGCCCAACATTCCCATACAAAAATAATGGATTAACATCACTAACTTTTATGGTTTCATTTTCTTCACCAGAAATTATTTTAGCGGCCTTAAAAGCTAAATTGTTACATTTACCAACCGCAAATTGATCAAAGGTAAATTTTGGGTTAAGATCCGTTCCTAAAGCGAATACATTATCATATTTAGAGAGGTTAGTGATTTTTTTTACAGCACTTGAAGTAGAGAATTTTTCTTCTTCTTTTTGGATGTGGATAATTGAAACTTTTTGCACGTCAGCAACTTCTTGCCAGGTTTTTTTAATTACCGCAAAATATTCTCTTTTAACCCAATCGCGCAAAAATTTTGATGGGGCAGACATCACAACTTCACAGCCGGCAATTGAATAAAGCTCTAGTTTGGAAAGCCATTTTTCGAAGATCTCTTTGTCGAATTTATTTTCTAAATTAGCAACAAATTTTTCCCAAATAGCAGCCTTGGTATCATCTTTTGATTCAATATAATTTTCAATATTGACATTAGTTAGCATGTAATTCTATCTCCAAGGTAAATCTGGTCTTTCGACCATTATAAATTAATATTGTTTTGCAATGCCCAGCATTTTAAATTTGGCATTAAGCCATGTTGTCATTTTGTTAAGCAAACATAAGCAAAACTTGATGACTGTTTTTCTTCCTTTAATTTTATTACAAAGGTGTTTTTAATAGGTTTTTGTCTGTGGCTTCGGAATTGCTTCTGATGTTTTATTTATTAACAGATTCTTAAATTCCGCCAATAAATTTCTTAAAATTTCTCCCAAAATTTGACAAGATTCTCTAGTGAATTTTCTATCTTGTAAAGTAATTTATTTTACTTTTTTGCAAAAAAAATCCTTGACAATTTTTAAGGCTCTAGACTCTTTTGTGTAGAGCCTTAATTTATTTTAGAGCCTCTATTTCAAAGGATGTAGAGAGTTAATAACCTCTTAGGCTTTTAAAATTAGGACTGCAATAATAGTCAAGTATTTTTTAAATAAAATTATTCATCACAATTGAGACAATATTTCTAGGGCAGCTTTTTTAGAAGGGCTTATTTTTGAATTTAATCCCAATACTTTTAAAACATTCTTGCTTTCAAAGATTTGATTTTGAGCAATTTTGGGATTTTCAATTAAATTTTCCGCAACTCTTGCAATTCTTTCTCCTTCACAATTATCTTGGAGCATTTCAGGGATTAATTCTTTATTAAGAATTAAATTAATTAGATTGGCAAATTGAATTTTTACCATTCTTTTGACAAAAAAATGGGTGAGGGCGTTAATTTTATAAATTGTAATCATTGGCAATTCGCAAATGGCAATTTCCAAATTATTAGTTCCCGACTTTGCAATCGCCAGCTTGGCGACTTTAAAGGCTAAATATTTTTGTTTTTCAGAAACAATAATTGTTTTACAGCTAAATTTCCCCAAAT
>JBLHVR010000064.1:0-8664 GCA_047628655.1 Lentimonas sp.
TATTTTCTACATCAAATTTAAAGGAGAAGTTTTTGCCATCACGCAAATTGCGACCAAATTTTCGATGTAACGCTTCTTTGGAAAGGTAAGTGATATTGGCGGCCATTCTGGCAACGGCAAAACCTTTACTAGGGAATTTTTTTTCAGATAAGTATTTCCCCTTCAGCCAATCGGGGTCAGCCATTATTGCTTGTCGCGCCACTTCATTGAAGGCAATATTTTGTGTGCTGTAACGGTAAGATGTGGCAATTGGCAAAATTGCTTTGACAAAATTTGGGTAAGAAATTGCCCATTGCAAAGCCTGAAAACCACCCATTGAACCGCCAGCAACAGCCAATAATTGGTCAATTCCAAGCTCTTCAAGAAGTAATTTTTGGGCATTAACCATGTCTAAAATTGTAACAATTGGAAAATCAATAGCGTGATGTTCGCCAGTTTCGGGGTTAATTTCCTTCGGGCCAGTTGATCCTGTGCAGCCCCCAAGAACATTGGAGCAAATAACAAAATATTTTTCGGTGTCGATTGGTTTCTTGGGTCCAATGAGGTTTCCCCACCAACCGCCTTTTCCAGTTATCGGATTTTCAGAAGCGGCGTATTGATCTCCGGTTAAAGAATGGCAAATTAAAATGGCATTCGATTTATCGGAATTTAATTCTCCGTAAGCTTGGTAGGCTAAGTTGAAATTAGAAATTTCAGCTCCACAAACCAGTTTTAAAGGTTTTTTTGTTGCTAATTTAACAATATTTCCAACTTCAAATTCTTGGTAATTTGGGCCAAAAGCCGATTTTATTTGCATTTTTCAATGATTTTTAAAGGCCGATATTTAGAATGATCCGCTCTTTTAATTACAAGTTAAAGTCCAATGAGCCAGAACAATAGCAAGCAGGATAAATTATTACAACTAAGATCAAAAATTGATCAAATTGACGATTCTTTAATTGATTTAATTAATCAAAGAATTGCCGTGGTCAAGGAAGTTGGGGTTTACAAAGAGAGTATTAATGACAAATTCTTTGTCAGATCGGCCAGAGAAGCAGACATGATTAAAGACCTAATTAGGAAGTCAAATCCTGCCATTCCACAAGCATTAATTATTAATATTTGGCGCAAAATGATTACCTGCGCCAATGTTTTGGAGCAAAATTTGCAAATTGCTCTTTTTAATCCAGATGAAATTATTGATTACCAATATTTAATTAAAGAATATTACGGTGATTTTATTGCGGTTAAGTCTTTTAAAAATGTGCAAGAAGTTGTTGACGAAATTGAGTCTGGAAGATCTCAAATTGCTATTTTTGCTTTGCCTGAAAAACAGGAAATAAATTGGTGGTCTAATTTGATGAATCAAGATCAGCTGAAAATTTACGCTCTAATTCCGCTTGTTGAAAATTCTGGAAAAAAATTAGTTGCAGCAGCGATTAAAGCGCCGGAAAAATCTAGTGAAGATTTTACTTTAGTGGTGATTAATTCCAGTGAAAAATTGGATGAAAATATTGGAAAAATTTTGCAAAAAGATGGTGATGAATATTTAGTTCAAATTGATGGTTTTTTTGAATTGGCAAGTGAAATTTCATCAATTTACAAAAACATTAAAATCATCGGACATTTCGCCAAACCAATTAAAAATCTTTAGAGTGAAAATTAGAACTGACATTAGTATTAATGAAAAATTATGGAAAAATGATCCAGAAATTTCTAAAAAAATTAAAGCTTTAATTAAGCAAATTATTCCACAAACCTCGCTAATTTCTCTAAAAAAATTACTTAAAAATATCGAGATTTCGGTTCTTTTAACAAATGATGAGCAAATTAAACAGCTTAATTGTGATTACCGAAATAAAGACAAGTCAACCAATGTTTTGTCATTTCCACTTCTTGATGGTGAAAAAATAAAAAATGGTAATTTTGAAAATCTTCAACCCGATTGTGAAGAAATGGCTTTGGGAGATATTGTGATTTCTTACCAAAGCGTTTTGAAGGAATCTTTGGAACAAAATAAAAAATTTGATCATCATTTAACTCATTTAATAATTCACAGTCTTTTACATTTAATTGGCTTTGATCACATTGATGATCGGGATGCAAAAATGATGGAAAATTTAGAAATTTCCTTTTTAAAAGATCTAGGAATTTCCAATCCTTACTAACTCTTAATAAAAACAAAATAATGAAAATTAAAGCAGCTGTGGCTTGGGCTCCAAACCAACCTTTGAAAATTGAAACTATTGACCTTGAAATGCCAAAAAAAGGCGAAGTTTTGGTTAAAATAATTGCATCTGGTGTTTGTCACACAGACGCATTTACCCTTTCAGGAGATGATCCTGAGGGCCTTTTTCCAACTATTCTTGGTCATGAAGGGGGTGGAATTGTTGAGGCTGTTGGTGAAGGAGTTACAACTTTAAAAAAAGGTGATCATGTCATTCCTCTTTATGTTCCTGAATGTAAGGAATGTCGTTTTTGCTTAAGCGGAAAAACTAATTTGTGCCAGAAAATTCGTGAAACTCAAGGAAAGGGTTTAATGCCGGATGGAACTTCGAGATTTTCAAAAGATGGTCAGCCAATTTTTCACTACATGGGAACCTCAACTTTTGCCGAATTTTCGGTGATTGCTGAAATTTCATTGGTTAAAGTTAATCCTGAAGCTCCTCTTGATAAAATTTGTCTGCTTGGTTGTGGTGTAACTACTGGAATTGGCGCAGTTTTAAACACTGCTAAAGTTGAAAAAGGTGCAACAATTGCAGTTTTTGGCTTAGGTGGAATTGGTCTTTCAGTAATTCAGGGAGCTGTAATGGCAGGTGCTGGGCGGATTATTGTCATTGATATTAATGAAGAAAAATTTGATATTGCCAAAAAATTTGGCGCCACAGATTTCGTTAATCCCAAAAAATTCGATCAGCCAATTCAAGATGTTATTGTTAAAATGACAGATGGCGGAGTTGATTATTCTTTTGAGTGCGTTGGTAATGTAAATTTAATGAGAGCAGCTTTAGAGTGTGCTCACAAAGGTTGGGGCGAGTCAATTATCATTGGCGTTGCGGGTGCTGGTCAAGAAATTTCAACCAGGCCATTTCAATTGGTTACAGGTCGAGTTTGGAGAGGAAGTGCTTTCGGCGGCGTTAAAGGAAGATCTGAGCTTTCGGGATATGTTGAGAAATATTTGAGTGGAGAAATTAATTTAGATGACATGGTGACTTTTGAAATGCCAATTGAGGAAATCAACAAGGCTTTTGAATTAATGCATGATGGCAAGGCAATTCGTTCGGTGGTGAAGTTTTAGATGATTTTTCGTCTTGTATTCAAGTTAATTTTTTATGCCAAGATATACAAAATAACAAATGGATGCAGTTTTTGAGGCTGCTGAAATTGGCAATGTTGAAGATCTTAATCGAGTTTTATCTGCTTTAAAAACAAAAGATCATCAAGGGATTGATTAGCCTGAGGTCAAAGATGGAAATGGGCACACGACACTTCGTTTAGCTGTTGAATCAGGAAATTTAGAAATAGTAAGCGCGTTAATAGCAGGGGGGGCAAAAATTGACACCAAGATTAAGGGTGGAAAATTTGCTGGCTTAACTCCACTTGACCTTTCTGTAAGAACAGAGGAATTAGAAATAGTTGATTTGTTACAAAAAGAAAAGGATGCAAAAATAAATGTGCTAAATAAGGAAGGATTGAATCTGGTTCATAATGATGTCCAAAATAAAGATTTAAAGAGGCGAGATCTTGCTGTAAATGAGCAAGAGATAGAGGAAAAAGTTATTTTGACTCGGTTTATGAAGGAAGGGAAGGTCTCATTTCCTCTTCTGCTTTACTTCCTTTGTCCTTTAGAAGCCGAAGCAATTCTACTCCCAATAAAAGCGCAATAGAAAGTTCGGTTTATGTTGACTCTCCATCGCAAAGACTTTCCTTAGTTAGCGCTGGGAAATTGGTGGTCAATAACATTTCTAAGGTTTTAAGTGGTTATGATGGTCATTAGAAAATGAATAATAACATCTTTAATAGTACATTTATGCTTCGGTCTAAATATAAGATAAAAACCTTGTGTAAATCAAGACACGAGGAGTTTTATCTTATATTTTATCCTCAAAAATATTTTTTCTAAATATCCTATTAAAGGTATGGATTGGTATAAAATTCTTACGAATTTCGATCTGTATCATTTTAAGTAAAGTTTGGAACCTTATTGCGGAATTTTGATTCATTGAGTTATTTAGGAAAGATGTCTAATGACTCTAACAAACATTAGGTGTGGTTGTAAAAACTTTCATCACCTTCATTTGTGTAAAAACAGAAGAAATTTAACAAGCTAAAAAACCAACTAATGCAAAATCAAAAATCTCTTAAAACATACATTCTGCAAATCTGTAAAGAATATCGAGTTTATTTTTTGGCTTTATTTGGGGTTTCAATCATTGCTTCTCTTTTTGAAATTTCGGTTCATTACAAAATTAAAGAAATTATTGACGAAATTACCGCTAATAAAAATGCCAATCTAGGCGTTTTGTTGGGGCTTTTTATATTTTTTAAATTCATGAACCATGGCATGTTTTTTATTTCCAGGTTGCTGCATTTAAAATATAAGCCTGAGTTTATTAGCAAGATGACATCGGGAATGTATGAAAAAACAATTAAACATTCTCTTCACTGGTTCGATTCACATATGTCAGGTGAAATTGCCGGAAAAATTAAAGCCTTTCAGATGAATATGTCGGACATTGTTAGCGACCTTTTTCGTAGTTTCGTAATTTTGTGGGCAATTATTATTGGGGTTATTTTTCTTTTCAAAGTTCATTATTTATCGGCTTTGGTGCAGATGGTATTTTTGTTGATTTATGCACCAATACTTTATGTTCTCTTGAAAAAACAGCTAAAACTTCAAAAATCTTACGAACAATCTAGTCAGGAAATTAATGGTATTGTTAATGATTCAATTTCGAACATTTTTGGCATTAAGGTTATTGGTAATGTGGTTAATGAGTTTAAATTAAAACTCACTCCAGCACTTCTTAGAAAGCAAAAATTAGGCATAAAAACTAGGAAATTTGACGCCTTCTGGGTAGATAATGTTGACACATTAATGACGGTAATAATGGCGGCGGTTCAAATTTATTTACTCAGCCATCTTTATCAAACCGGACAAATTAGCGCCGGAGGATTTGCTTTTGTGGCCATGATTATGCTTAAAGTTCACGGCGATATTAACAGTCTTCTTGATTATATTTTATTCAATATTAACCCGCAAATTGCCAGAATTCACTCTTCTTACGAATTTATTAATGAGGAAATTGGTGTGGTTGATAAAAAAAATGCAGAAATTCTTCAGGAGGTGAGGGGCGAAATTGAGTTCCAAAATACCTCTTTTTCTTATGAAGAGGGAGGAAATAAAATTCTTGATGGCTTTAATTTGAAGATAAAAGCTGGAGAAAAAATTGGTTTAGTTGGTCATTCTGGGGCAGGAAAATCGACTTTAATAAAAAGCTTAATTCGCTATTTTGATGTTAATGATGGCAAAATAATGGTTGATGGTTGTAGCATTAAGAGTGTTACTATTGAAAGCTTGAGAGCTAATATTTCGATGATTCCACAAGATATTAGTATGTTTCATCGTTCGGTTCTAGAAAATTTGAAAATTGCTAAATATGAGGCAAGTCAGGAGGAAATTATTGTCGCATGTAAAAAGGCGCAAATTCACGAAGATATTTTGCAAATGAAAAACGGCTACGATGCAATTGTTGGCGAAAGGGGAATTAAGGTTAGTGGTGGACAAAGACAAAGAATTGCTATTGCTCGAGCAATTTTGAAAGATGCGCCAATCTTGATTTTAGATGAGGCAACTTCAAGCCTAGATTCTAAAACGGAAAAAATGATTCAGGAGAGTTTGAATTTGTTGATTAAAGATAAATCAAAAACCGTTATTGCAATTGCCCACAGGCTTTCAACTTTAAAACATATGGATCGGATTATTGTTGTTGATAAAGGAAAAATTATTGAAGAGGGAAGTCATGATGAATTATTAAGTGATGAAAACAGTGTGTACAAAAAATTGTGGCAGTTACAGGAAATTTAGAAGCGGAAACTGCCATTAAAAAATTAAACTTAAAATAAATATTTCAAATGAAACTAATTAAAGAACATAAAATTTTTGGTGGAAAAACCAGTTTCTGGTCACATGATTCGGAAAAAACAAATTCTAAAATGGGTTTCTCAACTTTCATTCCCAGTGGCAAAATTAATCGCTGCATAATTTGGCTTTCAGGCCTTACTTGTGACACCACAAATTTCATCACCAAATCTGGAGCACAAAAATATTTACAAGATTCAGGAACCATGGTTATTTGCCCAGATACTTCGCCGCGCGGTCTTCAGTTGGAAGGTGAGCATGATTCCTATGATTTTGGATCTGGAGCGGGGTTTTATGTTAATTCGCTAACTCAAGGCTATCGTGATCATTACAACATGTTTGATTACATTGCTTTTGAACTTTACGATTTAATTACTTCAAAATTTGGTGTTTTGGGGCAAAAAATATCAATTGCTGGCCATTCAATGGGCGGTCACGGAGCTTTAATTCTTGGCCTTACATATCCTGAAAAATTCCAAAAAATTTCGGCGTTTGCACCAATTACTAATCCTCTAAAGGTTGCTTGGGGAACTAGGGCATTTGAAGGTTATTTGGGGAAAGAGAATCAAGAATTATGGAAGAATTACGATGCTTGTGAATTGGTTAAAATGGGTAAAAAACATCCGCAGGAAATTTTAATTGATCAGGGAAGTGCTGACGAATTTTTGGATGTTAGTCTTTTGCCGCAAAATTTTATTGATGTTTGCCAGGAAAATAATCAACCATTAAAAGTTAATTTCCGCGAAGGATACGATCACAGCTATTATTTTATTTCTAGCTTCATTGAAGATCACATCAAATTTCACTCTTCTTAGGAAATATCGATTCAAATAATCTTCGATCTAAGAAATTAGGGGTGAATATTGCTTAATTAATGACAGATTTATTGTTGGGAATATCTAGAGAGAAGGCAGGGACTTTAACATTAATGATTTGGTTATTTTCATCTTGCATTTCGTAGTGACCACTCATTATTCCTGATGGGTGGCGTAAATTGACGCCACTACTGTATTTAAATTCTGAATTTGGAGTCAGTATTGGTTGCTCGCCAATAACTCCTGCACCACTTACTTCCTGAGTGCCACCTGTTTCATCAATAATTTTCCAGTAACGATTAACTAATTGTAAAGTTTCTCCACTTTTGTTGAAAATATGGATATGGTAAGACCAGATGTAAAAATTTCCGTTTTTATTGATTTGGCTTTCAACATATTTTGGAGTAACTACGACTTCGATATTTCTGGTTGTTGAGGTGTAATGCATTATTATTCTATTAATAGTTTGGTTACTAAATATTTTTTTAATTGAGGGTAGTTTTTAATTAAGTGGCGAATTTCTAAGGGCTGATTAGAGAGTAGTTTTTTGATCTCTTTCTCATTATCTTCTTCAATAATTTTCTGAATTTCCTCTAATTTATCCTTGGAAATTTTTTTCCCGCTTTTGCCATTTTCTTGGCTATTAGAAGTTTTTTGATCAGAAATTCTAACGGCCTTATTATAGCTTAATTCTCCAGAGTAAGTAATTTCCTGAGCGTTTAAATCTAATTTGGCAAAATATTTTCGAAGTTGATTCGATGTTTTCTTGTCGACAAATAAGGGGTCTCTCTTCGGTGGTGCAAATAAGTAATATTCCTTAGGGGCTATCATTAATATTTGATATTTGTTGGTGGCATAAAGTGTTTTGCATTTGTTGCTGCGTCTTTGGGAATAGTCATTTACTTGGCATAAATAGATACGATCTCTTCTATTACCGTTTATTTTTAGAATTAGAATTGATTTGAAATTATCTGGAAACCTATTTAAGAAGCTATTCTCATTAGCCGATTGTATTAGGGTGTTTTCTGTTAAAAATACACAAGAAGAGAATAGTAGGAGTGAAAAAATTGTGGCTATTTTATGGAACATAAAATTTTAATTATTTGAAATTGAAACTTCTCGTAAGTCATCATTAATAATCTTAATTTCAATTTTGATGTGGTTTTTAGGTAAAAAATCTAAAGCAATTTCAGGCCATTCAACTAAACAGATTCCATTTTTTAGGCAATCGAAGAATCCTATTTCTTCTAATTCTTCAGAGCTTTTTAAGCGGTAAAGATCGAAATGATGAACGGGACATTTTGAAGTTTGGTAAGAAAATAATAAGTTGAAAGTTGGGCTTAGAATATCCGTTTTTTCATCCATTAATGAGTTGATGAAATGTTGGCAAAAGAAGCTTTTTCCGGCTCCCAAAGTTCCTATTAATGCAAAAACATTGCCATCTTTGGCATTTCTAGCCAACTCAATTGCCAAATCTTGCATTTGACTTTGGTCAAAAATTTTCTTCATTTTACAAAACTTTCTCTAAATATTCTCCGGTAACAGAATTTTTATTTTGGACAATTTCTTCTGGAGTTCCTTCTGCAACGATGTAACCACCTTTATTTCCGCCAGCAGGACCAATATCAATAATGTGATCTGCAGTCTTTAGAACATCTAAATTGTGCTCAATAACCAAAACACTATTACCATTATCTACCAAGCGATGTAGAACTTTTAGCAATTTAC
>JBLHVR010000065.1:0-8524 GCA_047628655.1 Lentimonas sp.
TCAAAACTACAATTACCATAATAAATTTTATGACTCATTTGATCTATAAACTCATCACATGATTTGACGGCCTCTCCATCATCAGTAAACTGCACATTTCCATTATGTTCATATTGTTTAGTTAATTGCTCATATTCATTATATATAGAAGCAACATATTTATCACATGATTTGACTTTTCCATCCTCATTAAATTGAACCTTTCCATCATAATTTAATTGTCCAGCTAATTTTCCATTCTCATTGTAATGAGAAATGACAAATTTATCACATGATTTGACCATTCCATCCTCATTAAATTGAACCTTTCCATCATGATTTAATTGTCCATCTAATTTTCCATTCTCATTGTAATGAGAAATGACAAATTTATCACATGATGTGATCTTTCCAATCTCATTCAATTGAGCATTCCCATCATGTTCCCATTGTTTAGCTAACTTTCCATTCTCATTATATTGTAAAACAGCAAATCTGTCACACGATGTGACGCGATTGTTATTAAACTGAATGTCACCACTATGTTCATATATTTTAGCTAATTGCTCATCTTCATTATATTGGCAAACAACAAATCTGTCATATGATTCGCCCTCTCCAACATGTATCATTTTAACTTTTTCCTCTCTAAGAGTTAATTTACCATTCCCATTATATTTACAAAAAACAAGTCTATCATATGATGAAACACTTCCATCAGGATTGAACTTACCATTCTCAATACATTCCTGTCTTTTATCTAAATTCCCATCAGCACTATATTGATCAATAGTAAATCTATCACATGATTTGATACTTCCATCGTTAAACTGAATATTCCCATCATATTCCTTTCGTTTAACTAATTCCCCAAGACCATTATATTCGCAAATAAGAAATTTAGAATCTTGATTCTTCGGTATATATTTTTGTATTTGGCAAATTTTTTCTAAAGTTAATCCTAATCTAGAAAAGTCTAATTTAGAACGCTTCAACCAGGATAAATCTTGACGTTCTTCTAATGTTAAAAACCTTATTATATCATAATCAATCAATTCTTTATCAAAGACTAGAGTTCCAACAAAATGTGTTTTCAATAGAACATTAATCTTAATCCTACTCTCAACCTCATCAGACAACAATATTGCAATGAGATTATGATCAACTAATATTTCTATTTGAGAACTGCCAAGTGTTTCTTCTATCACCAATGGGTCTGGAAAAGTATTGATAAAATTAAAAACATCTTCTTCTGAAGAGAAAGACAACATATGTTCTGCTATTGCTTGAGGCGGGTCTTTTGCAAATTTATTTCCTTTAGACATTCTTAATTTTATTAATTTAAAATTGCTTCAAATTATTTCTTGAAATCCTTCTTCGACAAATACTCCCTTTTAAATCTTTCTCTAACCTTGCTTTGGAGCATAAAAAATTAAATGACGCAATAGAAGCAGAAAAAAATAGTTATTGGGCTAAGATTCTTCCGCCAGAAAATTAATTAATTTTTATGGTTGATAGAATAATCCTAGCCCAAAAAAACAGATCCCTAGAATTGACTAATCATTCTTCAGAACTGCACGATAATGAACATCATTATTTCTTAATTTGTTAATTGCCTGATTAATTTCACTCATTTTAAAAACTTCAATTTTTGGTTGAATTTTGTGCAATTTAGCAAAATCTAACATTTTGGCGATTGTTTCTGGGCTGCCAACTGGAGATCCTGAAATTGATCTTTGAGCGGAAATTAGGTTAAAAACTCCAATATCTAAAGGCTCTAAACTGGCGCCAACAAAATGTAATCTGCCTTTTGCTTTTAGAGTTGAAAGATACAAATTCCAATCAAGCTTAACATTTACGGTGGAAATGATCATGTCAAACTTTCCGGCATTTTGCTCAATTTCCTGCGCATTTTTAGAATCTACTGTGTGATGAGCGCCAAGTTCTAAAGCTTCTTTTTTCTTATTTTGGGAAGAAGTAAAGGCTGTCACTTCGCATCCCCAAGCATTCAAAAATTTAAGCGCCATGTGCCCAAGGCCGCCAATTCCAATCACAGCAACTTTGTGGTAAGGCTTAATGTCAAATTGCACTAGCGGATTGAAAACCGTTACTCCCCCACAAAATAATGGGCCAACAGATGCCAAATCAATTCCATCTGGAATTTTCACCACGCTTTTAGCTTGTGCGCGAACTTTATCGGCAAAACCACCATGACTTGCAATTATTGTTCCCTTTGCGCTTGCACATAAATTATTATCGCCAGAATCGCAGCTTGAGCAATTTCCGCAATATCCTTTGTGCCAGCCCAAACCAACATTGTCGCCAATTTTGAACGATGTTACATCTTTTCCAATGGCGGCAATTTTTCCCGAAACTTCATGACCCGCCACAATTGGATATTGCGTCAATCCCCATTCATTATCAATCATGCTAATGTCGCTATGACAAATTCCACAATATTGCACATCAATTTCAACTTCATTTGCAGATAATTCTCCTGGGTCATATTCGAAAGATTTTAATTCCTCGCCCTGCTTGTAGGATGCGTATGCTTTGATCATGATTTTTTTAATTTAAGATTAATAAAAAGATTCGACCCAGAATCTAATCAAAAAGCTAGAAAATTGATATTAATTAATAAATAAAGACTGAGCCACGGCATTAACCACGCTTGAAACTCGAACTGTGTGGGCAATTGTCGATTTATCAACCTTAGAATTTACCAATTGTTTAACATGAGAATCGATACACAATCCGCAACCGTTAATTGTTGAAACTGCCAAAGAAAATAACTCAAAATCAATTTTATCAACCCCAGAATTTCCAATAATATTCATGCGCAATTTTGCTGGCATTTGTAAATAAGCTTTGTCGCTAACTAAATGCACAAAACGGTAATAAATATTATTCATCGCCATAATTGTAGCCGCCGCTTTTGCCGCTTCAATTTCTGAGGCGCTAATTTTTTCCACCGATTTTTCCAAAATAAACTCTACTAAATCAGAATTTTTAGTGCTGTAAGCGCAAGCTAGGGCAATTCCATAAATCTGATTCTCTTGTAAAGCAGATTCTGGATCAGCCTTTAAAACGCTAGATAAATTCAATTTTATGTCGCGAGAATACTCTTTAAATTCTATGTTTTTTGTCATTTTATTGTTCTTTTAATTTATGCCGCACACTTCAAAAGCATGCGGCGGAGAAATTTATTCGTAGAAATGTAATTAACCATTAATGGTGTCTTCACCTTTTTTCCAATTACAAGGGCAAAGCTCATCGGTTTGAAGAGCGTCTAAAACCCTTAAAACTTCATCAGGATTTCTTCCAACATTTAAATCGTTAACCGAAACAAAACGAATAATTCCATCCGGATCAACCACAAAAGTTGCCCTATTTGCAACTGCTTCTTCCTTGTTTAAAATTCCCAAATCGGCAGATAACTTTCCACCAACATCAGCAAGCATCGGAATTTCAAGTTCAGACAATTCCTCATTTTCTCTTTTCCAAGCCAAATGAACGAATTCTCCATCTGTGCTGGCGCCCATCAAAACGGTGTCTCTGTCGGAAAAATCTTCATTCAATTTTCCAAAAGCAGCAATTTCCGTTGGGCACACAAAAGTGAAATCTTTGGGCCAAAAGAAAAGCACCTGCCATTTTCCTTGGTTGGTTTGGTCATTAATTTGAATAAAAGCATCATCAGGGCTTTCCGGATATTTCCCTGCTTTTACAGCTTTTAAATTGAAAGCTGGAAACTTGTCGCCAATCGTTAACATAATTTTCTAATTAGTTTAAAATTAATAAATCAATCTTCGCTACGAGTAGCGAAGATTGTTAATCTGACCCGCTCTACTTAGCGAGTCATTGCAACAGAATTTAGTTGAATTACTTCATAAGTAAAATATATTGTAATTATCCTAATAATAACTTTTACCTATGATGAACATCAGAGATTTTGAATATTTAATTGCCACCCACGAACTAAAGAGTTTCAGCGGCGCCGCTAAAAAATGCTTCATTTCTCAACCTGCCCTAAGTCAGCAAATTAAGAAAATTGAAGATCAGCTTGGTTTTAATATTTTTGAAAGAGATAGAAAAAACATGATCACCACTAGGGAGGGAGAAAAAGTAATCCAATATTCTCGAGATATTATTCACTTACATTCCCAAATAAAAAACATTAGCAACACTCAAATAAGCCTAAAAATCGGCCTAATTCCAACCATCTGTCCTTATTTATTGCCGCTTATCGTTGATGAAATGCACAAAAAATTTCCCGATATTAAATTCTATTTCCTAGAACTAAAAACCGAAGATTTGCTGGAAAAACTAAAGATGGGAGAAATTGACGTAGGAATAATCGCCTATTTCACAAATTTGCTCGACGACAAAACCAGCTATTTGAAATTGTATGATGAGGAATTTCTTCTTACCTTGCCTAAAGAATCAAAATTAACTGAAAAAGATTTCCCAAAAATTATGAATGATAAAAAGCTAATTTTGCTTGAGGAAGGAAATTGTATGTCAGATAATATTAAAGAAATTTGTTCAATTTATGATAAAAACTCCCAGAATAACTTTAGCGATTTTTACGCAACCAATATTGAAACAGTAAAAAATATGGTCAGAATTAGCAACGGAGCCGCCCTATTACCCAAATTATCGTGTTTAAATGACAACAATTTAAAAACTCTCTCATTCACACCAAAAAAATCACGAGAAGTTGGAATGGTTTTTAGAAAAAACTTTGGCAAGAAAGAATTCACCGACCAAATCGCAGAAATAATTAGACATTTTTAGCCAAAAAGTCTGTAAAGTAAAATTACCAAATATTAATTAAAATTAATTTTAAATATCATGATCAATAAATTCAAAAAAGAAGTAAGCGAGGTTTTGGGAGTTTATGTTTATTGCCTGGTTGACCCAAGAAATAAAAAAGTTTTTTATGTAGGAAAAGGATCTAATAACAGAGCCTTTCAACATGAAGTTGCTACAGAAAAACTCATCAGAGAGGAGAACAGAGAGGCTTTTAAAGCGATGGACGAGAAGGATAAGAAGTCGTTTTTAGAAGAAAAGAAAATAGAAGAACGTGAAAAATGTAAAATCATCAAAGAAATTAAAGATTCAGAACAAGAAGTTGGATATGTAATTCATAGGCACATTCCTTTTTACACAGACAAAGAAGAATATGGTAAAGTGGACAAAAAAACAGCCAATAAAATTGCCTTTGAAATAGAAGCAAGTTTAATTGATGTTTATGGCCTAGAAAATTTAACAAATAGCCAAGCTGGACACGGCTCAAGCACAAGAGGGTCACAATTGGCGGAAGATCTTAACGATAATTTATCAAGAGAGCCAATTACAGAATTTAGTGAAGAAATAATGGCCATCTGTATCAATAAATCATACAAAAATAAAGAAAATATTTATGACAGCGTTAGAGAGGCGTGGACTTGCTCTTTAGAATCTGCAGAAAAATGTGAATTTGTTTTAGCAGAAAGATTTGGCGTATGTGTCGGAGTTTTTAAGCCAACAAGATGGTATACACACAAAGATGAAACCAATAGAAAGGCTTTCGAAGGAGAAGAGGTTAAAAATAGTAAATATTTAAAGAAAAAACTTCCTGAAAGATCAAGAGGGGAATCGATGCCATTTAGATATTTTCCAAAAAAATTAAAAAATAAATAATTAAAAAAAATTATTACATGCAAAAAGAAAATTTAAACATCGCTGTAATTGGCGCCAGCGGATCTTTGGGAGAAATGTTCGTTAGAAAATTAGCAGCAAATTCACAAACAAAATCAATATTTGCGTTTAGCAGATCAGAAACAGAATTTGAAAATAGAAAAGTAGAATCTCATTTTATTGACATTGAAGATGAAGAATCTATCAAATCTGCCGCTACTATTGTGAGTGAAAATGCCAAAATTGACATGGTAATTGTGGCAACTGGAATGCTTCATGGTAAGAATAATGGACAAGATTTTGGTCCAGAAAAATCACTTCGAGATTTGTCGAAAGAAAAATTCCAGAAAATATTTAGCATCAACACCATTGCTCCAGCAATTATTGCTAAACATTTCTTACCCAAATTAAACAGAGAAACAAAATCTGTCTTCGCCGCAATTAGCGCCAGAGTAGGAAGTATTTCCGACAATCATTTAGGGGGCTGGTATTCCTATCGCGCCTCAAAATCGGCCCTGAATATGATTCTAAAAAACGCCTCAATAGAAATTGCACGGTCTAATAAAAATGCAGTCATTATTGGCCTGCACCCAGGAACGGTAGATAGCAAATTGTCTAAACCTTTTCAAGGCGCCGTTCAAGAAGAAAAGTTATTCACACCCGAATATTCGGTGACAAAATTATTAGAAGTGATAGAAAATTCATCTCCGGCAGATTCTGGAAATGTTATTGATTTCAATGGCCTTAAAATAGAATTTTAAAAAATATGAAACACCAAAGAACTTTGTTTTTAGGACACGGATATGTTTCTCAATATTTTTGCAAATCTTATCATTTAGATAATTCTTTAAATTTTAGCGCTTCAATAAATTACTCAAAAGAGAAATATTTCAAAACACCAAACACATTCCAAACCATTAATTTTTCAGAAATTGACGAAATAATTATGGATAATTACGATAATTTTGTAATTTCCATACCACCTTTCTATCAATTAAAAACAGATGTAATAATCGACAAATTCCATGATTATTTCCTAAATCGCCAAACTCCTTACAAACTAATTTATCTTGGCGCAACCTCAGTTTATGGAGATCACTCTGGCTGCAAAGTTCAAGAAGATTCAGAATTAAAGTCTCAATCCAGCAATGGATTAGCCAGAATTGAATGTGAGAATAAATATTTGGAGCTACAAAAAAATAAATCAGCGAACATCATCATTTTGCGATTATCAGGAATTTATGGTGAAAAAAGAAACAGCCTATTGTCAATTCAGGATGGAAAAATAACTCACAACAATCCTTCAAATAGATTAATATCTCGCATTAATGTTGCAGACATTGTGGCAATTATTAGGGAAATTCTGTTATCGACAGAAATTAAGAATCAAATCTTCAATGTTGCCGACAACAAACCCTGTCCCACAAGCGAGGTCAATGATTACATTTGCCAAGAGCTACTTAGAATTGATACATTACCCATCAGTAACGACATAAAAATATCTAAAAAATCATCATTCGCTCTAGATAATAAAATTGTCGACAACGGCAAGCTTAAAGAATTACTAAACCATCAATTAATTTTCCCCTCATACAAAGAAGGGCTAAATCAGATTGCAAAAAATTTAAATTAATAGAAATGAACAAAAGCCTAGCAACAAATCTAATTGCAGCTCTTCTAGCAATTGCAGGATATTTTTCACCGGAATTTTTGCTCTATCAGGAAGCCTAACCAATTGGATTGCAATTCACATGCTCTTTGAAAAAGTGCCCTTTCTTTACGGCTCCGGTGTAATTCCTAATCGTTTTGAAGATTTTAAAATAGGAATTAAAAATCTTATCATCGAGGAATTCTTTAACAAAAAACATATTGAGGAATTTTTTAAACAAAATAGTGACATTTTGTCTTCGCAAGAAATTAATAAAAAAATTGATTTTGATAAAGTTTTTGAAGGCTTAAAAGACGCAATAATAGAATCGCCAATGGGTTCAATGTTGTCAATGTTTGGTGGAAAAGAAGCCTTGGATCCCTTAAAAGAACCCATTATTAAAAAGCTTAAGAATATTATCAACGACCTAACAGAAAACCAAAATGGCAGTTCAGATGATGATAAAAAAGGCGGACTTACTCAAAATTTAATTGAAAAAATAGAACAAATAATTGACAAACGCCTTGCTGATTTAACGCCACAAATGGTTAAACACATAATCGATAAAATGATCAAAAAACATTTGGGTTGGTTGGTTGTTTGGGGTGGAATTTTTGGCGGATTAATTGGCTTCTTGTTTTCCCTTATTTCTTAATTTATAGCAGCATCAATCATTTCGCTTGATATTTTATCTCAATATCTAACAAGAATTATTTCTTGTCTAAACCGTTGGCATATCCAGTTGAAGTTCCATTTTTTCCAACAACGCGATAGCAAGGAACAATGATACTGATGGGGTTTTTGCTATTAGCATTTCCCACCGCTCTGCAAGCTTTAACATTGCCAATATCTTGTGCCAATTCTTTGCAGCTTGAGGTTTCTCCATATGGAATTTTAAACAATCCATCCCAATTTTTTTCTGAAAAATGGTGCCTTTACTTTTTAAAGGAGGGTCAAAAATCTTTCTGGTGCCAGAGAAATATTATTCCAGCTGTTTTCTATCTTTTTTTAATATTGAAGTTTACTGTTCTGTGGCACTGTTCATTATGCCAAGATATTCTTTATGAGTTTCAAAACAAAACCCCATAATTTCCTCAAAATCAGATGAAACTAAAAGCGGCCCCGCAGGTGTTTTTATTAAAATAATTATCCATCACTTCCAACATTATAGATTACCGGCATTTTACCTTTCCATTTTGACCAAATATCCGAATCCAT
>JBLHVR010000066.1:0-8233 GCA_047628655.1 Lentimonas sp.
AAATCACCATCCCGACATTTTTCTAAGTCTTTTTTTAAATCAGGATAATCGCCAAATAAATCTCCCCTCCCTTCTTTTGGATAAAAGGATAAAAATATGTCTCTTACTTGTTTTTCGAAAGATCCGTCAATAATGTGTCCGGCAGTAAATAAATGTTGATAATCATACAGCCAGGCGGTTGCAACGCGCACGTCGTCTAAAAATACCACGCATGTGGCTTCCTCTATTAATTTTTCTATTTCTTCTCTTCTTAACGGCATTTAAATCTGTTTTAATATTCATAAATTCCAAACTAGCTTTACTTTTAAACCGGCATTTGCTGAAGAATTCAGAGTAATAATTCCCACTTTTGTGGAAAGGCTAATAGCAAACTCAACCTCTATTTTTGAAGGAATTAGAGTATTTTTTTATTTTATTTATTAAAAATTGGCTTAAAAAAACCAAATTTCACGGTCAGAAATTTTTCTAAATTCATATTTTTTGGAATATTAAATAAAAATTTTCTTTAGAAATTATCAATGTGTCTTGATGGGGATTGACTGTAGGTCCGTCTCCTCTTTTTACAAATTTTTCCACATACTTGTCTCAATTTACAACAATCTTTGTGAAAAATTAAACAAATGCCCCTAGGGGCATCGGTGGAATGTTGATAAAATACTGATTGAATTATTACAAAACATTACGATTTACTTAGTGTTTGACTGCCTCTAAGATGTTCTGGAAATTAGCAAATAACCATTAATCTTTAGTAAAATGTGCGGCATTGTTGGAATTATTTCCCAAAAAAATATTGTTCCTGAAATATTGGAAGGTCTTAAAAAAATGGAATATCGCGGCTATGATTCAGCTGGAATTTCATTAATTAAAGCCGGCCAAATCAATACTTTGAAGAAAAAAGGAAAAATTGTTAATTTAGAAGCTGAAGTTGCAGAAAATAAAAATTTCTCTGGAAATATTGCCATTGGCCACACCAGATGGGCAACTCATGGCAAGCCAAGCTCTGAAAACTCACACCCACACACTAGTGAAAATGTTTCTGTGGTTCACAACGGAATTATTGAAAATTACCAAGAATTGAAGGAAAAACTAGAAAAAGAAAATTGCAAATTTTTAAGCGAGACAGACAGTGAAGTTATTCCGCATTTAATTTCGTCTCATTTAGAAAAAACTGGTGACAAAAAGAAAGCGATATTTTCAGCCTTAAAAGAGTTAAAAGGAGCATTTTCTTTGGCCATTATTTTTAAGGGTGAAGAAAATTTTATGGCTCTTGCTAAAAATGGTTCGCCACTTTTAATTGGTTTTGGAGAAGAAAATTCTGGCGAAAATTACTGCGCTTCTGACTATTTCGCTTTGGCAGAATTAACCAATAAAATAAGCTATTTAGAAGATGGAGACATTGCTTTTTTGAGTAATGATTCAGTTGAAATTTTTAATTCCGAGGAGAAAAAAGTTGATCGAGAAATTAAAACAATTGAGCAAAATATTAGCAAAATTACCAAAGAACATTACCAGTATTTCATGGAAAAAGAGATTTTCCAGCAACCACAGGTAATTCAAAACATTCTTAATAATTACACTGCAGAAAATAAAGTTGTTTTACCAAACTTCCCCTTTGATCTAAAAAAGATTGAAAAAATTAACATCATTGCCTGCGGAACTTCCTATTACGCTGGAATGGCCTCTAAATATTTAATTGAGTCACTCGCTAGAATTTCTGTTGAAGTGAGTGTTGCTTCAGAATTTCGCTATAATAAGGCGCCTTTTTCTCAAAATAGCTTAAACATTTTCATTTCACAATCTGGTGAAACGGCCGACACCATAGCAGCGCTTAAATATGTTAAGGAAAATGATCAAAAAACTTTAGCAATTGTAAATGCGCCAGAAAGCAGCATGGAACATTTAAGTGACTGCATAATTAAAACCATTGCTGGTGTTGAAATTGGAGTTGCTTCAACCAAAGCTTATATTGCTCAAGTTACAGTTTTAACTTTACTAGCCTTAGATTTTGCCCGAATTAGAGGAGAAATTGACGCCAAAAGAACCAAAGAATTACTCAAAACTTTAACCAAAATACCTTCTAAAATGAAGGAAATTTTGGCATTAGAAAGCTTGAACCAAATTAAAAAAGCCGCCAAATTAATTAGCACATCTCAAAGCCTAATTTACATGGGTCGTGGAATTTCTTACCCCACCGCACTGGAAGGCGCTTTAAAACTAAAAGAACTTTCCTACATTAACGCTTTTGGAATTGCAGCTGGTGAATTAAAGCATGGAACCATTGCTTTAATTGATGAAGAAATGCCAATTATTGCCATTGCACCAAATAGTGAATTATTTGAAAAATCATCTTCCAATATTGCCGAAGTTTGTGCTCGTGGTGGAAAAGTTATTTTAATTGGAAATGAAGATGGAGCTGAAGAGTTAAAAGGGATAATTGCTGGTTCAATTATTTTGCCAGAAATTGAGAATATTATTGATGAAGTATTATTGGCGGTAATTCCAACTCAGTTAATTGCTTACTTCACGGCAATTTATCGCGGAAACGATGTTGACCAACCAAGAAATTTGGCTAAGTCAGTTACTGTAGAATAGTTTCTTTAAAATTCATAAACCGCTTTAAAAACAAAACTGTAATCGTAATTCCATTGATTTTGGTCGTTCAAATCAGTTACATGCTTGTAATAGATGCTATAATTTCCAAGCCTGCTTTTTGGTAATGAAAACCCTCCAACTAACCAATTTTTATTGTATTTATTCTCATCCATATCGTAGAAAATCTCGTTACCAATAAAAGGTTTTAGCTTAAATATTGCCTTATTAGACTTTATCATGAGCCTACTTCTATTTCTGATCGACTGGCTGCCATCTGCTTTGTAGCGATATTCTTGCCTAGTTCTTAATTGAAATTTTACAAATTTACTGTTGAAATTTTTTTGCAAACTAATGTGAGGTCTTTTTTCTAGCTTCCATTTATTATTTTTAGATTTGTATTTGTAAACAGAGCGATAATTAATAGAGGCTGACCAGCTTTCTAGAAAAGGAATTTTTATTCCCAAATCATAATGTCGATGACCCAATTCACTCTCATTATATCGATAATCTGATTCAAAAGAAGTGGTAAAATCTGAAAATTTTTTTCTTATAATGAGCTTTCCAGAATTCTCTCGGGAAAAAGATTTTACTGGAATGAAAGCCAGAATAATGATGAGTAAAATTCTTTTTATCATCTATTAAACTGCAATTTACGCTTCTTGTTCTGGCTTTTGGTAATTGTCATGGTAACGAATAAATACAGTCCAGTAATCATTAGAATTAGAAGAATTAAGGCAGCGGGGAAAAATAATCCTAGAGAAGCATATTTATGAAAAAATGTTCCGGCATGAATGGCTTCAATTAAATCTGACCTTCTGTAAGCCAATTTTAAAGTCTCTCCATTTTGGCTGTCAATTTGCAATTCCCAACCATTATTAGACCTAATTTTAATTACTCCCTTGCTAGTACGAACATCTAAGCGGTCAATGTCTGACCAGTCATTTACTTCTATTTCCTTGGTTGCCTTAGAAATGTCTAGAATTTCTGCAAAAGTAACGATTGGGTAATTGCCCTGCCCTTTAATTGTTGAAGGTTGAATCCACTCAGATTCTTTTTTAAAGATTAAAAGCAAGCCCGTGATGATGATAATTAAAATTGGCAAGGCTGAGGTTATTGAACCCCAATAGTGAATTTTGCGATTTAGTGAATTCCATCTAATTTTTTTCATCTCTCAGGCGTCTTTGTTTTTTATTCTTACTTGGTGGATTTAAAATATGGGCAGTTAAAATTATTGGCAGAAGAACGCCAATTCCAAGATGCGTGTATTCAACAATTTCTCTCATTAAATCTGCTGCAATGTAATAGAGTAAATATCCGGTAATCATCAAAAGAAGTGGTAAAATGGCGGTGATAATTCCAAATATTGGCTTTGTTTTCATTTTCCAGGCTTTTTTAACATGTCCTCCTAAAAAGAACCCGTAAGTTGCCATCATTAAAAATGCTGCTCCGCCGTGAATTTTAAGAATTGTGAATCCTGCTGGATGTTTTTCTTGTCCAAATTCTCCCATAACATTAAAGAACTCACTCAAAATGAAAAAACCGACTCCACTTAAAAAGGATATTGCTATTAATATGAATAACCAAAATTGATATCTGAGGGCTATTTTAACATTTATTGCTGGCACAATTCCTCCATTGCGCCTTTCTCATCAATCGCAAAGGCTTGAGCGCCAAAATATTTATTAAATTTTTTGAAATGGCTGCTTAAGAAAGCAACTTTGGTTAAAGCATCTGCCAGCATGCAATTTGGTGCAAACACTGAAATGCTTCTTTTGTCACTAACCATTTCTTTAGTTTTTGCCGAAATAATGGGGTTTTTGTTTTTGTTAAAATAATAAGAAGCGCTAGTTGCAACTGCTTTATTTTGCATTTTCATGGATTTCAATTCAGATTTTAAACAATTTGGAATTCTAATATTTACATATTTATCCTCCCAATTATTCATGACTAAATCTCCTCCTGCATTAATTACAATTTCAACATTTTTGTCTTTTACTTCCAAAAGAGCCTGATCTACGGCGTATCCTTTGGCAATTCCGCCTAGATCTAATTGCATTCTTTTGTTAAACTTTATTTTATTTCCATCCAAGAATATATCTTTAAAGCTTGCATCTTCATCAAATTCAATAGAACGATTAGGAAGAAATCCGTTTTTTACTAATTCACTTCCAATTGAAATGTCATAAATTCCATCGGTTAATTTACTTATTTCCAAAGCCTGACCAATAACTTCTCTCATTTCATCAGAAATGGCACAACTATGGTGAAAGGCGTTGGAATTTATGTAGGAAAGTTCGCTTTCGTCATTATGAAAACTCATCAAGCTTTCTATTTTTTCTATTTTTGAGAAAACATTTTTGCTAATTTGTAACAAAATTTTATCTTCAAAATTTCCCGATATGTCGATTTCTACATAAGTTCCAAGTAGTGGTTTACATCTATTAATTGAATTCATTTTACAAGAATTTAAGAACTTGATCCCAAGTGTGAGTTAGTCGATTCACGCCGTCTGTAATGTGTCTGCAAGATAAAGTTGCGCCTGAAATGTTTTTAATTTGTTGGTCTAATTTTAATATTTCTGAATTATCTTTTCCTAAGAATTGAGCTAGCCATTTTTTGTTCATCACTTCATCGCCATAGGTTTCTCGATAAGTTAAAACTTCCACACCTTGAACTTTTCCAGCCTTTGAAATAGACACTGCAATGTCAATATATTCATGTTTTCCAACCACATTATCGACAATAAACCAATCTCCATTTCTGGTTTTCCAAATATTCATCTTACTGTTTCTAACTCTAGTTTTTGAAGATTTGCGAATTGACTTCATTTGTTCTTTGGTTAAAAAAACTTCAATTGCTTCCATGGAAGAATTTTCAAATAAAACTTCTTTTGCTTGGTCAATGGTAAGATAAGTTTTGGAGTAGGCGTAATCTTGAGGAACCATTAAGGCCCCCAAGATTGAAGCTACCGTTAGAAATGTTTTACTTTTATTAGAATTCATAACCGTAACTAAGGCCAACATGAACATCTTCATGCTCATCGTAGTTTTTGTTGTTTTCTAGGAAGGCATTCTTAGATCCACCTCCTGCAACTTGGAACAAAATTCCACCAGTTACCCACCAATTTTGTTGAGCATAATGGTAAGTTGGGCCAACATACCATGCATATTGATGCCTGTTTCCAATACTGAAATCGGTTAAGTCCCAATTTGAGCTTGAATGTGCAGCATCTTTTTCTCCACCTTCAGAAGGGTTCAAATAATCTGACTGAGTTCTAACTTCCAAACCAATAAAATGCCTTGGAATGAACCTGTAAGAAATTCCGGCGCTAAGATCTAAAGCAATTTCTTCTTCCAGAACAAAATCTCCACCCGACTTTCTTCTTTCAAGTTCTGCTTTTAAATTAACAGCAAGAGTTAGTTTATTATCAAGCCAGTTTTTCTGAGTAAAAATTGTTCCCACATAAGATTTTTGATCTATTGAAGCGCCATCTAAACGATAAACATCCCTATCTTCAAAACCAAGACCGAAGGAAAGACCCATAAAATCTTTGTAAGGACTGAGAACATTATATTTTAAAGAAATCTCATATCCGCCATATTTGGTTTGATCAACAGAACCGCCATTGGAATCTTGAGTTTCTTTCATAGGCTGAATGTCGTCATTTAATGAGAAATTATGATCGAAAATCATAATTTCCGCCCCAATAGTTAAATTATTGGTGATGCCATATTCAATTTCTGGACGAATATCATGAAATACATAATCGCCAGATCCTTTACCAATGCGTATTGTGTCACTAAGTTTAAATTCGAAACTTCCCTGAGGGCGAGTGTCTGTTCCTTTGGTGTAAACCCACAAATTCTCTTCCGCTTGAGAACCTGCTGCAAATAAGAATGTTGGGACGGTTGCCACAACTAATAAAGATTTTTTAAAGTTTTTCATTTTATTAAATTAAAGATATTTTTTAGATAGATCGAAATTTACTTAAAGCAGTAAATGATAATGATAATCATTATCATTTGTTAGATGTCAATAAGTTATTTTACGATCTAAATATTAAATATATTTAATTCCGTCCTTGGTTCCATTTTCATAAAAACCCTTCAGTCTGAACTCGCAAGACTCGCAATTCCCACAAGAATAAGTTTCTCCACCCTTTAAAATTGGGTCGTAACAGCTGTGGGTAATAGTGTAATCCACTCCTAAATCCAGCCCTGATTTAATGATTTGTGCCTTAGTTAAATCAATTAATGGAGTGTTAATTTTAATTTTTTTAGATTCGTGGGTTTTGTCACCCGCTGCCCTTGCAGTTGCTAAATTTGCCATTTTCTCAAAAGCATCAATAAACTCTTTTCGGCAATCTGGGTAAGAGCTGTAATCAACTTGATTAACTCCGATGAATAAATCGCTGGCACCAATTATTTCGGCGTATCCCAAGCCATAAGACAAGAAAATTGTATTGCGCGCCGGAACATAAGTTACTGGAATTACTCCTTGAACAGCCTGATTTTTAGGAACCTCAATTTCGTCAGTTAAAGCACTTCCGCCAAAAAGTCGTAAATCAATTTTAGCAATTTTATGTTCTTTACACTGAAAAAATTCTGCTAATTTTTCCGCAGCTTCCAGCTCAATTTTGTGCCTTTGACCATAGTCAAAACTTAAGGCATAAAGTTCATAATTTTTATTTTTGGCAATTGCTGCAACCGTTGCAGAATCAAGACCGCCGCTAAGTAAAATGACTGCTTTTTTCATTTATTGATAGATTTTTAAAATTAACAAAAGATAATCCCTCTTCTTTTAGGGTGGTTAGCTCAGTTGGTTAGAGCGCTACGTTGACATCGTAGAGGTCGGAGATTCGAATTCTCTACCACCCACCAATCAAAAATTCACTTCTTAGCTTTTAAGTAAATCAGATTATTTTTCATATTCCACTTTTAATTAAACAAGATGAGTAAATAGTGAATGTTCCAACTTCACTAATGGGGTTTTAAAGGGGGTTCATTGTAAGAAAGACCGAATCTTTTCACTATCCTTTTGCCTGCTCATAAATCAGAAAAACTTGTGGATTTGATGGTATTGAGTCTATGAATTTTTTTGATAAAAGAACTCCCAGAAATTCAATCGTAACAAGCTTTGAATCGTGAATTGTTTAATCAATGAAAGGATTGGACAATAGCTTATCGCTATCATCTATTGTATTGAAGCCATTGATAAGAGTAGAACTTCCCAAGCCCCAATAGTTGTTTTTAGCTGAAATGGAGATTGTATCAGGAGCTTCTTTGTAAAAACCTACAACTCTATTAAAACTATTTCCTCCTAGAGATCCTAGAGATCCTACTCCAAGGTCGATAATTGGAGTAGTAGAAGAGGCATAAAGGACTGACCTTAAATCAAATCCAGTATTATCATTCATATTGTTATTCTGTAACTTTATGTTGAAAATATTATCTGAATTATAAATTAAACGAATTCCATCTTGTAAATTATTGGAAATGCTATTTCTGGATATCTCATTGTTTTGTGATGAAAAATCAGCAGATGCTATTCTAATACCGGCTGCGGAGTTATTAGAAATATCATTATCAGATATTTTACTATTTTGCTTTGAGTTGTGGTCTGATCTTAAGTGAATTCCACG
>JBLHVR010000067.1:0-8215 GCA_047628655.1 Lentimonas sp.
TTTCTAGATCAACATCTGCTGAAATTGCAATATTGTAAAAATCAATATTCCACTCTTGTGGTGAATTTTCCAAGAGCATAGCTGCATTTTCAAATATTGAAGACGTTTTGATCTCTTTTAAGTTTAGTCGGTTTTTTAATTTTGAATTTGCAAAGTTCAAATGAGATTCTCGATCTCCGATATTTGATCCTAGGCAAAAAATTATTCTTTTTATCATGTGTTTTTAATTATAAAATCCAAAAAATAAGTTGAAAAAAGTTATTTACAACTTACATTCCCCGTTCTTTGTTGCCAATTCAAACAATTTATTAAAATGACTGAAGAAAAAATTGAAGACCAAGTTGCTGATCCAGAAGAAAATTTTGGAGAAAATCTCGAACATGAGATCAATTCAGAAAAGCAAATTACATTACTTGAAGAAGAAAATAAATCTTTAAATGATAAAATTTTGCGTCTCGCAGCAGAGCTAGAAAACACTCGGAAAAGAAGCGTTGAAGAAGTTTCTAAAGCTCATAAATATGCAGTTTCAAAATTTGCTAGTGATATAGTTTTGGTTTTGGAAAATTTCTATTTAGCAACTGAAAACCTTCCTGAGGATGAAATTGAAAAATTTCCTAAGGTTAAGAATTTTACTGATGCAATTGTGATGACTAAAAAAGAATTATCGAAGACTCTTGAAAATCAAGGAATTAAAAGAATATATCCTTTGGGAGAAAAGTTTGATCATAATTTTCATGAGGCAATTTCACAAATTATAACCGAAGATGATAATGAGAGCGGCCTTGTTAAACAGGTGATTCAGGCTGGCTATAAAATCAAAGAAAGATTAATAAGACCAGCTTTAGTAGTAGTTGCAAATAAATCATAAATACTACTTGCAAAAAACAATTTTAGCCTCTAAATTTCTCGCTCCTTTTTCTTGCCACTTAGTATTGTGTCGTAAGCCTTGGGATTGTAGCTCAGTTGGTTAGAGCAGGATGCTCATAACGTCTTGGTCGTAGGTTCGAGTCCTACCGGTCCCACCATTATAGAGACCAGTAAAAATACTGATTAATTCTTCAATAGTTTAACAAGCAAAATGCCTAAGTTAAAAACACATAGCAGCGCCAAAAAACGCTTAAAAGTAACTGCCACTGGAAAAGTTAAGTACAAGCAGGCTGGCAAACAGCATGGAATGACCAAAAGAGGTAAAAGACAAATCAGAAATTTAAGAAAATCAGCAATATTGAGCGAGCCAAACACTGCCAATGTGCTTAAATTCTTAATGCCATATAATCGTTAATTAAAATTTTAAGTAAATATGAGTCGCGTTAAAAGAGGTGTTACCAAAAGAGCTAGACATAAAAAAATTCTAAAACTAGCAAAAGGATATCGTGGAAGAGCAAAGAATTGTTTTCGCGTTGCAATTGAAAAAGTTGAAAAAGCATTACAATATGCTTACAGAGATAGAAGAACCAAAAAAAGAGACTTCAGAGGTCTTTGGATTCAAAGAATCAATGCAGCTGTTCGTAATCAAGGCTTAATCTATTCTCAATTCATCAGAGGACTAAAGCTTGCTAATATTGTTATAGATAGGAAAATTCTTGCTGATCTTGCAGTTACTCAGCCTGAAGCTTTCTCTCAGATCGTTAAAAAAGCTAAAGAAGCTGTTGCAGCCTAAGAGGCTAGTTGTCTTTTTTTAGCTTAAAATCCCATTCATCTGGCACTATGAATCTATTTAACATCTATATTAAAAAAACAAAAGATGATACAATAGAGGATTTAGTGCTAGTTAAAAACAAATTCTCCTTTTCCGCTTTTCTTTTCAATTTTTTCTGGTTTTTACTACATAAAATGTGGAAAGAGGCTGGCGCATTTATCGTTGTGGCTTTTTTCTTTGGTTGGATTTTCTACAAAAGCTCTTTTGGCTTTGTTGATGTAGTGGCTGTTGAAATTGGGTTGTTTTCGATGATCGGCTTAAACGCTGGATATTGGTATGAGCAGAAGCTCTTAAAGACTAACTATAAATTTGTTGGCAATGTCTTTGGAAAAAATACTAATGATGCTAAAATACGCTTCATAGATAATCATTTCAAAAGCAAAACTCCTAACAAAATATTTTCCCCCTCAATTACTGATTTGGTTAAAAGCTAATGCAATCTAAGATAGTAATAATTGATTACGGATCTGGAAACTTACAATCAGTTTTTAATGCTTTAATCCAGATAAAAGAGCGCTTTGAAGCTGATTTGACCAATACTTCCTTTATTCAAATTGAAATTTCAAATAAACCATCTGATTTAAAATCGGCAACTCATATAATATTGCCAGGAGTTGGATCTTTTGGAGATTGCATGCTTGGCTTGCAATCTATTCCTGGAATGATTGACGAACTTAAGGTTCAGGTTTTAGAAAAGAAGAAATCATTTTTAGGAATTTGTGTTGGAATGCAACTTTTAGCTGATTTTGGATTTGAATTTGGAAGAAATGAAGGTTTAGGTTTTATTCCTGGGCAGGTTGTTAAAATTGAAGCTAATCATCATAGTTTAAAAATTCCTCACACTGGATGGAATAATATTAAAATTAGAAAGAATCATCCAATTTTAGAAGGAATTAAAGATGGAGAACATTTCTATTTTGTTCATAGTTTTCACTTTAATACCCAAGGAGATGAAAATGTTGTTGCTACATTTGATTATGGTCAAGAAATAAATGCCATAATTGCAAAAAATAACATTGTGGCAACGCAATTTCATCCCGAAAAAAGCTCTGAATCCGGTTTAAAAATCCTTCAAAATTTTATTAATTGATATAATCTGGATGAAAAATAACGATAACAGCCAAACAAAATCCACCAATGATTCTCCTGAATTGAATGAGGAAGCTGTTCATGGTGGTAATGAATTTTATAATTTGACGCTCAAACAGCCAAGCCCTAATGTTAAAATAAAAAAACTTGCAGTAAGGCCCATTGAAAGACTCCGGGAGAAAGACAAAGGCGATAATATTCAAGGAAGGAAAGAATAAAAAAGTTAATGGCAGATAGATTAACATCATAATTCTTCATTTATTTCAAAAATGAAATCTCATCTTAAAAATCTAATTACAATAGGTGGTGCACTTTCCATTAGTAACTTTATGGACGAAGCTTTATTCCATCCTAAATTAGGATATTACAAAAAACAAAATCCATTTGGAAAGGCGGGTGATTTTACGACTTCTCCGGAAATTAGTCAGGTTTTTGGTGAATTAATCGGAGCTTATTTAATTGGAATTTGGCAAGGTAGTTACTCTGATAAGAAAATTAATTTGGTAGAGATGGGAGCGGGAAAGGGAACCTTAATGAAAGATTTACTTACTTTTGCTAAAGAAATTCCTGAATTCTTTAAAAATTTTAATATTTCAATAATCGAAATAAGCCCTAAATTATGTAAAATTCAGCAAGATAATTTAAAAAATTTTAATATTTCTTGGTATGAAAATTTTGCAGATTTTCATATTGAAAATAGCCAAAATCCAATTTTCTTTGTTTCCAATGAGCTTTTTGATTGTTTTGCCATTGACCAGCTGATTAAAACCGAAAATGGTTGGGCAGAAAAGATGGTTGGAGTTAAGAATGATGATTTAGAATTTACCCTTCTGGAATCAATCAAAAAGCCTAATTTAGATAAAGATTGGCAAGTTGGTGATGTTTTTGAATATAGCCCAAGTGGTAATTTATTTATGAGTGACCTTTCTCAGGCAATTAAATCAAGCGGTGGAATTGCTATAATCGTTGATTATGGATATTTGGAATCAACAAAAAATACTTTACAAGCATTAAAAAATCATCAGTATGTTGAGCCTTTGCAAGAGGTTGGAAACTGTGATATTACGGCCTTAGTTAATTTTTCTGTTTTGAAAAATATTGCAGTTAAATTAGACTTAAGCACTTCAATTATTAGCCAAAGGGAATTCTTGATTAATCTTGGTGTGGAGGTTAGAAGAGAAAAATTATTACTTAGAAAAACTCCTTCTCAAGTAAAAAGAATTAATAGTGAGATTGATCGCTTAATTGATGAAGAACAAATGGGAGAATTGTTTAAAATTTTAATTATTTGGTAATGACAGTTCTAATTTATTTAATTCCGATCGCTTTATTTCTTGGATGTATTGGACTTGTTGCTTTTTTGTGGTCTTTAAAAAATAAACAATTTGACGATTTAAAAGGTGCGGCAAATCGCATTCTTTTTGAGGATGAAAAAAATGACAAAATTAATTAATAATGACTAAGACCATCAACCTAATTTTCGCCATTTTTATCGCAATGCTCTTATTTAGCATTAGTGTCGGATTTTTTATTGTAAAAAAATATAGCGCAGGTTTACCAAGTTATGAACAGCTTAAGGCTTACAAACCATTAGTTACAACTCGTCTTTACACGGCCGATGGTCGTCTTTTGAGTGAATTTTCTAAAGAAAAAAGAATTTTTGTTCCTATTCAAAATATTCCACAAGATTTAATTGAAGCCTTTTTAGCAGCCGAAGATAGTAATTTTTATAGTCATTCAGGAATTGATCTAATGGCTATTATGCGCGCTGCAATCAAGAATGTAATTTCTCTTATTTCTGAAGATAAAATTTCAGGAGGAGGATCAACTATAACTCAGCAAGTAGTAAAAAATTTTTTACTTTCTAATGAGAGGACTTTGCAAAGAAAGATAAAAGAAGCAATTTTGGCGGTAAAAATGACTTCCAACTTTACTAAAGAAGAAGTTCTGGAGCTTTACTTAAATCAAATTTACCTCGGGTCAGGATCTTATGGTGTAGCTGCTGCTGCCCAGGCTTATTTTGATAAATCAATTGATAGTCTTGAGATTGAAGAAATGGCATTGTTAGCAACGCTTCCCAAAGCTCCTTCTAAGCTTGATCCTAGAAAAAATATCAAGAAAGCTAAAATTAGAAGAGACTGGGTTATAAATCGAATGCGTGATGAAGGGTTTATTACCAAAAAAGAGGCTAAAAAGGCAGCTCAGAACCCTATAATTTTAAATGAAAAAAGTGACAGTGAAATTGTTAAGGCAAATTTCTTTTCCGACGCGGTTAAAAAAGAATTAACAGGTCTTTATGGTTCGGATAATGTTTTTGAAAGTGGAATTGTAGTGCGTACAACTCTTGATCCTGAACTTCAAGAATATGCATCGGAAGCCTTACAGAATGGTATTGAAAGATATGATATGAAGCATGGATATCGTGGAGCTTTAGGAATAATTGATGAATTTTCTGATTGGAAAAAGAAGCTGAAGGATTTTTCTGTTGATAAGCTTTACAAAGAAACTTGGAAAAAAGCGTTGGTTTTGGTTATTGAAGATGGATTTGTTAAAATTGGAATTGAAGATGATGATCAGGGAATTATTGAGATTGAACAGGTTAAGTGGGCAAGAAAATATATTGATGCTAATAATATTGGTGTAAAAATTGAAAAAATTAGCGACGTTTTAAAGTTGAAAGACATTATTATGGTTGAAAAAATTAATGATTCTGATGATCAAGATGGGAAAAATAAATATTATTTAAGGCAAATTCCAGAAGCTAACGGCGCTTTTCTAGCTATGGATCCACACAGTGGAAGAATTCTTGCTATGATGGGTGGATACATCGATGCAGTTAATCAATTTAATCGTGCAACTCAAGCAAAAAGACAGCCAGGATCAATAATGAAAACTTTCGGATATATTGCGGCTTTGGAAAATGGATTAACTCCAGCTTCAATAATTGTGGACGAGCCAATTATTTTAGATCAAGGAGAGGATCTTCCTCTTTATCAACCAACTAACTATTCTGGTAGATTTTATGGGCCAAGAACTCTTCGTTTTGGTCTTGAAAATTCAATCAATATTGTCACTGTTAAAATGGCCGATCAAGTTGGTTTGGATAAGGTTTCGGAGGTTATTTCTAGATTTGGTATAAATAAAAAGCCAAAAAGAATTTACTCCAGTGTTTTAGGTTCTATTGAATCAAATCTTCTAAATGTCGTTAGTGGATATTCTGCAATTGTAAACGGTGGAAAGAAAGTCAGTCCAACTATTATTGAAAAAATTCAAGATCGCACTGGTAAAACTATTCACAGAAAAGACCAAAGAAGTTGTCTTGATTGTGCTTTAAATTCTGAGGAAGAAAAAACTATAGTTCCATTTTTAGAAGATAACCGAGAAAGACTTACTGACAGCGCCACTTCTTATCAGATATCTTCAATGTTGGAAGGTGTGGTAAAAAGAGGAACTTCAAGAAGGGCGAGGGCGATTGGAAAAGTTGTTGGCGGAAAGACAGGAACTACTAATAATTCAATAGATTCTTGGTTTGTGGGTTTTACTCCCGATTTAGTTGTTGGAATTTATGTTGGTTTTGACATTCCTAGAACATTGGGAAAATATGAGACTGGATCGTCATTAGCTTTACCGGTTTTTGTCGATTTTATGAAAAAATCCTTGAAAGACACGCCTTCAACCCCATTTCGAGTGCCAAATGATGTTAAGTTTGTAAAAATTGATCGCACCACCGGAAATCTTCCAACTCCTTATACTCCAAAAAAAGATATAATCTTTGAGGCCTTTAAACTTCATGATATAGTCGAGCACGGCTCTCAAAATGTAATTGGAGAGGAAGATGCTGAGGGGAATGGAGGTAATATTGGTTTTTATTAAGAGTTGGATTTTTTTAACTTTTTCCAATATTTTAATCTTTTAACAATATCCCTTTCAAAGCCAACTTCATCAGGATCATAATATTTTGGTCTTTGATTTTTAAGCATATCATCAGGAAAATATTCTTGTCCTGAAAACCTATTTTCCGTATCATGGTCATAAATATAGTTCTTGCCATATTCTAAATCTTTCATCATTTTGGTTGGAGAATTCAAAATATGTTTTGGTGGATTGAGAGAATTAAATTTTTTAGCATCAATCACGGCTTGTTTGTAAGCTATATAACAAGAGTTAGATTTTGGCGCAGTGGCACAATAAATCGCCGCATTAGCAATAGCATAATCTCCTTCTGGACTTCCTAAAAAATCATAAGAATCTTTAGCGGCAATTGCTTGGATGAGGGCATTTGGATCGGCCATACCGATATCTTCTGAAGCAAAACGAACAATTCTTCGCAATAGATAATGTGGATTTTCACCAGCTGATAACATTCTGGCTAAATAATATAAAGCGGCGTCAGCATCAGAGCCGCGCATCGATTTATGAAATGCGCTAATTAGGTTGTAGTGTGCATCTTTGTTTTTGTCATAAATTGCACTTCTTCTAACGACTAATTCTAGCAGTTTTTCTTTGTTAATTTTTCCTTTAAAACTAAATAATTCTTCGCACATATTTAAGAAATATCTCCCATCTCCAGCTGCCATTTCAATTAATTGTTCTTTAGCTTCTTCATTTAAAAGCAACTCTTTATCTAAATATTGTTGTATTTTCTTCAACAATTCATGCATTGCTTCATTATTAAGAGTTTTAAACTGAGCAATTCTGCATCTTGAAAGTAAGGCTGAATTTAGTTCAAAAGAAGGGTTTTCGGTTGTGGCGGCAATTAGAATAATGGTTCCATCCTCAATGAATGGTAAAAATAAATCTTGCTGATTGCGGTTAAAATGGTGAATTTCATCAATAATTAAAACTGTAGCTAGGCCATCTTGTTTTCTTTTTTTAGCTTCACCAAATATTTTTCTTAAATCTGCGGTTCCGCTATTAGTTGCCGAGATTAATTCGCTAGGTAATTTGCTATTTTGAACTAGAATTTTAGCAATTGTGGTTTTTCCACAACCGGCTGGACCCCATAGAATTAAAGATGGAATTTTATCTGATTTTGATATTCTACTTAAAATTCCATCTTCACCAAAAAGATGATCTTGACCGAAAACATCATCAAATGATTTTGGGCGAAGAGTATCGGCTAGAGGTTGATATTTGTTGCTTGAAAATAGGTTGGACATTTTAGTTGACTTAACTAGGATTTTGAAAAATCTAACTGTCGGGATGATAGTTTAAATTATAATTAATCATTCTTTCTAATTTGCTTTCAAATACAATGCAAAAAATCAAAACAGCAATTTTAATTTCTGGTAGAGGATCAAACATGAAAGCCTTGATTGAGGCTACAAAAGATGAAAATTATCCAGCAAAAATTGAAATAGTAATTTCTAATAAAGAAAATGCTTCTGGTCTTGATTTTGCTAAGGAAAATAACATTAAAACCATCAC
>JBLHVR010000068.1:0-8153 GCA_047628655.1 Lentimonas sp.
CCTTTCTAAGCTGCCTGCGCGGCAGCGAACTTCTTAGCTCGCTCTAAACCCTCACTGATTCTTTTCTAAGCTGCCTGCGCGGCAGCGAACTTTAGCTTCTTGCTTAACTCCTTTTGCAGTGTTTTCTAAGCTGCCTGCGCGGCAGCGAACGCAATCGCATTTGCAATTGTAAAGAATGTGCCTTTCTAAGCTGCCTGCGCGGCAGCGAACACAACAGGATGTGGCAATGAAACTGAAGGTGATTTCTAAGCTGCCTGCGCGGCAGCGAACGCAAGCTTCGATGATGCCCCCGATTCTATCGCTTTCTAAGCTGCCTGCGCGGCAGCGAACAAAAACCAAACTCGAAATAGATTTGATAGGGATTTCTAAGCTGCCTGCGCGGCAGCGAACATTCCGTTGCTTTTATTGACCCATCTTTCACCTTTCTAAGCTGCCTGCGCGGCAGCGAACTGCAGCGTTAATTTCTGTCATTTCCGAAGTGATTTCTAAGCTGCCTGCGCGGCAGCGAACCCTCACTACAAACCCTGTCTTGTCGAGCGTACTTTCTAAGCTGCCTGCGCGGCAGCGAACGGAATGCTTCGCAATGATGCACACAGGGCTATTTTCTAAGCTGCCTGCGCGGCAGCGAACTGAAAAATTTATTAAACGAATACTTTATTTACATAGCTTTAAGATAGTTTTTATTAATTTAACCAAAGTTTTTTGATCATTCTATCGAGGGTTGATTTTACTGGCTCTGTAAAATCATTAAAAAACTTTGGTTAAAATTCTGGCGTGGTAGAAATTCCACTCAAGCCATATGTGTTGAATTTTTCAAACACATATTCTTTTGCAGATGTTTTTTTAATCCACAAGCAAAACTCATTTTGACTACTCAGGCTTTTTAATTTTATAAATGGATGTTTTATCAATTTATCCCCCAAATCTTTATAATGACTCAAAGCATCTTCGTAACTAATTTCATGCCTTGAGGAATAGCGTCTTGCCAAACGCTCTTTATTCACTTTTGGCTGATAACGATTATAAATTGCATAGCCATCAATTTTTTGTGGAACTTGGCGGATTGCGCTTATGTGAATATAATCATTTAGACGCGACAACCATTTTCCAGAATCAAATTTAATCAAATCTTCTTCTTTTTGAGAAAAAAGACGAATTTTTGAACCCAAAATTCCAAATTTTTTATCCATAAAATATTCAGGAAATGAAGCGCCAATTGACGATTTTTCCTGTTCGTCTTGAATTGAAACTAATCCAAGATGGATTTGGGTAAGGAGTTTTGACCAAATGAAATAAGTTCCTATTTCTTGATTTTTAATTACTGTTATTTCTTGGTAAAATTTCATAATTTACTCTCTAATTTTCTTTTGCGCTTTTACCAAACACTCCGCCACGAACTAAAACTGCCATAACATAATGCTCGTCATTTTCATTTTCTAATTCTTCACCAAGGGCAAAACGATCAAATAAAGTGAAAAAATCGGTTTTATCTTTTGGATTGCGAAATGCTTTGCCTAAATTGGTTACAGCTCCATATGGTTCAGCAGCAATTGGATTGTTGCCATTTTCATCAAAAGCACCATACCAAGTGTCAATCGAGCGCAAAGCATTGCCAATTTTTTGTGAGTGCAGTGCTGCAACGTCGTTTACATGATATAAAATTTTGCTTTTTTGCCCCTTGCCTTTATCTAAAACTAATTCTTCACTTGGGTAAATTTCCTGAGCCTTGCCAACCAAAGCGTAGGCGTTGATATTAATTAGCAAATATGGCAATTTCCCGCTCAAAGCATCAGCAATTTTATCTGCTAAAATTTTTAATTTTGAATCAGGAGAGTCAAAATTATTTAATGAAAATTCTTTTGTATTGAAAACTAATTGCTCTTCATCGCCAATTTTAACAATGACTTCAATTTTTTCGGCTCCAACACGATTGCGCCATAAGAAACGGGCGTTTGCAATGTTGGTGGCATAGCGTTTTGACAATTCTTTAAAGCCGGTTTTTTCAATATAATTTTTGGCGATTTGTGGATATATTTCATTAAATAATTGTCCATTACTGGCTGATGGTTTTTCAATTCCTCCTAATACTTTAAGAGTGAAAGTTAAATTCAGAGTATCTTGATTTTCGCCAAGAGCGCAGGAATCAACTGTTTGTAAATTAGCCTTTTCAACTTCAGCATTTAATTTTAAAAGGTCATTAGCAATCGCTGGTTTTAGGCGATTGGAAATTGTTCCCCGCACTGATTTTGAAATTAATTTTAAACCCGTTCCTTTTTTAGAATTTCTCTCTTCCCAATTTGTTCCATATAAATATCCATCGGAAGGAACTAGTTTTTTTTCAAAAGCCAGAACAGATGGAATTATTTTTTCATTTTTTTTAGTCATTTTAAATCTCCTATTTTTTTAAATTTGTTAAAGTTTGGCAAAGGTATAAATCTTGGTCGATATGATATTGCCACAAAATATCGTCCAAATTCTCAATTCGACAAGGCATAATAAATTCACCTAATGTCACCACACTTTCAGCAAAACGGTGTGGGGTTTTTATGTCGCGTTGATTTTTAGCAATTCCAATTTCAGAAATTCCTTGAAATCCTGTTGCAATTGGAACTAGCCAGCCAGATTCTTTTTTAGAACTTGCCCAGTTAAATTTATCATCATCATTTGGATTGGGGCTGGATCGGTGCATCACTTTTAGGTGATCTAATAAAGCATCAAGCGCATCTTTACCATCAATCATTGATTTTTTAACCAAGTCACTACGATTAACCAAAACATAGCCAACCATTAATTTGTTTAAGGCCTTTTTTATTGATTTTTCTTCATCTTCATCAACCGAAATTAACTCTATTTTTTTAAAACTTGAAACATCACCACCAGCAAATTTCATTTTTTGCAATTGGTTGTTGATGAATTCTATAAAACCAACTGAATCATCAGGATTTAAACCTTGATATTCGATTAATATTGACACTTCCAAATGACATCTGGCTTCTTCAATAAAAGCTGGTCGATTGCCATTATTATCAAGAGGGTTGGAAGTTCCGATAATTGAATGAACAAAATCGCCATGACCTTTATGAGTTTGCAAATCAATATGGTGACAACTAATTGCCACACTGGGTAAATTAACATTACCAAAACCATTTTGCTGGAGCTGCCTTTGTAAGAAGTGGGTTGCTCCAAGCCAAGCTGTCATTGCTGGAAATCCAATTGTATATGGACTGCTTAACGCATTAGCATTGTGAACTTTCAAATGTGAAATTAATAAAAATTGTCTATTCATTAGTTAAAACCCCTTGTGATTAAAATTGTTTCTTTTGCCTCTTCTTTAATGTGCTTAAGCTCATAGTCGCTTAATTTTTGAGCTTTTTCTTTTAATAATTTTTCATAAGAGAAAATCACCCAGCGCGCAAAATCACTAGAAACTTCGTCAATCCATTTTTCTGTTTCTTGTCTTTCATTTTCATAAGCATTATCAAGCCATATTTTTTGTGAAAAAGGAAGATTTTGATAAATTTCATCATTTGACCAGCCATCTTTTCCTGCAAATCTAATTTTCACAGCCGATTGCAAAACTTCATCAAAAATTGATTTTATTAGTTCTTTTCGAAAATTACGAATTTTAATATTGTTTCTATTGTCATGAATTACTTTGTTTAGATATTCAAAATTATCTTTGAAATTATTAATCCAGAGACTGTTTTTGAAGAAATTATATTTAGGAAAATTGACATTTCTTTTTTTAATTTGAGGGGGAAGAGATGGGAGCAAATATGAGCGACCACCATTTTGGCTATTTAAAATGCTGATATTTTGAGGTTTTGTTCCGCCATAACCAATTATTGTTAAGTCAAATATGTCATCGAATCCTGCTGCATTATGGTGATTATTTTTGCGATCCTCTTTAGATTTTTTTGTTTCTTCTGAAAAACGCATTTTATCTATGCGTTCTTTTACTGTCGTTATAAGGCCAGAAGGAGTAAGAATTGAAAGTAAGTGATAGGGATCCGCTTGACTTGCCGGGAAATATACTTGTTTTACCAAGCGATCAGTTTTTCCCGAATTGTCGGATTGTTTAATGGAAAGAAGACCTTTTTTAAGATCTTCATAATTTGCAGTTGAAATTAAAAATGTTTTTTTAATTTCATCACTGTCTTTTTCTAAATGATTTAAAATTGTCTCGCCATCACTCATCTTCAAATTAAGAAATTTATAAACATCTAAAGCTGCCGCATTGCCAAAAACATCAAGACCATATGAAACATTCCCACTGCGTAAATAACCATCATTTGCTCTTTTGTTTTCTGAAATTATGGAGGATGTTTTGGCATCAGGGTGGCTAAATTTACTTGGATGACTAACCATTGTTAACCAAGTCGCTCTTTTTGCTGCATCTGGTAGCCAATTCTCTAGAGAAAATTTTTCTTCCAATTCATCTAAAATATTCTGTTTTTCTAATTCATATAAATTTGGTTTTATTTTATCTTTAATTTTAACATTTTTGCGTTCCAACAAAAATTCTGTAATTGTGCTATTCATATTGAATGATGTTAATTAAAATTTTATAAGCCAATTTATTTTTGGTATTAGAGAATTCTATTGAAACACCTTATCTTTATATTTTTTGTGATCAAAGAAGCTGCCTATGCGGCAGTTTAAGTTTAAATAAATATTAACACGATTAATTGCTAAGCTACTTTCTCAGTAGAAATAAATAGATAGAGCACTTTTTATTACTTTATCTATTATTCAAAATTTACGTAAAACTTCTAACCTGCTTTTGGAAGGCAGACATAGTTATACTATAAAAACATTTTTTTCTAAATGTCAATCCCTTAATAGTATTAATATTAATTTACTTGCAGAGGTTTCTATTTTTTTATCTTTTCCACAGACCGAATTGGTCATTATAAAAATATTTTTCTCCATCTCGATCTGGAATATTTATTTCTCCATATTTTTTTGATTCTTCATTTAAATTTTTCTCTCCATCTAATTCAATTTGTTCTTCACCAATGCGTTTTTTTAGAATATTTTCATAATCTCTTTTTAACCATAATTTATTAAGCAGATTTTCATCGAATTTAAATTTTTCAATATCATATTTTTCTTGGCATAAGAGAAACTCTCCTCGCTCACCTTTCTCATAAAATTTAGTTTTTCTATCTTTCCAAACTAAATATAATTTTATTTCAGGAGCACTTTCTCGAAAACGATTAAATTGTTGTGGTAATGCCGTTAACCACCAACTTTCAGTCAACCAACTTTGTAAATATTTGGGACCAGATTGATAATAATTTGTTAAAATGTTAGACATCGTTTGATGTTCTAGATCTGATAAATTATCTTTATGATTGAGAGTTTTGGGTTGGTAAATTCTAGGAATAGCATCGATGCTATTATTTAAAATTGATTCATCAGCTATCTGGCATAAATTATGTGAATTTAGACTTAGAGATTTTGTTTCATATCCTGGATGAGTAAAAGCTGGTTTTTTATCTTGCTTCAAGCCCTTTAAGTTAAATTGCATTATGGCAACATTTGGAAAATTAACAGCAGTTTTGCGATGTCTGCGAACACGGCCAGAAAGCTGAATAATGGAACGATAAGAAGAAGGCTCAACAATTGCCCAATCAAAATCATGATCTCTTCCCACCTCTTCAACTGGAGTTGCAACTAAAATAAAAATTACATTTTGCTGCGCTGTTGAATCTAAATGAGCCCTAATAATGGAATTATTAAATGCTTGCGGCTCTTCTTCTGGTTTTTGTTTTCGCTTTAGAACTTTATCTAAATGTTTCTCCTGTTCGTGGCGCAATAGCAAAACTTGACGACTGTGATATGTCATAATTTTTGGTGCAAAACCCTCTTCCCAATTTGCTTGCAAAAGATGTTCACTTAAATCAATCGATGGCGCAATATTTGCAACGCGAACCACTCCAAATGAAACCTTCTTTTTTGTAATTTTATCAATTATGTGATGTTTTTTGTGAAGATCGATTGCAGTTTGCTTTATTTTCTCAAAATATTTCTTTTTCTGATCAGTCTTTTCGGTTAGTAATTCGTCAATTTTTACGATAAATCCTTTACGCCTAACTATTTGTTTTTCAATTTTTGTGATGCGTTTGGTAATAAATTTTTTATGAAAATCTTGATAAGATTGACAGCGTGAGATTGAATCTTTTTTATCAATCAAGTCAATATCCGTATCAAATTCATCGACCCAAGCGCAAACAATATTTTGTTTGGTTTGTTTAAAATTAGAGTGAATTCTCCAGCCTTCCTGATATGAATTAAAAAAACCTTCTGCAAGAGCTGGAGGTATTGTTGCAGAAGAAATCATAACTTTACGGCCAAGCATTCCTGCCAGATGAATTAATCTGCCAATTGCCACCAAATCCTTACTATCAAAATCATCAATTTCATCAATAACCAAATCAGAGGAAAGCATTCTTAAGCACGGTAAAATATATTTTCCTCCGCGAATTTTCTCAGTTGACGCAATAATATGATCTATGGTGCAAGCTAGAACTGGAGCATAAAGAAAGGCTTTGAGTTTTTTAGAATTATGTTCTGGAATAACCGCATCTAAAAAATCAGCAGTTGGAGAATCTTCAAAATCTAAATCTTCTTCTAATAAATTTTCTAAAGACTCAGATCCCCCTTCTTCAAAAGTTTTCCTTTTTTCTTCTGATATATTATTTTCCTCATGAAGTTCTTTAATTGCCGCAGAGCCAATTAAAACAGCTAATTCATCGTTCTTTAAGCCAATATTATTGCGATATTCATCGCCGGTTTGCATCGTTAATGTTCTTAATCCTAGAGCTAAAATGTAGCGTAAACTTTCACCATCTTCGGATAGTGAGCGCATAATTTTAGCATTAGCAATTGTTTTTCCGCAGCCTGTGCTGGCAATATTTACAACGAAATATCCAAAATTTTTATGGTCAGGATTTCTTCTTTTAAAATCATCAATTTTTTGAGTAGCTCTATCTTGCCATTCAAAACCTTTAGGGCTTTTCTTTTTTAACGACTTAATATCATAAGCTTTATTCATTTGGTTGGAAAAACTTGATAATGTTTGACTTATTATTAAGGCATGGTGGCTAACTTTTACTAAGTGTTCATCCAACTTTTGCTTTAAAATTCCGTTATCGGTATTGGCATATAAATCAATATTATCTGCCCATTTTTTATCTGCCTCACAAGAAGAGTAGTAATGATCTCCGAGCATTAGGCAAAGACGAGAATGGTGAAGAAGTAGGCGATAAGCTCCATTATCAATGAGCTGATGAATTTGTGGTTTGGCTTGCAGTAATTTTGCTGACCATTTCTTTACTTCTTTAACCCAAACTTTTGAGGAGCCCAACAGGCCTTTTGGAAACTTAAAGCAATTATCTAGTTGTTCTTGTGAATAATTTTGATATCCCCAATTTGAAGTAATGCTTTTTAGCATTTCTGAAATGGAATCTTTTCTCTCATCTGCATATCGACTACGTTGATTATCATCACCCAAAAAAGGCAAGCGGTGATGAGTTACAATTAACCAGCTAACCAATTGAGCAATTGGCGGCAAATTATCCAGCGGATTAGAAATATTTTCTTTGGCTAGAGTTTTTAATTTTCTCTCGTCTAATTTACATTCGACTAATAATTTTAACCAACCTTCATCATCATTTCCTGATTGGCGCACAAGAGCATTTAGCAACAAGCAGGAAACCCACTCATGTCTTAATGGATCACTAATTTTATCCTTATTTTTTAATTTCTTTTGAAAAAGCAATGAAGCCTTCCCCCAATCATGAAGCAGCGCAGAAATTGCCGTTAAAGCTTTGATTTCAGGTAAATAATGCCAATCATTTTCCCACTGACTTTTCATAAGATTTTTTTGAGTTAAATTCACCGGCACAATGCCTTGTGAATTGAATTTATCACGATTACCAACAATCCAAACTAATTCGCTTCTGCTGCGACTTCTCAGCCAATGGCAAGAAACCGCGGTATTTTTTGTAGCACTTTGACGTAAAAGTTTTTTGACGGTAATTAAACCATCTTCAGTGATGACGGTTTGCCAAGTATTGTCACCAATTCGATTAGCAAAAGCATCCAAGACTCTTCTGGTTCTACTTAAAGCTTTTTTCTCACATTGA
>JBLHVR010000069.1:0-7866 GCA_047628655.1 Lentimonas sp.
AGTTTGTTTTTGACGACAAACATTTTGTTGCTGATTTTTTCACCAAATACAGCATCAACAAATTCAACTTGGGTCAACTCATCAAGATCATTTTTGACCTCCATTTTTACGAATTTCATGGGGTTTTGAGAAAAAATTAATCTAAAAATCCCAGCTTCTTTTTTATTTTTTTTCATAATTCCAACTTTAATATATTTTTCTGATTTTTCAAAATCAGTGATTTCAATATCTTTAGCGGAAAAAGAAAAATTCTTTCTAGTCAGAAATGATGCCGGTGTGCTGTTGGTGGTTAAAAAAGATGTTTCTTCTAATTCCACATCGGTATATGACAAAACACTGCCATTGGCGATTATTAGTAGTGGAGTGGGGTCGCCATATTCTACGCGCATTTTTCCGGGGCGAGATAGCAAGAATTCTCCTACGGAAATATCGCCATCGCTGGTTTTTTGAATAAAATTTGTTTTAAGAAACTTTATACTATTTAGATATTTTTCGACCTTAATGAGGTCACGTTTGTTTTTTGTAAAAATATCATCACTGGTTTTTGCTAGTGATTGATTAAGGTTTATTAAAATTAGTGAAATGGTGAGAATTATTTTTAACATAGTATTTTTACAAAGATTGAATTTATGATTGCCAGACACTACAGACAATAAAATAAATTTTGAAGTTGTTTTATCTTTTGAATTGTAATTTTTTCTTAAATGCAAATAATGGCCTCCTTTAAGAAATAATATTAAAATAACATCAAAATGACAGTTATCAGCGATTCTGACGAAAAAAAACCAGCTTTTATTAAGAAACCCGCATCTCCTTTTGCTTCAGACCCACACAATAAACGTAATGGTAAAAAAGGCAGCAAATCTAGCGCCGGAGGATCTTCAAACAATAAATTGAAATCTTCTGCTAACTTAGCAAAATTTAAAGGTAGTAGTGGTGGCGATAGGTAATTACAGCAATAAACTCGAAGAAATAGTTCTCTCGAAGCGTGATCTCAATGTTTCATTTGAATTTTTCCCTCCCAAAAGTGATGAGATGGAAGAAAAACTCTGGAAATCAATCAAAAATCTAGAAGCTTTAAATCCTAGTTTTGTTTCCGTGACATATGGGGCAGGGGGTTCTACCAGAGAGCGTACGCACAATACTATAAAAAATATTCTTCAGAACACCAACCTCAAACCAGCAACTCACCTCACTTGCGTTGGTGCTTCTAGAGCAGAAATTGAAGAAATAGCTAAAAATTATTGGCAAATGGGTGTTCGTCATATTGTTGCACTTCGCGGTGATATGCCAGCTTCAACTCCAAATTACCAACTTCGTGAAGATGGTTACAAATATGCCAATGAACTGGTCTATGGTTTGAAAAAAATTGCTGATTTTGAAATTTCAGTAGCGGGATATCCAGAAAAACATCCTGAGGCTTTGAATTTGGATGTTGATATTGATCATTTGAAACGAAAAGTTGATGCTGGCGCTAGTCGTATCATTACTCAATTCTTTTTTGATAGTGATGTCTATTTACGCTTTGTTGAAAAATGCCACAAAGCAGGAATTAATATCCCAATCGTTCCAGGAATTTTACCAGTCAGTAATGTCAAACAAGTAAAACATTTCTCTAAAATGTGCGGCGCAACAATTCCAGAATGGATGTCAGAAATTTTTGTTGGTTTGGATGAAAAAGAAGAAACTAGAAAATTGATGGCGGCAATTGTTGCGGTTGAGCAATGTCGAATCTTACACAAAGCAGGAGTTGATGATTTTCATTTCTACACCCTAAACCGCTCAGACCTAACCATGGCTATTTGCCATGTCTTGGGAGTTAGATAAGTAAATCCTAGATTTCTGTATTTTTTCTAATCTTATTCTATGCGTTTAAAAAAATTTTCCTTCCTAAAAGTTTATTTCAAGATTTATCTAGCTTCATTATCTATCTATATCAATATCTGTTTACGGCACAATAAGCATCTATAAAAGTTTTTAAGCAAAGAAAAATGCAGAATATTAGGCTGTATTGTTCTTTGCCCTTAACTGTTATGGTAATATTTTAAATTAGATGAATCAGTTTTAGGATCTTGGGCTCATCACCTAACTATTTTACGCAATATTTGTGCTCATCATTCTAGATTATGGAACAAAGAATTTATTAATATCCCAAAAATACCAAAAAATAAAACAAGGGAAATTGCCTCTGAATTTACTGTTGGATCAAGAAAAATATATAACACTCTCATCACATTGCTATATATGATGGACATTATTGCCCCTAATCATAGATGGTGCTCTAAGCTTTTAACTTTATTAGATAATAAAGATGTGGCTTTTCATCAGATGGGGTTTCCTGGTGATTGGCAAAATCGTAAGATTTGGCAAATGAAATAAGTTGGAACAAATTATCTAATGGGGGGGGGTGAAGTCCAATGGAACGGAAACCAACGCTAAGAAAAAAATATTTTTCTGAACCCTTGTTTTTAAAGGGTGTAGAAATTTTACTTGCAAGAAGATAGCGGAAAAAGATAATTTTTTAATAATTTATAGAGTCCTTAAAATAGCGGCTCTAGAATCCTTAGCGTACGTTTCCGTTCCATTGGACTTCAAACCCCCAAAAGGTTTCACGAATTTCTTTTATGGACGCCAAAGGGTCTGAATTGCCATTTTTAGGTTTAAAAGATGGGATTTGATATTATTGTATAACATAGCAAGACTGCTGTGGAGAGAGTGTTTTCCAAGATAATGGCCTCATACCTCCAACGACATAATCTGTTTGCTTTGCAGCATCTTTTATTATTTTTTTCTTAGTATCCTTTTCAAGAGCTTTATATTCTTCGTGCAGTTTTGTTGACTTCTCGGCTTCGCCAATTGGTAAATTTGATATTGAATATAACAGCTGGTTTTTTTTCGTCTCAGCTTCTTTTTCAGTAACTGCAGTCTCTGATGCGAAACCGGTTTTAGCCCATAGCTCTGATTTTTTTAAAACTTTGTATTCATTTTCTGGATTCTTCTCAAACAAAAAATCTTTTACGCCACGAGGAGGTGTTCTCATCATTTTATCAGCCTGCGCGCAAGCCTGTCTAATTATTTTTTTATTGCATATTTTTTTAACCACTTCTTCGCTATGAATCTGTTTTTGAACGCCAAGCCAAGAATCTGTTATTTTTCTATTTTTCAAAAGATGCTTATGAACTTCTCTAAATAGAATATTAAAAGCCTCCGCCTCGATACTATTTGGAATATTCAAATAACCCACAAAGTTAGCGATAACATCCATAACCATTAATTGTTTGGCCGCAGCAATTTTTTTCATAACATTTGTTTCTTGAGCAATTTTCACCCAAGCACCAATCATAGCAAAACCAGTAACAGGCTGATTAACACATCCAGAAGTATAAGTAGTTGCCATCTCTTCTATCCAACCTAAATGGCTAGGATTGCTCGCAACCATATCGAGCAAAATCTCAACCTCATTCGCAATTTCATCCACATCCCTATAGTCTTTGTTAAATTTATAGTATTTACTAAGTTCATCCATGTAGCGATTAAGCATCAAAATCGTGTTTGGTGCCTTGTTATTTGGGGTCTCTCCGTCCGGAATCTTTCTGTTAAATGCAAGCTCATTTAACCTTTTTTTAGCGGTAGTGACTCGCTCATTACGCCCGAAATGAATCGGCCAGTACAAAACAAAATCCCCGAAATCTACCCCCTTTATCTCCAAGATTTCTAATTGCTCTATGAGCTCTGGAGTAGGTTTGAGCCAAACTCCGCAAGATCTCAAATCAAGAGAAGTGGATATTTTCCTAAGAGCCTCATCGGTAATTTTTCCATCAGCACCAATATCTTCTGAAAAAAGCGTTGTCTTATCGGGCATATTGCTAAATATTTTTTGACCCAAAACAGGCTGTTCTGGGCTCTTGAAGATAGAAAGCGGGTTGGGTTACAAAAACTTGATAGATGCACTCACTTTATCTTAACCCATTGAGGTTCCTTGCGCTTGCGCATTTTCTTCCCGAAGAGCTGATTGTATTTTTGGGTGCGAACCGGGCTGACCAAGTGTTGAACTAGCTGCTGAAGTGGAAGCTGAAGTGGAAGCTGAAGTGGAAGCTGAAGTGGAAGCTGAAGTAAGAACTGAAGTAGATTCCTGACTAGGCGCCAAATTAATAATTTGTGATGGATCAAAGCCAGCTTTAACCTTATTTTCCAAAAAATTGACGTGATAGTCTCTAATTTGCTGACCCATCTTATTAGATTTCTCTTTGGTTAAATCTTCCAAATCTTTCCATTTTAACTCTGGATCCGCTCCTTCTTTTGACACTGGCTTTATTTTTACTTGAATTTTCTTATCGTTCGGACTCAGCCGCACATTTCCCTCTGCCATTTGGGTCATAAAATGAGTGACAAAGGCGCCGCAATGATGATTAACTTCTTCACCTTCTTCATAAGTCTGTATGTTGCTGGATGATCGTTCTATACCAGTTTTAAGATTTTCTTTAATAAATTCAGAAATGTATGTTGGGATGGGATAATTTTTTTCGGACGCCTCATTAACCATCGGATCAAAATAAACTGCTGAATAACTATTTATCTCTTTTATAATATGAATTCCTGTGAAGTGGTTATCGCCAAGATTCATGATAATTACAGCTTGGGATTTAGAGGTATCATTAGCAAAAGTCTTTATCTCAATTTGTACATCATTCTCTAAAAGGCTTATGACGGTACTTATGTAAGTCGTATTCTTAGGTAAGCTCTTCCTCATTAAATTATTAATGTAATCATCAGTATAATATTGATCTGTTGATATTCTTTTTATTTGGGCTCCGCTTTTATCCTCTCTATGCGGTAGGCACTCTTCTTCTTCTTCTTCTGCAGATTCCTCTCGCAACTCTTTTTCCGTGGATAATCTTTCTAGCAGTGAGCTTTCTGTTTTTTCTCTGATTGCTCTATATGCCAAATCACCGTCCGAATTATCTAGTTCTCCAATAGTTTTGGGGGTGGATTTTTGTTTGAAAGCAATAAGACCTTTCATCCGACTCAAAAGGGTGGGTTCTGTTTCTTTATCGGATAGTGTTTTTGCAAAAATACTATGAAGAGTGGCCTCTGTCAATTTATATTCTTCAGAATCGGTAATTCTATTATTACGAAATGGACAACTTGAATCGCGCTTATAAAAAGTAATCACCTCTAAAATTAAACCCTTAGAAATTGTCGTCAAATGTTCTTTTTTTAATAAAGCTCGTAAAGTGCAAATCTTTATTAGTTGCCCCTGATTTTTTGGTAGAGAATAACTATTGTCTGTTGAAAACATTTCTTTTTCTTCGGAAGAGTTTGTTATCGTCATTAGGGCTATCATTGCTTTATATTGTTCGATGATCCCTGCCTTGATACCTCCATCTAAATCCTCCTTAACTCCCATCCTATGCACCTTAAGGGTATTTATTTCTTTCTCTACTTCCTCTTTCACCGAATTATATTTCATAACATAATCATTAAGACATTTCTTGGTGATATTTCTAGACAATTTATAATAATCCGTTTCTAATATTTTTTTGATTTCATTTTTTTGTTCCTGTCGATGGCTTTGTGCTGCAAATACATCACTCAACCATTTCTTATCTGGATCACCACCGATCATAAATTTTAGTAGGCTTGTTTGCTTTTCTTGTTGCGACATAAATTCTGAATCAATAATTAATTCAAGGAATGTTTTATAATCTTCCTTTTGCTGACCCTGACTATTCTCAATTTGGAATAAATAATGTTTTACCAGGGCAGTTGTCACTTCTGATATATCTTCACCTTTTTTATTTTCTATGCTATTCATTACCATATTTAGCAACCGAGCACCCAAAGCATCTTGAAGTTCAGGTTTATTGATTGATGTTAAAAAATAACGCTGAGAGTTGATATCGTCAGAGTTCAATCGTTTAATAATATTAAATTCCCCTCCTTCTTCTGTTAAATTTAGCAACAGAAAGGCGCGATAATATTTTTTTCTCTCTCCAACGATTCCGGTTTGTGAAATTTGTTGCAAGACTGGACTCCAATTCTTAGGCCATATTTGAGAGAGATCTTGTCGCGGTAGTCTGTCCACCATATATTCTAGTGCGGATCTGGAAACATCTTGAGCAGAATTAATATATCCTAATACTAGGCACTCGGTTACTTCTGAATAATTTTGCGCCATTGCGGCATAATGCAATGCTGATAAAGTGTCTGGATTTTGTTCTTTCCTCCACGAGCCACGACCTAATTTGTCAAGATTATTTCCTGCAATAGCTGCTATAATAGGAGATTCACTGTAAGGTTCTTGCCCTTGTGCAATTAATGTTGTAGCATGAATCCTAATATCTTTAACCTCTAAATCTTTATTTATTAAGAAATATAAAATTAATGCTTCAGCCAGAGGATATAATTCTTTTTCTAATGCTTTTTTTATGCGAGAATTATGTTTATATTTGCGCACCCCCTCTAATTCGTCTTGTCTAACATCAGAACTAGATGATTCATCTCGCTTAAATTGATCTGATAATGATAAAGCTTCATTGCGTTTAGCAATCTCCTGATTATCCTTATTCATCAATCCAATATCATAAAAAGACTGCAGAGAGATAGAGTCTTTCATTTCTAAATAATGAAACCCAAGAGCTGTGGTAACGTTTTGAAAATATTGAAATGACTTTATATTTCCAATTGTCTGCGCATAAACTTTCGGATCAAGATATCTGAGAACTTGATGCTCCAGTGCACGGATGACATCCCTTCCCCCCTGTTCTGAAATAGTTAATATGCCATGTACTTTTAAAGACTTTTTTTCATAAAGAGCTCTAATTATATCACTTTTTCCTTCTGGATCAGCAGCCAAAGCCCCTGCTGTCACACGCAAAGTAGGAGCTGTGAGATGTTTGTACATAAGAGACATCGTGTCATCATCTTGACTCTTGGTAATTTTGACTCCCGCCAAGATCAACTGCTTTGCAATGTTATCTTTATTCGACATTATTGCATATTTCAAAGCCTCTTCCCCACCATCATTAACCTGAGTGCTAAGCGAGCGAATCTTTTTTTGGTCACCAGCCAAAACCGCCCAAGATAAAGATTGAGAATATGGAATTTGCTGGAACATAGTCTGAATATATCCCAAATGCACCATATCAAACACCCCCTCTTTTAAAGCCATTAAAATTAATTCTGCCGTTTTTTTATAACTTTTCTTTTTAAAAAATATATCTAGATCCTCATTAAGTTGCTTTTCAATATCAGGCTTCAGATTATCAACTGCTTTCTGTATAATATCTTTTTGAGGTATTCTTCTATCTAGTTGTGATTTAAGTGTCGTAATATCTTCATGAATCGGCGGATTAGATCCTGGATTAGTTGTTTTAAGAATCTTTTGGTGATGAATCTTTCCCTCCAGATTCTTTATAAACCGAACTGCTTCTGCCAATTCTTCTTTATTGGCGTTTAATATTTCTATATTTTCAGTTAGTGAATTTTTGGATTTAGTCTTCGCAGCTGATGATTTAGTTCCCATATTAATTCTGTAATTAAGTTAATAATGAATAATGACTCTTTTTAAAAATGAATGGGTAAATTTATTTACTACACCAAAAGCAACACATCACGACGCTCCTCATCGCGAAAATATTCCTCCATGGTCAGTGCGCAGTTACCAATGAGAGCTAGCGCACCGGCAGAATCATTCATTTGCGCAAAATCATCACCATATTTTTCAAAACTCCCGTAGCAGGACCTTCCAAATAATACCAGATCATTTGTACTATGCCTGCAACTGACTTCTTCAACAACATTGATAATAGATCACTCTATTACTAGTTTATATTGCTATAAACGATTGCTAAAGATCTCCTGAGA
>JBLHVR010000070.1:0-7543 GCA_047628655.1 Lentimonas sp.
CCAAAAAGATATCTTTTCTGATCAGCAATTTTGGTGTTATTGATGATTTTGAAGGTTCTTGTGATTAATTTTAGCATTGAGAAAATATGTTATTGGAATTTTTTAAGAGCAGAATTTAGAGGATATTTTTGGAATATTCCAAGAGAATTCTGGTTGTGTGGTAATTTCTTTGATTGTTTCTGAATTTCTAGAATGTAATAAATCTAAAATAACCGACAAATGGAAAATTAAATTCTCGACCAAAATCAATATTCAAAACTTTTCATCGATTTTGAAGCCCTTATTACTACTACCAAAGAAAAAATTGAAACATTTGCCCGCAGCCAATTAGTTGCGGCTTATTGGCAAAATAATTACCGAGGAGAAGATGAGCGTCAATGCCAATTATCTTGACCGCGCCAAAATTATTAATGTGGTAGACGGCGACACTTTGCTTTTAGATGTTATTAAACGCCAAAGATTTCGCTTAGCCCAAATTGACTGCGCAGAAATGAAAACGCCAGAGGGGAAAAATCTTTCAAATACTTACGCGATTTGGCGGCAAGTTTGGATGATGTGCTGATTAGAGCCAGTAAAGTTGACATTTTTGGAAGATTTATCGGAAATGTTTTTTATCAAGCTTTTGATGACGGTTAAATCACGAAATGAGAAGATTGAAACTTTCGAAAATGGGGTTTATTTAAATGAGAGAATATTTGAAGATGGAATGGCAAAGATAATTTAACGAGACATTAAAAGCTCTATTCGAAGTCAAAAAAATGAATTTATGTGGCAATTTTAATGTTTTTATTTTTTAATCCAAACATGGCCAAAATAAACTAGCCGAAGCAATCACCATCACAAAACCTTCCCTTACTAAATATTGCTGGCAGTGGTAAGGGCAATTAGGGAAGTTGAGACGTTATTGTGGAAGAGAGTGAGGTTTTCTGCCACCCAAGGTTGGGCGGCAGAGGATTTGAAGTGTCTGGTTGGTGCGCGCCTAAACTAGCTTGTTTTAATAGCGCCTTTAATGTGAAGATCTCTTTGTGGGTAAGGAATTGAAATAGCATTTTTGTCAAATTCCAACTTAACTTTTTCAGTGGTGTCAAACAAAACTCCCCAATAATCATCTTCTTTAACCCAAGGGCGAACGGCAAAATTAACGCTGCTTTCAGCAAGTTCCAGAACTGCAATTGTTGGAGCGGGATCTTTTAAAATTCTTGCGTCATCTGCAATAATTTTTTCCAAAACTACCTTAACTTTTTTAATGTCGTCTTCATATGAGCAGCCAAAAACCATGTCAATTCTGCGGGTTGATTTGGCAGAATAATTGATGATGTTTCCAGAGGTCAAAAGTGCATTTGGTGAAATAATGGTTTTATTGTCAGCAGTTTTGATGGTTGTGGTAAAAAGTCCCACTTCTTCAACGCGACCTATAACTCCACCAGCTTCCACTAAATCGCTAATTTTGAAAGGCTTGAAAAAAATAATCATCACTCCAGAAGCAATGTTTGAAAGCGACCCTTGAAGTGCAAAGCCAACAGCCAAACCAGCGGCAGCAATAATTGCAGCAAGAGAAGTGGTTTGAATTCCAAGTTGACCCAAGGCGGCAATTGCAATAAATGCAATTAACAAACCGTAAATAACATTACTTAAGAATTTTGCTAATGTTTCATCAAAATCTTTAGCAATTAAAGATTTTTTAATGCAATTAACAATTTTTCTAGCAATGAATTTTCCTGCCCAAAAAATAATTAAGGCTAGAACAATATTTTTACCAAACAGAATTGTGTTACTAATAATATTTTCGTTAAATAATTCATTCATTTTAATTTTTATTTAAGTTTAAAAAGACTGATCTAAAAATAGAATTTACATGTGGATTGGTCTTTTATCGACAGCTAATGCCGCTTCTTTCACCGCTTCATTGTAAGTTGGGTGAGCATGGCAAGTTCTGGCAATATCTTCTGCCGAACCACCAAACTCCATGGCCACAACAATTTCATGAATCATGTTTCCAGCTTCTCTGCCAATGATGTGGGCGCCAAGAATTTTGTCAGAAGTTTTGCATGCAAGAAGCTTAACAAACCCTTCTGAATCTCCGGTTGCTCTGGCTCTTGAATTTGCCATGAAGGGGAACTTTCCAACATTGTATGCAATATTTGCGGCCTTCAATTCTTCTTCGGTTTTTCCAACTGAAGCAACTTCTGGGTAAGTGTAAATTACATTTGGTATGCAATCGTAATTGATGTGACCAGCGCCGCCTGCAATAATTTCAGCAACACAAACACCTTCATCTTCAGCTTTGTGAGCAAGCATTGGTCCTGTTGTGCAATCACCAATAACGAAGATATTATCTACTGAAGTTTTAAGGTGATTATTTGGAATAAATCCGCGCTTGTCAGTTTCAATTCCAGCTTTATCTAGGCCAAGATTTGCAGTATTTGGTTTTCTACCAATAGCAACTAAAACCACATCAGCTTCTAAGGTTTCTTTTTTACCACCAGCAGCAGCTTCAACTTCTACAATAGCACCAGATTTTCCTTTTTTAACGGAAACAACTTTTGTAGAAAGGCGGAATTTAAATTTTTGTTTTTCTAGGACTCTTTTAAATTGCTTAGAAATTTCACCATCCATGGTGGGAGTGACTTTGTCTAAATATTCAACAACTTCAATTTCCGCTCCAAATCTTCCCCAAACAGAAGCCATTTCAAGACCAATGACGCCAGCGCCAATTACTAATAATTTTTTAGGAACTTTTGTTAATTCAAGAGCGCCAGTTGAAGAAACAATTACTTTTTCATCAATTTTAACACCCGGTAAATCAGTAACTTCTGAACCGGTGGCAATAACAAAATTCTTTCCTGAAATTTTTTCTTTTTTACCATCTTCTAAAGTAACTTCAACGGTGTGTTTATCTAAAAATTTTCCATATCCATTAATTAAGGTAACTTTGTTTTTCTTAAATAAACCAGCAATTCCACTAGTTAAACCTTCAACAATTTTGTCTTTATTAGAAATAACTTTCTTAACATCAATTTTAGGTTTTGAAGTTTCAATTCCAAGATCAGCAAAATGCTCGGCATCATGAAATTTGTGCGAAACTTCCAAAAGTGCTTTTGAAGGAATACAGCCCACATTAAGACAAGTTCCACCAAGAGTTTTTCTGGCTTCAACAACTGCAACTTTAAGCCCTAATTGAGAAGCGCGAATTGCCGCCACATAGCCACCAGGACCGCCACCAATTACTACTACATCATATTTTGTTTCGGAGAAATTTTGATTTGTCATTTTTTTAAATGTTAAAGTTAGTTAAATAGAACTTGAGTTCAGTTTTTCCTTATTAGCCGAAGCGACCGGTGATGTAATCACTAGTTTTTTGGTTTTTAGGATTAGTGAAAATTACATTAGTTTTGTCATATTCAACAATTTCTCCCATATTGAAAAATGCCGTTCTGTCTGAAACTCTAGCTGCTTGTTGCATTGAATGAGTAACAATTACAATGGTGAAGTTTTGCTTTAATTCATCAATAAGCTCTTCAATTTTAGCTGTGGCAATAGGGTCAAGTGCCGAACAAGGCTCATCCATTAAAATAATGTCTGGTTTAATTGCAATAGTTCTAGCAATGCAAAGCCTTTGTTGTTGACCACCTGAAAGGCCAGAAGCTTGATCATTTAAACGATCTTTTGCTTCGTTCCAAAGCCCGGCTTTAGTAAGGCTGGTTTGTACAATTTCATCAAGATCAGCCTTAGTGTCAAAAAGACCGTGAATTCGGGGGCCATAAGCCACATTTTCGTAAATGCTTTTTAGAAAAGGATTAGGCTTTTGAAAAACCATTCCCACGCGCGAGCGTAAGAAAACAACATCTAAATTAGGATCGTAAATATTTTTATCATCAATGGTAATGTTGCCAGTAATTTTGCAAATAGGAATAGTGTCATTCATGCGATTTAAACAGCGCAAAAAAGAAGATTTTCCGCAACCAGAAGGACCAATTAAAGCCGTGGTAGTGTTGGCTTGAAAATCAAGATTAATGTCAAACAGAGCTTGTTTTTCTGCGTAGAATAAATCGACATTTTTGGCCGATATTTTGATGTTATCCATTGTCATTAAATATTAATTTTACGGTCTAATTTGGCAAGGCGGCTAAACTAGCTTTTTTTTCTAAAATATCAAATTTTAATCTTTAAAAATTTTAAATTACATAATTCGCGCTGTAGTTCCATCAAAATGTCTTGAACATTAACAATATTGATAAATTAAATGTAATGATTTACATTGCGATGCCACATTTTCAAAATCCCCAATATTCACCAATTTAATTGCCCTAAATGTTGATCAGAATATTCTCAAATAAATCCCTACTAGCGCTTTTTCTCTCGCTCTGTTTAATTTTTACAAATCAAAATCTTCAAGCGGCCGGTGTTCAAGATGCTATTTTAAGAGATGTGCAAATTCAGCAGCAAGAGGCCCGAGAAAGACAAAATTTAGAAAGGCAAAGAGAATTAGAGGAAATTAATCGATCTCGTCAAAAAGCAATTGAATCTGAATCCCAACCTTCCAGTGCAGAATTTAATGATGATGGAAGATGCATGAAAATTGACGAATTTGAAATTGAGGGAAATGAAAAATTCAAATTAAATAAATTTACTAAAGCCGCGAAAGGAAAATGTCTGACTAAAACCGATTTAAAAGACCTCATTAAATCCATCGAAAACCACTATCTTAAAAAAGGCTATGTTTTAGCGCGAGTTTATTTGGGGGTGGAAAACATTACTCAGGGAAAAATAAAAATTGTTGTTGAAGAGGGAAAAGCCAGTAATTTAGAAATTAAAGATAATTCTAAAATTAATGAAAAATTAAGTTGGAGACGAAAATTACAAGAATTCTTCGCCTTCGGGCCATATAAAAACAAAGTAGTTAATCTGCGAGATATTGAGCAAGGATTAGACCAGATGAACCGCCTATCTTCAAACAACGCCAAACTCAATATGACTCCTTCAGATCAAGAAGGATATTCCGACATTGTAATTAATAATGATGTGGGAATTATCAGTAAACCTTCAGTTGGAATAAGTAATTCTGGCAATAGAAATACTGGTAGAACTAGGCAAACATTAGTTCTTGATCAAGATAATTTGCTTGGAATTAACGACAATATTTACCTTTCTCATTCCAGAAGTGATCATGGCGGAGTTCATAAAAAATATTTCAAAAGTAATTATGTCGCCATTTCAATCCCCTTTAATTATTACACTTTAGGATTTAACTATTCTGATTCCAAATACTTAACTACCACCCCAGCTGGCTTAATAACCACAGTTTCTTCAGGTTTTTCTCGCTCTTCATCTTATTACATTTCAAGAGTTTTAGGTCGGTCAAAAAAATATAAAACCACTCTAAAAACCCAAATGAATATCACTAGAAATAAGAATTATTTAGAAGATGTTTTCTTGCTAAATAATAGTAGAAAAACAGCGGTTGCACAATTTTCTTTAGATAATGTTTTTTACACCAAATCAGGATCAATTTTTTTGCAACCAAAATATAACAAAGGCACGCAATTACTAGGTGCATCAAAAGATTCCCCCAGCATTAATCGTGACACTGGAAGGATTCAGTTCAACTCCTATGGTCTTTATGGCTCTATTACCAATAATTTTCTACTTCCAAAAACCAACACTAATATTACCCATAATTTAACTTTTGATTCTCAAATTAGTGAAAACCAACTTCTGGGTATGAACCAAATTTCAATTGGTGGAAGATACACAGTTCGTGGCTTTGAAGAAAGTTCAATTTCTGGAGATAATGGCTATTACGTTAAAAATGATCTAACTGTTAATAGCTTTAATGTTGCGCCGAAAATAATAAAAAATTCTTTTTCCAATAGTATCTTGCAAAAAACTAATCTTGGAGTGTTTTATGATTATGGATATATCCGAAATAATATCATAAACGACCCCACCGACGAAGGGCACATGAGTGGCATAGGTGCAAAAGTAAATTACGAAGGTAAATATTTTAAAGCTGAATTAGTTTATTCAAGAGGATTACACAGCCCTCAATTTGTGAAAAATGTTTATCGAATTTCTGAAGATTCAGAAAGTATCTATTTAAACCTCAGAGTAGGATTATTTTAAAAACCCAAATTTAAAAAAAGTGAAATTTTTATCAAAAAAGACTTTTCTAAGATCAGTTAAAAAGCTCCTAGCTAACATTCTAATGTTGCAATTCATCATTGCTCAGAATGTGTTCTTAATGATGGGAACCGTTAGTGATGCTAAAGCGTTAACTGCTAATGGTAACTTTGAAGATATTGATGGTATCGTTCGAGATGGCACTACCAATACCATGACCGACAGAACTGCTGGCGGAAATGCTATGGTTTACACCGCAACTACCAGCGCCGGTGGAGTTAGTGATAATCACATGACCGATTATCAAAATTATGAAAATACAATCTTAAATAACCGCAAGGGAGAGGGAGTTTACAGTCACTTAGAAGGAGGCTTTGTTAATAGAAACCCAAATTATGGCAGGGGAATAAACGAGGCCAAAATAATTCTAATACAGGTAACGGGGCCAAATAGAACAAATATGCGTGCCATAACTGAAATTGTTGGTGGTACGGCGGCATTGATTATTGCCAATAGTAATGGAATTGATATTGCTGGTGCTAGTTTCATGAATACCGATAAATTAACTTTTGTTGGAGGGCGGACAACTTTAGATGAGAATGGCAATCTAAATAAATTTGACATGTCTCGCCAATTAGGCAGCAGCATTACAATTGCCGGCGTAAATAATAACGGTGTAATAAGCTTGGGTCTTGACGCCTCTAACGTTCAATATGTTGACATTGTTTCAAGATCAATTGAAGTGGTGGGAGAAATTCAGGGAAATGAAGATGAAGATGGAGAGCTCAATTTAAGAATGGGTAATGATAAATTTGATTACGGCACCAAGGAAATTACTTCTGATGACAGTTTAGGAGCGGCCACCAAACCAGCTTTCGCATTAGATTCCAGCCATATTGGCGGAATGTACGCTGGCAGAATCAATTTAATTGCCACTGAAAATGGCCTAGGGGTTAGAACCAGAGGAACTTTAGTTTCCAATGTTTCCGATATTAATTTTGATGTAGCAGGAGATATTGAATATGAAGCAATTAAGTCTGAAGGAGATATCAATATCACCTCACGAAAAGGCGACATTACTCAAGGTCGCTATCAAGATGCAGGCCATATCTCAGCAGCAGCAGCCACAGGAGACATTAACATTGAGGCCCAAGATGGAAGCATAAAATTATCAGGTCAGAATTCTGAATTTTACCTACTCGACGCCCAAAATTTAAACATTTCCGCCAGTGAAGATTTAACCATTGAAAATGGCAAAGCAATTGCCAGAAGCGGAGACATAATTCTTACTGCCGATCAAAAGCTTACCTTAATAGACCAAGAGCTTGATTCAACCCTAGGCAACATCGTTTTAACTTCCAACCTTGGAAATATTGACATTCAAAGCAATTTATCTGCCTCAATAATATCTGCCGCACTTAAC
>JBLHVR010000071.1:0-7502 GCA_047628655.1 Lentimonas sp.
TTAGCTAACAGCGTCTAATAAAATAGATCATTTAATGAGTTTCAATAAAAAATTACTCGCCATTTTAATTGCCGCCACAATAATTCCCGCCTATTTTTTAACTTTAAAAGAAGAAATTAAAATGCCTCAAGCAAAACAAATTCCCCATAAATTAGAAACCCATAAAGATGTTAGGATTGATAATTTTTATTGGTTAAATGAAAAAGAAAACCCAGAGGTTATTAAATATCTGGAAGATGAAAATTCTTACACAGAAAAAAAATTAAGTTCTACCGAAAATTTACAGGAAGAGCTTTATGAAGAAATGAAATTGCGAATTAAGGAGAAAGACCAAAGTCTACCGACCAAAAAAGGTGATTATTACTATTATATTCGCTTTGAAGAAGGAAGCCAATATCCAATTTATTGCCGAAAATATCAAAATTTAGAAGCTTATGAGCAGGTTTTTTTAGATGTTAACGAGTTGGCAAAAGGTTACGAATATTTCAATGTTGGAAATATTTCCCTCAATCACGATCACAGCATATTGGCTTACAGCGTCGATGTTAAGGGCCGTAGAATTTATGACATTTATTTCAAAGATTTAAAAACAGGAAAATTGCTGGATGATAAAATTTTGGAAGTGACCGGAAATGCAACTTTTGCGCAAGATAATTATTTATTCTACACCGACAAAGACCAAACCACCTTAAGGGCAAATCGTGTTTATTTGCATAAAATTGGGGAAAAACAAAGCGCAGATAAAGAAATTTATTTTGAGGAAGACGACACTTACAATGTTGGGGTTTCTAAGTCTAAAACCAAAGATTTCATTTACATCATCTCATCTGCCAAAACCTCAAACGAGGTTAGAATTATTCCTGCAAACGCACCTTTAACAGCGCCAGAAGTTTTTCATAAAAGAGAAGCGCAGTTAGAATATTCACCAATTCATGCTAAAGACAGGTTCTATGTTTTAACAAATTATCAAGCTAAAAATTTCCGTATTATGGAAGTTGATCCAAGTAAAACTAATAAGGAAAACTGGCGCGAAGTAATTACTCATAATCCTGATATTTTAATAGAAGATGTTGATATTTCTAAAGATTACATAATTCTGAGCGAAGTAGAAAATGGTCTCGATGCGATAAAAATAATTAAGAGAGATTCTCTGGAAAGCTTCTATTTACCTGCCAAAGAAGAAGTTTACACCAGCTACATTGGCGCCAATTACGATTATGAAAGCACCATATTAAGATATGGATATCAATCAATGACCACACCATCTTCGATTTACGATTACAACATTGAAAGCAAAACTGAGGAACTTAAAAAACAGCAAGAAGTTTTGGGCGGTTTTAAGAAGGAAGATTACTTAACCAAGAGAATTTTTGTTAAATCTCATGATGGAAAAGAGGTTCCAGTTTCCATGGTTTACCACAAAAATACCAAAATAAATGCCCAAACTCCACTACTTCTTTATGGCTATGGATCTTACGGATACAGCATTCCACCATCTTTTAGCTCCAGCCGTTTGTCACTTTTAAATCGGGGTTTCATTTTTGCAATTGCCCATATTCGTGGTGGTTCTGAAATGGGAAGAGCTTGGTATGAAGACGGAAAAATGCTCAATAAGAAAAATACTTTTAAAGATTTTATCAGCGTTGGAGAATATTTAATTGCCAATAATTACACCTCAAAAAACCATATTTACGGCTATGGAGGAAGTGCTGGCGGGTTATTAATCGGAGCAGTAATTAATATGGAGCCAGAATTATTTAATGGCGTAATTGCCGCCGTTCCATTTGTAGATGTTCTTAGTACCATGCTCGATGACTCAATTCCACTAACTACTTCGGAATATGATGAATGGGGAAATCCTAATGAGGAAAAATATTACAATTACATAAAATCTTATTGCCCTTACAGCAATGTTGAAGCCAAAAATTACCCCAATATTTTGGTAACAACAGGACTTCACGATTCTCAAGTGCAATATTTTGAACCAGCAAAATGGGTAGCAAAATTAAGGGAATTAAAAACCGATAAAAACCTTCTTCTAATGAAAACCCAAATGGAAGCTGGGCACAGTGGAGCTAGTGGAAGGTTCGCGGCTTTGAAGGAAATTGCATTTGATTACGCTTTTTTATTATATCTTGAGGGTAAATAATTTTGCTAAAATGCCACCACAAACCCTTCTTTCACTAATTGCTCATTGGAAGAATTTGATCCGTTATTTATTTTTTGCAGCATCCTTTGAATCATCAATACATGAATAATATTTTATGAGACCAGGACAAGAATTATCATCTAGGATAGTAGGAATTTTAGACGCGCGGCCCTACTCCATAGATTGTCATGATGGGATTAGGAATTTATTGGATATTACTCCTCAAACAATAATTCCAGCGGCTTTAGAAAATATCATTAAATATTGCTCTCAAAAGCCAGCTAAAACGGCTTTTTTTGCTTTGTTAAGATAGCCGGAGATAAAAAACATAATTAGTACTGGGAAGGGCTTATTGCTAAAGAAATCGCAGACATGGCAAAGATATCTATTGATGAAGAGGGCAAGGAAATATTTGATAAAATAGTAAGCTATGAATATGACTTTCCCCCGAAAGAGAATAATCATAGTTTGTTTAAGCAGATTGAAGAATCATCGAAAATTATCACTCCTAAAACCGTCGTAAGAAACCATTTAGTTCCTGTGCAGGATTAAGGGAGATTCTAATTAGTCGATTAAAAGTAAATAAGGGAATATTCTAACCAATAATTTTTACAATCCCCTCTTCTACCAGTTTTTCATTTAAATAAACTCAATTTTCAAAAATATCGATTTTATCTTGTCTGACGCCACCAATGTATTTGTCATAAAGGTCAATCTTTTTAATTACCAAAAAAGTTAATATTAAGAATCTGAATTCTTTTTAAAACTGCTCATCTTCTGCCCTTTTCCATCATAACCAACAATTAAAATATGCCCTCTATTTAATCCCCTCGGATTTTTTGCCCCGCAAGAATTGGCAATTATTGATAATTCTTTCACCATATTATTAGCAAAATTTGCAACTCTAACCGCCTTATCTTGTGGATCTAAGCCATGTTGTAATTTTTTATTATGAGTTGTAATTCCTGTTGGACAAGTGTTTTTGTTGCATTTCAAAGCTTGAATACAGCCCAAGGCAAACATAAAACCTCTGGCCGAAACAACAAAATCAGCGCCGGCACATAATGCCCAAGCAGCTTCTGCGGGGTTCAATAATTTTCCACTAGCAATAATTTTAATTCTATCTTTCAAATTATTATGCTTCAGGATATCAACCACTTTTGGAAGTGAGTCACTAATTGGAATTCCCATGTTGTCCATCAAACTTAAAGGTGCCGCCCCTGTTCCACCTTCAGAGCTATCAATGGCAATAAAATCTGGAGCCGATTTTATACCTCTTTTATTAATTATTTCGCATAAATCATCCATCCAATATGAACCTATTACTGTTTTAAAACCCACTGGTTTTCCAGTAATTTTGCGAACATATTCAACCATATCCAACAAATCATCTAAAGAATTAATTTCTGGATGACGATTGGGGCTGAGGGTGTCTTTTCCTTCCTCAACACCTCTAATATTAGAAATTTCTTTAGTAACTTTTGCTCCGGGCAAAATTCCTCCCTTACCGGGTTTGGCACCTTGGCTTAATTTAATTTCAAACATTTTTACTTGCGTGTGAGCAGCAACTGCTTTTAATTTCTCCTCATCAAAACTTCCATCTTCTTTTCTAACCCCAAATTTTGCTGTGCCAATTTGATAGATTAAATCGCAATCACCTTCTAAATGGTAAGAAGATAAGCCTCCTTCTCCTGTATTAAGCCAAATTCCAGCCAGTTTTGCACCTCTTGATAAGGCTTTAACCGCCGGAGCCGAAATGGCGCCATAACTCATGGCAGAAATATTAATAATGGAATTAGTTTTGTAAGGATTTTTAGCATAAGGACCAATAATAATTTCCGCAGGATCCGTAGCTTCTATCGAAAGAACGGGAAATAAAGAATTAATAAAGTGGTATGATCCTGGGGTGTGGATATTTCTGGTGGAGCCAAAAGCCACTGTTAAATCAACATTTTTAGCCGCTCGATAGCACCAACTACGCTGCGACCTGTTAAAAGGCATTTCGTCTCTATCTAGCGCAAAGAAATATTGTCTGAGGAAGCCGCCAATATGTTCAAAAAAATAACGAAAATGTGCTACAATTGGATAATTTCTGCGCAGAGTGCTTTTTTTCTGAATTTTGTCATAAACATACAAAGTCAATATTCCCAAAACAATAGCACCAACTATAAAAATAAAGGCATAAACCAGAAATTCTAAAGTAAATAATATTTCTGGAGGTAGATAATTTATCATAGAAAAAAATATTTAATTAATAAGATCCAGAAGATAATTCAAAATACCATTCTGTCAATCATATGCGATATTTGGTCAGCGCTATATGAACTTATTTAAAACTAGCATTCAAAATATTCTTTATGGATAATGTCCGCTAATCTGGTTTTCTAAATCTTAATTTAAGAAAGATATTTTTTAGAAAAAAAATAATTAAATATGATTAGTAAAGAAGAAATAAGGTCATTTATCAATCACAATTCTTTTGGTGGAGGACAATATCCAGATTTTTTATCTAGAATAATTGCAAATTCTCAAGAAATTACGTTGGGTAGAAATAATCTTGATCCAGTAATTTATGCTTTATTTTATGCTTGCTAGGTTAGTAATCTAGATTTTGTCAATAGAGAACTTCAAGCAGACGGTATTTTAGGAATTTTGGCTGAATCTGAGAATAAAATTTTTGATCAGAAAAATTTGTTTCAAGTTGCTGCCAAATATGGCAGTGCGCAACAAGTTACTTGTCTGATTGGGTTTGGAGTGGGGAAAAAACAACCTTTATCGCGAAGGAAAAGATCCAACATACTATGCAGTTTCACACAACAGGATAGATGTAGCTCAGCTATTATTGAGAAATACAACTCACATCAATCGCGAATATGAAGATGGCAGAAGATTACTTCATGTTTCGGTTCTAAAAAACCTTCCTCAAATGACTGATTTGTTGCTGGAAAATGGCGCTGATGCCAATAAAACTGATCGCAGCAAAAACACCTCCCTACATTTTTTCGCTCATCTTAATTTTCCTCACTTGGCGACATTATTACTAGAGGCGGGGGCTAGTGTTTTTGCAAAAAATGCAAATAATAAAAAGCCAATTGATGTGGCTCTTGAGGGCTCTGTAGTGAAAAATATTTTACAAAATGCAGAAGGTCTGGAAAGAAATCAAGTAAATAATAATATCTCTGCAATTATTAGCGCAAGAACAAATCCAAGATTGGCTAGAGAAGGAAATATGACACAACATCTTCCGGAATCTTTACTAATAATATTAAGAGACGCCTTGGTTGGAAGGCCGGGATAGATTATTTTGATTCTATTTTTGACACAGATTGAAAAGTGCTTGAGATCATTAAAATGAACTAACCCCGAGGTATCTACTAGGGCTTTTTATCTTTAAATCACAAAAATCTTCGCCCATAAAAACCACCCTAGAAAACCCATTAAAAACAACAGCCCAAACCAACTTAAAGTCCTAATTGCAAATCCAGGCCTAAACTCTTTGGCCACTAATTCACTGGTAACAATTTTGTAATTAACAAAAGCGTAAAGCGGTGCCACAACAAAAGCTACGCTTGCAGTAAAATCTAGAATTTGCTTAAAGCCACTAAATAAAAACGTAATCACCAGAACCGCTAAAATACTGTAGAATGCCATTAAAAAGCTGTGCATTAAGCGATTTCCCTCAGTTCTTTCTTTTTCACCAACATCCCCATCCTTCATGCGCTTAATTACTGCAAAACTTTCTGTTAAGAGCCTGGGATAACTGTCAACAACCGCCAAAACAGTTGACATCATTGCTATTAATATTGCCAAACCAACAACTGGAGACGCCCAAGATCCAATTAGCTGGACATAAGAATTAATCAACAAACGAGCAAAATCATCGGCCCCATCCGGCACTGCCATTTGCGAGTTATTAATCATCAATGCGCCAATACTTAAAAACAAAACCGCGGTTACAATTGTAATTACATATCCAACATTAAAATCGAGTCTTGCTTGTTTAAAATTCAGCACATTATTTGTCTTATTTCTCGCCTTAAGCCATAAAGAGTGCCACACCGAAAGGTCTATACTTCCAGGCATAAATCCCATTAACGCAATCAAAAAAGGAATGTGGTGTATTTCAAAAGGTGAATAGTCGCTGTAAAAAATTTCCTCCTGCGGTAAAGTCACAAAATTATTGGCCGCCACAATTACTGCTACCAAAGTTGTAAGACTTAAAATTACGATGAAAATTTTCATGGCCCCATCGAGCAATTTATAGCGACCAATGCTAATTAAAATTGTACAAAAACCCAGTAAAAGCCCTGTAATTGTCGTTATGCTCAATGGCACATTTAAAACCGCCTTAATAATACCAGCACAAATAAAGCCATTAGCTGCAAAAGAAAAGGGTGTAAAAAATATTGAAAGAAGGGAAATCAAGTAAAAAATTGGTTTGCTAAAGCGCCAATATCCCACCAGCAAATTCTCGCCAGTGGCACTGGTGTAGCGGCTACCAAACTCAATAAAAGGATATTTTACAATATGAATTACTAAAATAAGCCATATTAAGTCAAAGCCAAAATAGCTGCCCGCCCGAGTTGCTTGTACAAAATGCGAAGTTCCAATTGCTGCACCAGCTGTAATCAATCCGGGGCCAAAATTTCTTAAAAAATTCATAAAATAAGGGGATTAAATGTTGTTTCCGTTCCTCTGGGAGCTAATTATTAAACCTCTTTGCTAAAATTTTCAAGGGTATTTTAACTAAATACCAACCCCTCATATAGATCTTTTAATTTTACGGAGAAATGGCGTTTTTTTGCATCAAAACTAATCTTAAGCTCCTGAAGGGAGTGTAATGTTGAGAAATTTTAGAATAGATTTTAGGTAACATTTATTAAAACCGTCTTGTGAAATGGTGAAGGAAAATATAGATCAAACGATGGAGTTGTTTGATTTGATATCAACCTCCTCTTCTCGGGGTTTGGTTATTTCTGAGGGATCTTGCAAAAAGATTAAGGCCCTCTTTTGACAATCTCATCACTTTTCTTGCTTGAATTATTGTTGATACCTTATCATCCAATTCTGTTCTATTGCTTTTTGTTGTAACTTTCGATTTTTCCCTCCGCCCACAAAGACTTTTCCAGTAAATTTAAAATCAATTCCTGATTCATCTGTTGTTGATTTTCTTGATTTCAATGTGCTTTGCGCAAATTCTGTTTTAGGAAATTCGTAAAAACTATTGCTACCAAAAACAGCTACAGTTTTTGGGGTGACATGCTTCATTCCCTTTGAATCAATGAGACTGGCTTTGGTTATTGCCACTTTATTAATCATTCCTGATTGCATATCAATTCTGGTATGTTTTTTA
>JBLHVR010000072.1:0-7482 GCA_047628655.1 Lentimonas sp.
ACTCCAACCAATATCATCATCGCTTCTTACCGCCAAGAAATTTCCGGAGAAATGTTTACCATGTTCGACTTTGCTCCCGTTGGTGGAGTGGTGGCTTTATGTGGAATTATTTTCATGGTTTTAATTGGTTGGCGCTTTGTAAAAGTTAGAAAAACTGATGCTGGTTCCAGTCTTTTTGAAATTGAGTCTTACCTTTTTGAAACAAAAATTTCGAAAAAATCTGAACTAGCTGGTAAAATAATTCGCGAATTAGAGGAAATTATCATTCGCTACGATGTAACTCTTGCAGCCTTGGTTCATAAGGAAGAATACAATGCTGTTCCTTCAAAAAAATACATCCTTTCGGCTGGAGACATGCTAATTTTGGAAGGAACACAAGAAAATATTGGAAAAATTGTTACAAAATATTCCCTGTCCCTTCTTGCGGCCGACAATGTGCGAAAAGCAATTTCACATTCTGAAGACACAGTAATGATGGAAGTTGTACTTGCTCCTGGGTCAAATATTGAAAATAAATTAGTTGAGCAAGTTCGCTTTAAATCTAACCACACTGTCAATCTTTTGGCGGTTTCTAGGGAAGGTAAATCACTTAGAGCAAGATTACACAAATTAAGATTAAAAGTTGGTGACGTGCTTCTGCTTCATGGTGAACAGGAAAATATTGAAAAATCTCTCAGCAAACTTAATTGTTTTCCACTCGCTAGAAGAAATGTGGTTTTTCGCAAAAGAAGGCATTCCAGATTAGCACTTGGAATTTTTATTACCGCAATCGCATTTTCAGCTTTGTCCATTCTTCCAATTCAAGTGAGTCTTGGTCTGGCAGTTGTGGCCATGGTTTTAACTAACATTATTCCGGTTCGCGAGCTTTACGATGGGGTTGACTGGCCCGTAGTATTCCTACTGGGCGCCTTAATTCCAGTTGGTGGAGCTTTGGAAACCACAGGAACAACGCAAATATTAGCCGATTCCCTATTGGGAATTTCCAATAATATTGGAATTGTTGGAATTCTGATCATTGTCATGATCGTTACAATGACTCTTTCCGATGTGTTAAATAACGCTGCTACCGCAATTTTAATGGCGCCAATTGGAAAGACTATTGCTGAATCTGCTGGCGTTAGTGCCGATCCATTCTTAATGGCAATTGCAATTGGCTCATCTTGCGCATTTTTAACGCCAATTGGTCACCAAAATAATGCTTTAGTAATGGGGCCGGGAGGTTACCGATTTGGCGATTATTGGAGAATTGGACTGCCTTTAGAAATTATTATTGTCGTCGTTTCAATTCCAATGATTTTATGGATTTGGCCGCTTTAATATTTCCTCTCAACAAAATAAATAATGATTTTCAGCTTCATATTCTTCCTTCTATTTTTCGTCTTCATTGGCGTTCTTTCCACCATTTGCAATAGAAATACCAATAAAGATTATCTACTTGCAGGGCAAAATGTAAAACCGTGGCTAGTGGCTCTTTCGGCGGTTGCCACCAATAATAGCGGCTACATGTTCATTGGTATTATCGGCTACACTTACACTTACGGATTATCTTCAATATGGTTAATGATTGGCTGGATTTTTGGTGATTTTCTGTCGTCTTTATTTGTTCACAAAAAGCTAAGAAACACTTCCGAAAAGCAACAGGTTTTAAGCTTTGCTGGAGTTTTAAGTAAATGGGGTGGAATGAACCAAAAAGCTTTACGGGTTTATTTAGGAATTATCACAATAATTTTCTTGGGAATTTACGCAGCAGCGCAGCTGAGCGCTGGAAGCAAAGCGCTTAGCGTTCTTCTGGGCTGGGATTACGAAGCTGGAGCAATCATTGGCGCAATAATGGTTCTGCTTTACTGTTTTGCCGGTGGAATTCGAGCTTCAATCTGGACTGATGTGGCCCAATCTTTCGTAATGGCGGCAGCGATGATTTTACTTTGCGTTGTTGCAATTAATGAAATTGGAGGATTCTTTGAAGTCATAAATCAAGCAAGTTTGGTTTCATCAGATTACGGCAAATTGTTCCCCGCAAACTTACCTTACAATTCACTGCCTTTTGGAGCAATTACCGCGCCAATTTTATTTGTTCTAGGTTGGATTTTTGCTGGAATTGGAGTAATTGGACAGCCTCACATTATGGTGCGCTTTATGGCAATGGATAACGCCAATAACATGAACAAGGTTCGCTCTTACTATTACAGCTTTTTTGTAATTTTTTCTGCATTAACTATTTTTGTTGGAATTTGCTCCAGACTTTTAATTCCTGATGTTACTCAATTTGATGCTGAACTGGCTCTTCCAACTTTAGCTTTAAATTTACTTCCTGAAATTTTAGTAGGTCTAATTTTAGCTGGCCTATTTGCCGCCACAATGTCAACGGCAGATTCTCAAATTTTAAGCTGCACTGCGGCAATTACGAACGATTTTTTTAAAAAGAAAACTTCCTATTTAGTAACAAAACTTGCCACTATTTTGGTAACTTTCCTGGCTTTAATGATTGCACTTTTTGGCTCTCAAAGCGTTTTCACCTTGGTCATAATTGCTTGGTCGGCTTTGGCCGCCAGCTTTGCTCCGCTTTTAATTATTTACGTTTTTGGAAAAAGACCCTCACAAACACTTGCTCTTGTGGCGGCAATTTCAGGAATTGCCACTATTTTTGTTTGGAGAAGTTTAGGATTAGGAAATTACACTTATGAGGTAATGCCAGCAATTATTGTTGGGTTAATAGTTTTATTATTAGGAATTAAATTCACCAAAAAGATTTCGGTTAAATAATAAGGCTCTTTCTAAAAACCAGTGGGTAATTTAAAACCAGACCCTAAAATAATTGATTTTATCAACGGTAATAAAATCAATTATGAGCATCGAGCAATTATTCTCCTCAGCACTAGGAATAGAGTCTCCTTGGTACATCAAATCAGTTAATTTCAACTCAGAGAAAAAGAAGTTAGATATTGAGGTTGATTTTACGAGAGGGTCAATATTTCAAGAGGATCCCGCCGACACCGAATCAAAATCCTACAAAGCCTTATAACACGATCAGGAAAACTTGGCGACATCTTAATTTCTTCGGGCATGAATGCTATTTACATTGTAGAACCCCAAGAATACAAACGGATGCCGGAACTACTAAAATAATCATGCCTCCCTGAAATGGAGTTATGAATGACTTCACCTTGCTGTTTGAGGCTTTAATAGTCAGTTTAACAAGAAAAATGCCAGTCAATAATGTGGCAGATGTTGGATATTTATATAAATGCAGCGAGGTTTAACGAAGATTATTCTGATATTGAGGCAATAGGAATTGATGAGACCTCAATTTCCAGAGGACATAAATATATCAGTCTTTTTATTGATCTAAAAAAGAAGAAAACCACCTTCATTACAGCAGGTAAAGATAGTGGTGTTATTGCTGATTTTAGTGCGGATTTAAAAGAGCATAATGGCGCTCCTCAGCAGATTACTGATGTAAGCTGCGAATATTTGTCTCCTGCTTTTATTAAGGGCGTTAGCAAAGAGTTACCTAATGCCAAAATCACCTTTGATAAATTTCATATTCTGAAAATCATCAATTCGGTAGTGGATCAAGTGAGAAGAGAAGAGGCAATGACTATTCCACTATTTAAAAAGGCTTTGAACAAGGCCAGATATATTTGGCTTAAAAATGACGCCAATTTAACTGTCCAATCTGAACCTAAAATCAATGCAGGCAATGCATATTAGGGAGAATTTTCAAATGATATATTTAGCCAATAATGTAGATGAATTTGAATATCTTCTTGATGAATGATGGCACAGCTGGGCAATAAGAAGTAAGCTAAAGCCCATGATTAAAGCTGCCATGACTATCAATAATCACTGGGAAAGAATTATTAGATGGAAAATCAGCCAAATAACCAATGTCATTCTGGAAGGCTTAAACTCAGTGCTTCAAGCTGCTAAAAGAAAAGCTAGGGGTTATGGAGAAAAACACTTCAAAACCATCGCTTATTTGATAACCGGAAAATTGGACTTTTCGAGGGTTAATAAATATTGCTTACCCACTGGTTTTTAGAAAGAGCCAATAATAATTTAGTGTAAATTATTGCGGTGGATTTGCTATTTTTTGGATCCATAATAGTTTCTTTTCCATCCTTATTTACATGAATCTTTGTTAATCTGAATGTCGTAGATTTTAATACATCTCCACTAGGTAAGGTTCTTGATGACTCGCTTTCGAGAAATGGAGGTTTTATTTGAGGGTTTATTTCCAGAAGGAAAACATCGGGAGCTTCGCTATCATGAATCTTAATAGACCCTTCTTGGTTTTTTATGTCGTTTCAAATATGGCAAATAAAAGATAGCTAGGATAATTAATTAGCTAACAATATCTAAACACCGATTAAAAAAATTCCCTTTTCATCAGCCAATTTAACCACTTCTTTTTGATTAATAATTAAGCAAAAATCTGCCTGAACTACAACTCCGGCAAAGCCAGATTCAATTAAATTTTCAATAGTTTGAACTCCAAGAGCTGGCAAATCAATCTTGGTGCTTTGATTTTGTTTTTTCATTTTTACTAAAATTGGCTTTTCACCTTTTTCCAACTTCAAATCTGCACATCTTTTAATTAAAGCGTCAGTTCCTTCAATTGCTTCCACTCCCACAATTTGCTTTTGTTGAACCACAATTGCCTGTCCAATATCTAGATCAGACATTACCTTTAAAGAATTTTGGCCAATTTCAATGTCTTTTTGCATTGCGGCACTTGGTTTAATTTTTCCCAAAACACCTCTTTTAGCCACTAGATCATCAATTATTTTGTCAGCTCCAACTACTTTAAACCCTGATTTTTCAAAGAAATTAATGATGGTTGAAAGTAGGTTATTGTCGCCAAAAAGCTTATTGCCAACAATTTTTGAAACTAAAACTGCACCTTTTTTGTCAACTTTCATTCCTGACATTGAAGGCTTAGAAACACCGCCGGCAAAAACCAACTCTTTAACATCATTATTTTTTAGAATTCCTAGGATTTTAGAAATTTCTCCAAAACCAATAATATGGTGATTAAACTCTAGAAAATCGACATTACTAGGCTCGTCTTTAATTAAAATAACCACGAATTCTCGCCCTTCTTCTTGGCATTTCTTAATAATCATTTTTGGAAGATCTCCTTTCCCTGCGATGATTGCTAATTTTGTTTTTTTAGAATTTTTTGGCATTTATTTTTATTTAAGTTAGGTAATTAACCCGCGTGATTTAAGCGAGCTCCGCCATCAATAAACAGAATTTCTCCCGTAACAAATTTATTTTCAAGTAAGTAATTAACTCCCTGCACAATATTTTCTGCACTGGCCTTGGTTTTTAATGGAATCTTCGCCAATAATTTGTTGGTTTCTTCTGATGGGTTCTTTTCATCGACACTATTTAACACAAATCCAGGAGCGATGGCATTTACTCTAATTTGTGGAGCCAATTGTAAAGCCAGCATTTTAGTGGCGTCGGCCAAAGATTTCTTGCTAAGAGTGTAGTTAAAATACTTGGTTTCAAAGCGAGAAATATTTTTGTCGACCATGTTAATAATACTTCCTGAAATATTATTCTTGGCACAATTTTGTGAAAAAGCACGACTTAAAACTAAAGGAACTTTTAAATGAATGGTAAAATTTTTCTCCAAATCATCAATTTCCGATTCCAAAAAATTAGATTTAGAAAAGATTGAAGCATTATTAATTAACAATGTGCAATTTTTAATTTTATTAAGCTCTGAAACTAAGTTTTGAACCTGTCTTTCATCAAATAAATCGGCTTTCAGCAAAGTGCATTTTACACCCAAATCTTCTATTTTTATTTGTAAATCTTGCGCTTCTTTTTCGGAATTATTGTAGTGAACCGCCAAATTAAAACCTTTTTTAGCCAGGTTAAGAGCAATTTGAGCACCAATTCTTTTGGCAGACCCAGTAATTAATGCTGTTTTGGAATTAGTCACTTCTTTTGGAGTTTTGTTTTGAAAGTGAAGAAATCTACCGCTTCTGCAGAAAAACACAAAGAAAAGATTTATTAACAGGTAAGTTATTGAGAATCTTAAAACCCAATATTAGTTTGTCTCCCGTCGGGAAAAAACTAATATTAAAGTGGGAAGTGCGAGGTTGGAATAATGGTTGTGTTGGAATTTTATTTAAATTTCGTCCAAAACTACAATTTCTTCCTCAATCTCTTCTTGAGACTTACGATAAGCCAGAATTTTCTCATAAATGGCACGAAGAACTGGCTTAACACCAATTCCAGCAACACCAGACATGGCGAATATTTTCTTATTTTTACCAACAGCTTTTTTTAAGACTTTAATTTTTTCCTTAATTTCATCTTCATCAAATAGGTCAATTTTATTAAGAGCGATTATTTCTAATTTCTCCTTCAATTCTTCACCGTAATTTTCAAGCTCAGTTCTAATGGTTTGGTAATCACGCACTACGTCGTCACTTGAGGCGTCAATTAGATGTAAAATAACACCACATCTTTCAACATGTCTTAAGAATTTGTCTCCTAAGCCTTTTCCCAAACTAGCATCCTTGATTAACCCTGGAATATCTGCCAAAACAAATTCCTTGTTGTATTCTTTGTCGTCAATGTAAACCACACCTAATTGTGGTTTTAATGTTGTGAATGGGTAATTAGCAATTTTTGGTTTTGCGCGAGTTGTAACTGAAAGAAAGGTTGATTTTCCGGCATTTGGAAGACCTACCAAACCAGCATCGGAGATTAGTTTTAATTTTAAACGAAGCTCTAATTCTTCAGAAGGAAAACCTGGAAGTGCTTTTTTTGGCGCTTGATTGACTGAACTTTTAAATCTGGCATTACCAAAACCGCCATTTCCACCTTTAGCAATTACAACTTCTTGACCTTCCTCGGTCATGTCAACAAGAAGCATTTCGGTGACATTGTCAAAAACCTGAGTTCCGATGGGTAATTTTAGGATTAAATCTTTACCATTAGAACCATGACAGTTGGATCCTTTGCCTTGTTCGCCCTTTTGAGCTTTGAAATGTTGTTGAAAGCGGTAATCAACCAAAGTATTTAAATTGTTGGCGCATTGAAAAATAACATCACCTCCTCTTCCACCATCACCTCCATTTGGTCCGCCACGAGGCACATATCTTTCCCTACGGAAAGAAACACAGCCATTTCCGCCGTTACCAGATTCTAAAAATATTTTCGCTTCGTCAATAAATTGCACTTCTTAATTATTTAAATTGTTTGTTTGAAAAATTTCAACCTAAAGACGGCAGTTAAAAGCCTATTTCAGGTTCAACGGATCCTAAATTTTTAACTTCTCATTTTTAACGAAGATTAAACCTTCTTTTTCTTCAATTTTTGCTCCTGCTTCTTCCGCAATAATTAAAATTGAATCTAAAAGCTCTCGATCTTCTTTTTTAAAGACGCAAAGATCAATTTTTCCACAAGCCAAATGAGCAAGCTCTAAACTAGAACAATTATTAGTTTGAAAAACAGCTT
>JBLHVR010000073.1:0-7408 GCA_047628655.1 Lentimonas sp.
TGATCTATCAATCTTTTTTCGGACGCAAAATTAGGTTGATATTCTGGGGTTAGCGCTTGATTTGGAGCTATATTTTTATTTAAACTAAATCACGCGGAGCCAATATTTTTCGAATGGTTATTTCTCTCTAATACCTGCTGTCTAGAGAAAGAGAGGGAAGTTTTAAGATGAAAATTTGGTGGAGCAAGTGACCCCTTTTGCGAACCGACACTCTGTTTTGTGAATCCTTTATTTATATGTCTTCAAGTGGCCTTACAAGAGGACACAAAATTTCGACATCTATTTTTTGGTAGGCGAAAAGTTTTACGAACTGATATTTTTTATTTTCTAGAACTAGTACTTGCAGAGGTTTAGAAAAATTATAAATTTTTTGAAATAGTTAGGGTTAAATTTTATTGACAATCGGCTATTTTTTGTAAAGTTATTTTAACTGCTTTTCAAGTAGCTCAACCAAAATCCTACCTTTCTCACCTTCAAATCTAATTCCCTCGTCTTCAAATACACCAACCACTTTTTGCATCGTCTCAATTCTTAAATTTCTAGCACCTCTTTCAAAATCACCGATTGTTGACTTGGTGATCCCAGCTTTTTTACACAACTCCTCCTGATTCCAATCTAGAAGCATTCTGGCGGCTTTGCACTGTTTGTAATTAATTATTATATTCATGCTCTATTAACTTGATAAGTCAGTCTTTTAATATTACTATACAGTTTATTAGTATTGATACTAATATCCTTGGATAAGAATATTTTAGAATAATCATTTAATTTCACAATCTTAATTTTTCTCAACTATGTTTAAAAAAATAGATAAAAATCTGGCAAAAATTGATCAGGTTAAAAGTTTGGCATTTTCAATTGCTCATGAGACTAGAAATCCTCTTGCTGGAATCAAGGGATGTTGCGTGTTGATGAAGGATGCTTAAGTCAATTAATCGAATATGTTGATTTAGTTTCTGATAGCTCCACTCAAGGACTGGCTATGATTGATATGATTTTGAATAATATTAGAGATGGCAATATTGATAAGAGTAATTTTATTGATCTATCAATTTCTGATGTAGTTAAAAAAGCATTAAAACAATATGCTTATAAAAGTAAGGAGGAGCAGGGTTTGGCAAGTCTTGGTCTTGATGATAATTTTATTTTTAAAGGCGATGAAGATATGATGATTTTTGTCATTTTTAATCTGCTAGAAAACTCTCTTTATTATAAATAAAAAATTGAGATCAGAACCGAAACAAAGTCTGATGGTAATTATTTCTATTTTAAAGATCATGGCCCTGGAATTGAGAAAGATAAATTATCTCTAATTTTTGAAAGCTTCTTCACCTCTGGAAAAAAAGATGGAACCGGGCTTGGCTTGCCATTTTGCAAGCGAATAATGACGGCTTTTGATGGAGATATTATTTGTAGATCCGAGATAGGTAAATGGACAGAATTTGAGATGAAGTTTTTAAATTAATAATATCTTAAAGAGCTCTTTAAAATTACAGTCAAAAGAATAAACCCTAAGTAATATCCGCATTACATATTTTTTATTAAATAACGAAATATTAACTTTTCTTTACTTAATCACTTGCAACTTTCATAGATGTTAGTTAAAATGTCATTAAGTAATGTTTTAAGATAAATTCTTTATTTAAAGTTAATATGCAAAATCAAAACACCTCATCAAAAAAAGATAGAATTGGTAAATATGTTAAAAGCTCCATAGTTAGTGGTGAGACTTTTAATAGCTATATTCCAAGTAACTTACCACCAGAACCACCAATTGATTTGAGTGAAATTTATCCTTTGCTAGACAAGGCAAATACCGCTCTTGGTCGTTTAGATGGAATTAGTCTAGTTTTACCAGATCCATCTTTATTTCTTTACATGTATGTTAGAAAAGAAGCGGTTTTATCTTCGCAAATTGAAGGAGCTCAATCCTCTCTTTCTGACTTACTTCTTTTTGAAAATAATGGACAATCCTCCCATAATTTATTTGATGATGTAACGGAAGTATCCTCTTATGTTGCCGCCATGAATTATTCGATTGAACGTTTAGAAAAATTACCATTATCACTAAGGCTAATCCGCGAGGCTCACGAAAAATTAATGAACAATTCCAGAGGAAATAATAAAAACCCTGGTGAATTTAGAACTTCGCAAAATTGGATAGGAGGGTCAAGGCCGGGTAATGCACTTTTTGTGCCACCTCCAGCAGAAAAACTAATGGATTGTTTAGATAATTTTGAAAAATTCCTTCATGATGAAAAAGTCAAAATGCCAATCTTAATCAGGGCGGCAATTGCTCATGTGCAATTTGAAACCATCCATCCATTTTTAGATGGAAATGGCAGAATTGGAAGGCTTTTAATAACCTTGATGCTTTGCAATGACGGAATCCTAAAACAGCCATCCCTTTACCTTAGCCTGTATTTTAAAGCTAACAGGCAGGAATATTACAATCATCTGCAAAATATTAGAGAAACCGGAGATTTTGAATCTTGGATAAAATTCTTTTTAACTGGAGTTGAAAAAACTTCGAATGGAGCAGTAACAACAGCAAAAAATATCATTAACTTATTTAACCAAGATTCAAATTTAATTGAAACATCTGATAAATGCACACCAGCAATTTTGGCAATTTATAAATATTTACAAAAAAGCCCAATTACCAATACAGGTAAAATAAAGGAAGAGTGCAAAATCTCGCTACCAACAATTATTCGCAATATGGAAAATTTGGAATATCTTGGAATTGTTGAAGAGGTTACTAAAAAAGAACGCCATAAGATATTTGTTTATAAAAAATATCTAGAAATTCTAAATGATGGCGAGCCAATTAATAACTTTAAATATTAATATGGCACTGATTAACCTCTTCAAATCTGACAGAAATGCCCCCCGCATTTCAGACCACTAATTCTTAATTTTTCTTAGACTTTTTACCTCAAATATTTATCAATATTTACAAATTTAATTTGAGGTTCAAAATGTCAAAACAACTACAAAAGTACAATTCAGATTTTAAGCTAAAAGTAGCTTTAGAATATCTTTCAGGAGGATTTACCATTTTCCAGATATGTCAAAAATTCGTAATTTATAAAGTGACTCTTAATAATTGGGTCAAACAGTTTAAATCGAATAGCTCTTTAATATTCAAAGCCTCCAAACTCAGCGAATCTTCCGTTAAAAACAAAAAAGAACAGCAACAAAAAGATCATGAAATTGCCAACCTTTATAAAAAGGTTGGCCAATTGACAATGGAGCGTGATTTCTTAAAAAAAGCACTTCCCAGCTAGATTATCACAAAAGGTTAAAATATCTGAATTTGAACAACTCAAATTCAGATAATAATCGTAGTAATTTAACTGTCCGTTGCAGGTGCATCCTTTTGGGGATTAATAGATCAAATATCTATTACAAACCCAGAAACATTGAAGAAGTGTCTAATTTATGCAATCAAATCTATGAATTGTGGCAAAAATATCAATTTTTCGGATATCGTAGAATCACAGCAATTTTAAATGAGCAAAGCAAGGACGGAACTAAAATCAATCACAAGAAAACCTTAAGATTGATGCGGTTAATTGGAATTCAAGCCATCTATCCAAAAAGAAGAACTACAATTATTAATAAAGCGGATTACAAATATCCTTATCTTCTTAAAGATTTAATAATTAACCAGCCAAATCAGGTGTGGGCTACTGACATCACCTACATCAAAACCGGAGCGGGATTTGTTTATTTAATTGCCTTAATCGACTGGTATTCCAGATTTATTAAATCTTGGAAATTATGCATTAATATGGAAGCTGATAATTGTATCGATGTTTTAAAGGTGGGAGTTAAAAATTACCCAACTCCTCAAATCATCAATAGTGATCAAGGGAGTCAATTTACAGGCCATGACCGGATCAATGAGCTTAAGAAAATAGACATTCAGATATCGATGGCAAAGGAAGGTGGATTGATAATGTTAGGATTGAGAGATTTTGGCGAACGGTCAAACAAGAGCAAATTTATCTCAATCCTCCAGATAGCTTGGAAGAGTTAAGGAGAGGAATTAACAAATTTATCAAATTTTACAATTATCAAAGACCTCATCAATCTTTGAGTTACAAAACTCCTTCTCAAATTTATTATGAAGATGATAGTAAAAGAAGGGCTATTAAGTTTTGATAAATTAAAAGAAAAAAAGTAAAAAAGAAAAATTATCGAATTAAATTTTTGGAGGATTTGGATATATTCTTCAGAAAGATGAACAAACAGAATTTTTGGTAAAAAGTCTAACTAAAAAAGTTAGTTAGTGGTCTGAAGGAAGGGGCATTTCTAACACAGAAAACCACCATTGGTTTTCATGTAAAATTCTGCGGATTTTTTGATTTTAAAATGCGATTAGTTTATTGGTCATTTTGAGTTTTGTGTGTGGTTAATAAGGGGAATGTTTATTCTGAAAAAATTGTTTGGAAATTTCTATGATTTCTTTTGTTTTTTTATAAGCAGGAGATGGAAAGGATTAGAAGTGGTTTGAAGGTGGTAGAAGTGACCTGACCCCTATGTTTATATGAACCCCATGTTTCTAAGTCGGAAACCAATTTTGAATATTATTTTTCATGTTGAAATTTATTTTAAGGTTTTATATTTTAATTTTTGCTACCCGTAGCGAAAATTAGATTAGCAATCTAAATGAAAGAATTTTCAACTAGGTTCTGGCGGCATTAAATCGCAACAGAACCTAAATAAACTTAAAAAATATTTTAAAAATGAATGAATTGGAATTTGAAAATACGATGAAGAATTTGGTAGAATTGTTTCCAGAAGAAGATCTTCAAGCATTGCTTGCTGAAATTGGAACTCAAAAAAATGCTGGAGGAGTTTATGATGAAAAAATAGATCTCTACGAGGCGATAATATTGAGTTCTGCAAAAGAAATTTGTGGCTTAAAAACAACAAATTCCTCTTTAACTCAATTAAAAATTGCGATTAAAGTTATTGAAATATCTCGTATGGCTTCATCCAATGAAAGCAATGCTGCCAGATTAAAATCTGTCAAAGACATGTCAATTCTAGAAATTGCCAAAGGCATTAGGGAATATTTAGAACATATCATTGCCTCATTGGCTGCTAATAATGGAGAAGAGGCAGGGTCATTTAGGCGAAGACTTCCTTTTGCTAATCAGTTTCTGGTAAATCTTGATTTATTGTTAAAAATCAATGTTCAGCGTTTACTAATTAAGAATTATTCCGCAGGAATTGCGTCTGATGGAAATAAATCATTCTTTAAAATGACAATTAATGAAATTAAAAAAACTAATATTGAAGCTTCAGAAAGATTGAGAGAAATTGTAAATTTACAAACAGAAATTAAAGAGGATGATCCTGCCATAACCAATGCTAAAAAGAAGAAAAATTCTAGTGGAAAAGCTATGAGTTCTGAAGATGTTGAAAATGTAACTGAAGATTTGAAGCTTTCCCTAAATAACATCATATTTGACCTATTGTCTTTGTTTAAAAGCATCAGATCTAATAAAAGAATTGCCCTAAGAGATCTATATTCTTTTGACGAAGGTGGTTTGGTGTCAATTTTCTTTGATCAAATAAAGGATAATTCTTTAGTAAAAGAAATATCCTTAAAGTTTGAATCCGGTTTCGATCTTAATTTGATAATTGAGTATTTAATGCTTAATAAAGGCCTCATTACAGATTTAGAAATTTCCAAATTCTTGCCAAAATCCATTGACGGGGAGGGACTAAGATCTTTTGTGCTAAAATTATGTGATGAATTAATTGATGCGGTTAATGGATTATCAAAAGCAGAAGAAAATGTTAAATTATTTCGAAATAAAGTTGATGAATTGGTTTCATTAAAAAAGGATCGTCAAGAGCGTTTTGAGAAAGCACTGATGGAAGAGGAGGAAGTTCCTAAGAAAAAAACTAGCGCACCCAAAAAGAAAAAGAATACTGCACCAAAAAGAAAGGTGGAGGCACCAAAATTAGAAGAGTCAGCATTTACAAAACTAGAATCTCAAGTTAGAACTTTGACATTGTCGCGCCCTGTGGAGCCTGAGAAAGAAACGGGTGGAGAATGGAAATTGGTTTCATATAAGGCAGATTCTGCCCCCAGCCCACAAGCAATTTCAACTTCTGCATCAAGCCCCAATATCTTTAATCAATATTCTAATTGGCTAAAAAAAACAGGCTTTGATACAGAAAAAACCACTATGCGAGAATTGATAAATAGCGAGGCTGGAAAACAGGATTTTGCAAAATTTTTAACTGAAAATTACTTCCAAAATGGCATTCCTGAGGCAACTTTACCAGAAAAACTATCAAAGAAATTTGATAAACAATTCGTAGAAAATATTATTGATCTAGCTTCAAGAATTGTAACAATATGCAAAAACCGTAACGAACTATCAGCAAAAGCAAATCCGTTTCAACCATCAATTGGAATACAAGGAATGATTAATATTATTGGATATCCGACTAATTCTCCTGTCGTTAATAATCCAGATCAAACAACAAAACTTTCTCCAGATGTTGGATCGAATCGAAGGGAATAAGTCAAAACATGAATGGTTTAGACTCACAACTAGGTGTCTCATTAAAATTTATCAGGTCTACTGACGCTTCTTATCGCTACTCTGAGTGATTGCAGAAGAGAATGTTCTGATAAGGGTTATTTCCTGGAGAACCACAGGTTTGAGCTTCCTCCCCATTACTTTTGATGTGCCAACCTTTTTCCAGACAATAAATTAAACAGATTTTAAGTACCTCCTATTCACCTTTTCAAATTCCACTGAATGGGAGTCAGGCGTCTTTCATTAACTATAAAACTTAATTAATGGTTGATGGAAGACGCCTGACCCCAAGAATTTCTGCCCGCTTGATTTCCAGCTAAATTTCTTGCCTTAACTTCTGATTTAATAACTCCAAGCTCTGTTTGATAACCTCTCAATATAGCTTCATTTGAGATAGTTGATGATTTTATTTCTCTTACTAGTAAAGGGGTCATAGTAAGGGGGTAAATTCCCTTCCATCAACCATAAAATAAATTAGTAATAATTAGTAATATTTAGTAATATTTCATTTGAATTTTTTTTAAAAAGGAGTAAGTTGTTTTGTGTTCTTTTGTCTAAAAAGAACTAATAAAAAATTCAAAATAACAACTAAAAAAATATGGATACATTACTTCTAGCCCGAGTTCAATTTGCCGCCAACATTACCTTTCACATTCTCTTTCCTGCTATCACAATCGCTCTTGGTTGGATTCTTTTCTATTTTAAAATCAAATTCACTAAAACTGGCCAGAAAAAATGGTTAGAGGCTTACAATTTCTGGGTCAAGATTTTTGCTTTATGTTTTGCACTCGGCGTAGTTTCGGGCATCACGATGTCTTTTCAGTTTGGCACCAATT
>JBLHVR010000074.1:0-7378 GCA_047628655.1 Lentimonas sp.
ATAAATTAGCTTTTTAAGGTGAGTAATTTCAATGTCTTCCTTGGGATAAAAATATAAAATTGCCACAAATAGATGGTCAAAATTTACCCTTGTTCCAGAGTAAATTTCCTTCATAAATTGATTGGTAAGGTTATATTTTAAATATTTTAACACCATATTAACCTTAGTTTCAGGGCCGATGATAGGAATTTTGTAGATTACCTTTCTAACTTTTTTAATGTTGTCGGATAGGTTAATAGCCTTGCCAAAGCTAATATTAATATTAGCTCCCATCAAAAGATTTCCTTCAATTTCAAGCTCTTCGGAAATTATTTTAGGTAGTTTTTTGAATAATCTGCCAGCAATCTTCTGGATGATATTTTTTCCAGGGCGAATTGGGTAGTAAGTTATGTTTACGGGAACTATGTGAGTGTTGAGATTTTTAAGGCTGGAATCAAATTCAACTCCTAATTCCTTTTTATAACGCCTCAAAACATCTTCATGATTCTTGCTGTGAGCATCAATTAAGTCGGTGCGATATATTTCTGATTTTAACCCCAAAATGGCCGACCCAGTTCTAACCTTTTTTTGACCTCTTTGATCTTTATGGTTACCAAGTAGATATGTCGATCTTACTACGCTGCGGTTAATTTCTTTGCTTTTTATCATTGATCCTTCGGGATAAATCATCCAATCGTAATTTCCGGTGACTAAATCGGAAATAATAATTCTATCTCGTTTTGCATCTTTAGTTGAAATTGTTCCTACCGATTTTAAAAAACGCCCTAAAATACCGACAAATAAACCGTTATCAGCAAGGCACCTAACCTGGCGGTTTGTATATTTATAAATTATGTAAGGAACAACAAAGGTTTCTGATCTGGTAAAATGGTTGCAAACAAATAAAACTGGCTTAGGAGGTATGTTCTCAAGGCCTTTGATGATTATTTTGGAACCAAGAACCTTCTCCAAAACTTTCATCGCCAAGGCGGTATAACGATATGTTGATTTGCCTCTTTTCTTCTGGCTCATAATTTAGATGGCAATGCTGATTCATTCATCAGCTGTAAGTCTTTTATAAGGATATTTTGGTTAAGAATTTCGATTTTGTCTCTAATTAAATGACCAATTTTGAACATCTCGATTCCAATATCTTTAACAATATTAACCAATAAATCAGCATTTTTTGGTGATAAAGAAACGATGTATCGACCCTGATCTTCACCAAATAAAAGAGCGTTTTTGTCTTCAATATGGTTTAAAAAATCATTATCAATTTTTACTCCCAATTTTTCATTACACATTTCAAAGAGAGCAACTAAAAGTCCGCCGTCTGAAATGTCGTGGCAAGAATTAATTAAGTTGTCTCCAATGATTTCACGAATAAATTCACCATTTTCTTTTTCTAATTCCAAATCAACTTTTGGAGGATTGGTGTGGTTTCTAATTTTTAAAACTTCTCTTTCAAAAAGAGAACAATCTAGATGTCCAATAGTTCTGCCAATAACAAATACTATGTCGCCTTCATTTTTAAATTTTGTATCACATCTTTTGGTTAAATCTTTCAACAAGCCAACGCCACCAATTGCGGGAGTTGGAAGAATTGCTTTGCCATCAGTTTCGTTATAAAGAGATACATTGCCTGAAACAACAGGGTAGCTTAAAGCTTTGCAAGCTTCATTAATTCCTTTAATTGAGCGCACAATCTGTCCCATAATTTTTGGTTTTTGAGGATTGCCAAAATTCAAACAATTGGTAATTGCCATAGGCTTTCCGCCAACTGCGCAAATATTACGATAAGTTTCTGCAACTGCTTGTTTGGCTCCTTCAAAAGCATCCGCCTCAACATATCTTGGGGTGCAATCGGAAGTAATGGCTAAGGCTTTATTGGTTCCATGAACTCTAACAACAGCAGCGTCGCCACCAATTGCGATGGTGTCGCCCATAACTTGGCTGTCATATTGTTCATAAACCCATCTTTTGGAACCAAGATCAGGACAGGAAACTAGAGTTTTAAGGGACTCGAAGATGTTTTGATTATTCATTTCTTAGAAATTTTTAGAAAAGGGGGAAATTTAAAAAACAGTAAAATAGTCTTTTTAAATAAAATTACAATCTCTATCATGAAACGCCTTATTGGCTTGAAATACTCCTTGAAACATTCCTTCAAAAATGAAAATTAAAATTCTCTCTAATCAGGAAAAAGATTTTGCCGCTAATCTTGAAAATCTAATTAAAGATAACAGTCAAACTAACCATTTAGCAGAAAATGATGTCAAAAAAATCATCAACGATGTTAGAAATAATGGCGATGAAGAAATAATTAAGCTTTGCAATAAATTCGACAAATCTAACTTCAAATCATCTGATGATTTATTGGTTTCGGAAGAAGAGATTGATCAGGCAGAAAATAACTTAGATAAAAAAACCATAAAAGCCTTAAGAACAGCTTTTCGCAGAGTTATTAATTATCATAAAAAACAATTACCAAAAGATTTATTCTTTTTTGATTCCAATCAAAATCAATTAGGAAATATCTGGAAACCAATTGAGAAAGTAGCGATTTATGTTCCAGGAGGAACTGCCAGCTATCCAAGCTCTGTTATTATGAATGCTGCAGTTGCAATTGTTGCGGGCTGCAAAGAAATTATAATGACCACACCTTCCTTTCAAGGAAAAATTGATGATGCAGTTTTGGTTGCTGCTAAAATTTGTGGAATTAAAACTATTTATAAAGTTGGCGGGGCCTCTGCAATTGCTGCTCTGGCAATGGGAACTAAATCAATTAACAAGGTTGATAAAATTGTTGGACCTGGAAACAATTATGTGGCGCTGGCAAAAAAACAATTATTCGGTGAAGTTGGAATTGATATGATTGCTGGCCCAACTGATATTTTAGTTATTGCCGACCGAGCAAATAATCCAGATTGGATAGCAGCTGATTTGCTTTCTCAGCTAGAACATGGGGTTGATTCTAAGGCAATATTGATTTGTAATTGTGTTGATTTCGCAAATTCAGTTGAGGAATCCTTAAATAATCTTTCTAAAAATTTAACTAGAATTAGTATAATTGAAGAGAGTATAAAAAAATCTGCCTTAATTGTGGTTGATGATTTAGAAAAAGAAGGAAGTGAAATTGCCAATAAAATCGCTCCTGAACATCTAGAAATAATCACCAATAATCCTGAAAAAATATTAAATAAAATTAAGAATGCTGGTGCAGTTTTCTTGGGAAAATATTCTCCAGAAGCAATTGGAGATTATATTGCTGGTCCAAGCCACACACTTCCAACCGAAGGAACGGCGCGCTTTTCAAGTGGCCTTTCAGTTTTTGATTTTTTAAAGAGAATGTCGGTTATTAGTTGTTCTAAACAAGGTTTTAAGTATCTACAAGAAGATGCTGCAACTCTGGCAGCTAGTGAAGGTTTTGACGCTCACAAATTAAGTATTACAATCCGCAAATAAAATAAATATGAAATTAATCACAAAAATTACACTAATTTTACTCCTAACTTTTTCCTATTCTTGTGCAAAAAAAGAAAAAGATAAGCCAACTTTATCGAGCAATTATCAAAAAGCTTTTGAGAAAGTGGAAGATAGAGATTATCTTTCTGCCGCTGAAGATTTTAAGCAAATTAGTGATGAATATCCTCTTTCAAAATGGGGAGCTAAAGCCAAAACCATGGCTGCTTACTCATATTATCAGGAAGGAGAACTGGATGAGGTAATTACAACGGTAGAAGATTTTCTTTTAAATAACCCTGCCGATTCTGGAGCTCCTTACATGCATTATTTAAAATCAACTGCTTACTACAATCAGCTTAATGAAATTGACAGATCACAAGATCATGCCAAGTCTGCATCTTTTGCCTTTCGTGAATTAATTGCCAGATTCCCTAGCAGTAAATATGTGGATGATTCTAGGAAAAAATTGGTTTTAGTCGATGAACATATAGCTGGAGCTAAAATGTCGGTAGGAAGGTTTCAAATAAAAAGCAGGAATTACATTGGAGCAATTAAAAATTTCCAAAATGTAACTTACAATTACTCCAAAACAAAACAGGCTGAGGAAGCTTATTTTAGATTATTTGAAATTCACAGAAAGTTAGGACTAGAAAGAGAGGCAATATCTTATTTAAGGCAGTTAAAAGAAAATTATCCAAAAAGTATCTGGATTTAATTTTAACTGCTAAATAGATTAATTTAATTCAGTAACATCCTCATAACAAGAATACATATATGAGGTATTTGAATCGAATTCTCCAGCGCAAGAATCAACTCTTTTATACACTGGTTTTACTTTTAACTTATCACGCAAATTACGCACTTCCGCTTCACTTACTCCAGTTAATTTTGAGATTCTTTTGTCTGAAAAGCCTTGTCTTTTTAGGGATAAAAGGTCGAATTGGTTATCTGGCAAGCCGCTCTTTTTAAGATTTTCTTCAATTGTAACTAATTCTAAGATTTGGTCCAAGAACCAAGGTTCAAAACCGGAATTTTCTTTTATTTCCTCAAAAGAGATTCCTTCTCTAAAAGCTTGAGCTATGAGTAGAATTCTATTTGGCTCAGCAATTTTCAATCTGGCTTTGATTAACTTTTTACGCTCTTTTGGATCTTCACAATTAATTTTTATGTCGTCTAATCCTGAAAGTCCTGACTCCATTGATCTTAGGGCTTTTTGCAAGCTTTCTTGAAAACATCTTCCAATTGCCATGACTTCACCAACTGATTTCATTGAACTGCTTAAAACACTTTCCGCTCCTTTGAACTTTTCAAAAGTAAATTTAGGAATTTTGGTTACGACATAGTCAATTGTCGGCTCAAAAGAGGCGGGAGTTTTTCCTCCGGTAATGTCGTTCTTAATTTCATCTAGAGTAAATCCAACCGCAAGTTTAGCTGCAACTTTGGCAATTGGAAATCCGGTTGCTTTAGAGGCAAGAGCTGAAGATCTTGAGACTCTAGGGTTCATTTCAATTACAACTAGTTTTCCATCTTCGGGATTAACCGCAAATTGCACATTGGAGCCACCGGTTTCAACGCCAATTTCACGCAGAACTGCAATTGAAGCATCTCGCATTCTTTGATATTCTTTATCAGTTAGAGTTAGTGCTGGAGCAACAGTTATGGAATCTCCAGTATGAACTCCCATTGGGTCAACATTTTCAATTGAACAAATTATAATGACATTATCTGCCTTGTCGCGAACCACTTCCATCTCATATTCTTTCCAGCCAATAATTGATTCATCAATTAAAATTTCAGTAGTTGGAGAAGCTGCAAGGCCAGATTCAACAATTTGTTCATATTGTTCTTTAGTGTAGGCAACTCCTCCTCCTGCGCCTCCCATAGTAAAGCTTGGGCGAATTATAGCCGGAAGTCCGATGCTTTCTAAGGCCAACATTCCATCTTCAAAAGTTTTGACAATTGCATTTCTAGGGGTTTCTAGACCAATTCTGTCCATTGCATCTTGAAATAAAGAACGATCTTCAGCCATATTAATTGCATCAATGTTGGCGCCAATTAATTCAACATTGTATTTTTCCAAAATTCCGGCTTTAGCTAAATCAATAGCGCAATTTAAAGCGGTTTGACCACCAACTGTTGGTAGAATGGCGTCAGGCTTTTCTTTTTGGATTATTTTTTCAACAAAATCAGCGTTAATTGGCTCAATGTAAGTTCGATCCGCAATATCTGGATCGGTCATTATTGTTGCTGGATTAGAATTGATCAGAATGACGCGATAACCTTCCTCTCTTAATGCTTTGCAAGCCTGAGTTCCTGAATAGTCAAATTCGCAAGCTTGTCCAATAACAATTGGTCCGGCTCCGATTATTAGGATTGATTTTATGTCTTTTCTCTTAGGCAATTTCTTTAGTTATTAATTGTTAATTAATATTAGACTCAAAAAAAGGGCTTTAACTTTCATATTTTATATGAGAATTAAAGCCCTAAAAAATCACTAATAATTGATATTCACTTATTCTTCAATAACGGTTACAGAACGACGATTTTTATTCCAGACCGCTTCTGAACTTCCAACTAAAGCTGGTCTTTCTTTTCCATAGCTGATGGTTTTAATTCTGAAAGATTCCACACCATTAGCGACTAGATATTCTTTGGTGGAGTTGGCTCTTTTTTCTCCAAGTGCAATGTTATATTCTCTTGTCCCTCTTTCATCGCAATGTCCTTCGATAATGATTTTAATTGATGGGTCACTTTTAAGCCAGGCAGATTGATTATCAAGAATTGTTTGAGCTTTAGAAGTTAAAGATGACGAATTTTCTTCAAAGAAAATTCTATCTTCAACTTCAACTTCTTCAACCGCTTCCTGAATCTCTTCTTGAATTTCTTGGTTAATTTCTTCAGCTGCAATTTCGCTATCTACTATATCGAATTCTTCAGATTCAAGAGCTGGAAATTCGTCTTCAATGAATGAGCTGTCTTGAGTTGCGTCAGTTTCATGCTGATTTTGTTTGCTACTACAAGCCGATATTGTCAAAGAAAGAACGAGTATAAGTATAAAATTTTTCATAAATTTTGGCCTATTTTTGTTAAAAAAATAATGGAATTGATTCGGTGGTGGATTTTGAATTTAACTAAGAGCTTTGTCAAGAAACTATTTGTTATTATCCGGAGCTTTATCTAGCTCATAAGCGTCATGCAAAATTCTAACTGCTAGCTCTCCATAATCCTTAGCAATTAAGACGGAAATTTTAATTTCAGAAGTTGAAATTAGGGAAATATTAATTCCTTGTGCAGCTAATGTTTTGAACATAGTGTGAGCAACGCCAGATTGGCTAACCATTCCAACGCCAATTACTGAAATTTTAGCAATTTTTTCATCAATTTTCATTTCTTTATATTGAACTTGATCTTCTACTGATTCAATTGCCACTTTTCCTCTTTCAAATTCTTCTTTTGGAACAGTGAAAGTTATATCAACTGATTTACCATCAGCGCTGACATTTTGAACGATCATATCAATATTGACTTCATTTTCTGCTAAAGATCCGAAAATTGCTGAAGATAATCCTGCATGATCAGGCATTCCAACTAATGTTATTCGAACATCATTTTTGCTGTAGCTAATGCCAGTTATTACTCGTCTTTCCATAATTTCTTGATTATTTACTAAGGTTGTTCCTGATGGATTGTCCAAAAAGGTTGATAAAACTCGAACTCGAACATTGTGAGCCATAGCCATGGCGACTGATCTGGTTTGCAATACTTTAGAGCCAGAATATGCCATTTCAAGCATTTCTTCGAAAGAAATTTTATTTAATTTTCTAGCTTTGTCGGTAATTCTAGGGTCGGTGGTGTAAACACCATTTACATCGGTGTAAATATCGCAGCTATCAGCTTTAACTGCAGCAGACACAGCCACAGCGGAAGTGTCTGA
>JBLHVR010000075.1:0-7248 GCA_047628655.1 Lentimonas sp.
AGTAATAACAACTGAAGAGTCTATTTTCTCTCTCTCGATGAATATTTGCGCATCTTTTATATTAACCACCTCATAAGCTTCAGCACGACGACTATTAAAGCCTTTTTTTGGAAGCCTCATGTAGATCGGGGTTTGACCACCTTCAAAACCTTTGATTGCCACGCCGGATCTCGCTTTTTGACCCTTAACACCATGACCAGAAGTTTTTCCTTGTCCAGAACCGATTCCACGACCGACTCTTTTACGATTATTGGTTTTAATTTTAACGATGTTATTTAAGGTAATAGTCATAATAAACTTATAAATTACAAAGCAGAAACTTTGATTAGGTGAGAAACTTTTTTAACCATTCCTAAGATTTCCTTAGAAGCTAATAACTCTCTATTAGAGCTGATTCCATTTAAACCCAAACCAGATAAAGTAGATTTTTGTTTTTGAACCAACTTATTACTACTCCTAATTTGAGTTAGTAAAATTTTTTTATTCAATAAATTATCAAATGACATTAAGCCTCACTATTATTGTTGTTATTTGTTTTTGAAACTGCATTTCTTCTTTTTACAATCTCAGAAACATCTTTTGATCTCCGATCAGCAATAAGCCTAGGAGAAGATAGTCTTTCTAAGGCTTGGAAAGTAGCCCAAACCATATTATATGGATTTGAAGTTCCCAAAGATTTAGAAACTATATCATTTATACCCGCACACTCAAATATTGCACGCATAGCTCCCCCAGCAATGACTCCCGTACCTGGGGGAGCTGTTCTTAAATTGACTTTTGCCGCACAAAATCTTCCTTGAACATCGTGATGAATTGTCCTTCCTTCTTTTAGGTGTACCTTAATTAAAGATTTTTTAGCCGCTTCAAAAGCTTTGTTTTTAGCGTCAGTAACTTCCTTTGCATTACCTTTACCAAAGCCTACTTTTCCATTTTTATCACCAACAATAACCAAAACAGCAAAAGAGAAATTTTTACCCCCTTTTACAGTTTTAGATACTTTGTTAACCGAAATTAACTTTTCTACCAATTCTGTTTGATTCTTATTAGGCTTTGACATCTTTAACGTTTTTTTGATTTAAATTACTTAAAATTGAAGACCGGCTTTACGGCAAGCTTCAGCAACAGCTTTTACTCGACCACTGTATAAATAACTACCTTTGTCAAACACAACCTCTTTAACGCCCCCTTCAACACAAATTTTTGCGAATTTTTCACCTATAAAAGTTGCAATTTCCACACCTTTCATTCCCTTAATTTCTTTTACATCAGCCACCATTGAAGAATAAGAATATAAAACCCTTCCTTCTATATCAATTAATTGCGCATAAATATTCTTATTTGATCTGAATACTGATATTTTTGATCTTAGACTTTTATTCTTACTTTTAATGTTATTTCTAACTCTTAATTGTCTTTTTTTAAATCCACTATTGGCCGTTGACATAATCAATAAAATTTTAAATGTTATTTTTTCTTACCTTCTTTACGAACGATTACGCTTCCAGCAATTTTAACGCCTTTTCCTTTATAAGGTTCGGGCTTTCTGAAAGAGATAATCTCCGAAGCTACTTGACCAACCAAAACCTTATCATCACTAGTTAAAGTAATTAAATTAGGTTTTTCAAAAATTGCAGACACATTCTTTGGTAGGAGATAGTATATATCGTGACTATATCCCAAAGTCAAAACTATTCCAGATTTATCAACCACAGCTTTGTAACCAACACCATTTATCTCTAGAATAATTTTAAAAGGCTTTTTCAATCCTTCAACGATATTGTTAATATTACTTCTATCCATACCAACATTCATTGAAGCCTTGCTAAAGCCTTTTTTTGCTGATAACTGGATAACACCATCAAGAAAATTAATTTCAACAGACGGCATGACAGTATAGGTTTTTTCAACTTTACCATTGCTAATTTTGATATTATCTCCACCGATTTCGGCTTTGATATTTTCCGGTAACTTTATAGGCAATTTTCCAACTCTCGACATATCTTTAAAAAATTAAATCTATTAAATTAAAATATTTTCAACAAAATTTCGCCGCCAACTTTTGAATCTCTAGCGACATAATCAGGAACAACCCCTTTAGAAGTGGACATTATAACCATACCCAAGCCATTTTTAACAACAGGTATGTCGTCGACACAACAGTACATTCTTCTACCAGGAGTAGAGACAACTGAAATCTCACTAACAACAGGGCTAGAAAGATGATACTTAAGATGAATATCAAATTTATGAAATTTACCCTCTATAATTTTACTATAGTTTAAAATATAACCCTCTTCTTTTAAGATTTTTAAAACATTTTCTCTTAAAGAAGAAACGGGAGATTTTACAACTTTGCGACCGACCATATAGCCGTTACGTATTATAGTTGCTAGATCTGAAACTGAGTGATTAACTGACATCGTTTATTTATTACCAACTTGATTTGATTAAACCAGGAATTTGACCCCAAGAAGCTAAATCTCTTATGGCTATCCTAGATAAAGAAAATTTTCTATAAACACCTCTTGGCCTTCCGGTCAAGCTGCATCTATTTCTATACCTGACTTCAGCGCTATTTCTAGGCAGCTCTGATAATTTTGTTTGAGCTTGCAATCTTTCCTCAAAATTAGCATCAACATTATTGGCAATTTTGCGCAATTTGGCTCTTTTATTTTTAAACTTGGTAGACAAATCTTTTCTTTTTTGATTAGTCTCAATTGAACTTTTTTTAGCCATAGTATTATTTAATAGGAAGATTAAGTTTTTTTAACAAGTAGGCAGATTCTTCTTTGGTTTTTGCGCTAGTTGCAATAGTTATATTCATTCCAAAAACTTTAAAAATATTATCCAGATCAACTTCTAAAAATACATTATGCTCCTTAAGACCGAAGCTATAGTGACAACTCTGGTTAAAGCCTTTAGAAGGCAGGCCTCTAAAATCTCTAATCCTAGGGAGAGCTATATATATTAATCTATCAAAGAATTCATACATTTTTTTACCTCGTAAGGTTACCATACAACCAATAGGGACATTCTCTCTTAACTTAAATCCAGCGATAGATTTACTAGATTTTGTCAAAACAGTCTTTTGGCCAGCGATGGCGGAAACCTGACTGGAAATGTATGATAAAAATTTATTATCACTATCAATGGCTTTTATGCCAACATTAAGACTGACTTTGGTTAGCTTAGGTATTTCCATATTATTTTTATATGAAAATTGCTTTTTTAAATCAGTAATAGACTTTTTATATAATTCTCTTGTATAAGACATCGTTTTTTAAAATTTTCAAACTGTATTTTAATCAATTCTTTTTTTAGTTTTCACAGAAATTCTTTTTTTTCTAGTAAAATCTTTTCCATCACCCTGAGATATTTCAAAGGTAACTTTTGTTGCTTTACCATCTTCAATATGTGATATATTAGAGATGTGAGTAGCTCTTTCTTTTTTAATAATTTCTCCCGCCTGGTTAGAAGTCGGTTTTTTATGAAAAGTTACTAAGTTAGCACCTTCAACAATAACTCGATTTCCATCAATTGATAATATTTTACCAATCTTGCCCTTATCAGAGCCGGATATAACAATAACGTTATCGTTCTTTTTAAATTTATTTGCCATAATTTTATAATACCTCTGAAGCAAGTGAAACAATCTTTAAATAACCCTTTTGTCTAACCTCTCTCGAGACTGGACCAAAAACACGAGTTGCAATAGGCTCTCCGTCTTTATCAACCAAAACAATAGCATTATCTCCAAAGACAATAAAGCTGCCATCAGATCTGACAGTTTTGCTTCTTGTCCTAACGATAACACCCTTTGCTACTTGACCTTTTTTTACTTTTGAGCCGGGTAAAGTGCTTGTTATTGAAACAACAATAACATCACCAACAGAAGTAATCATGTGCTTACTTCCCCCTAAAACTTTAATACATCTAGCAGTTTTTGCACCTGAATTATCGGCAACCACTAGGTTTGTTTGCATCTGAATCATTTAAAACCTATTATTTAGCAGTTAATATCCACCTTTTTCTCTTGGAAATCGGTTTAGTTTGTGAAATGCTCACTTCCTCACCAACTTGAATTTTTACATCACCCTCGTAATGAACTAAGTATTTTTTATGAAAAGCAAGGTATTTTCCATACTTTTTATGTGGTCTATACAATGTTGACTCTGCTTTAAAAGTTTTGTCGTCAATAATATTCAAAATTTTTACCTTCATAACTAATTCTGTGCATTAAGCTTTGTGAATAATCTTGCTATCTTTTTTTTAATAACTTTTATTTTTTTTACTGAATCGGAATCACCAGAAGATTTCTTTATTCTTAGGTTTAGAAGATCCTTTTTCATCAATAATACGTCTTGCAATATAGATTGCTTATCTTGAACTACTGTCATATCTTAAATCAAATTAATAACTTTGGTTTTAAAAGGTAGCTTAGCAGAAGCTTTTGATAAAGCTATAATAGAAGCATCATCTTCAACCCCATCAATTTCGAATATTATCCTGCCAGGTTTTATTTTAGCAACATAATATTCAACATTACCTTTTCCACTTCCCATTCTCACTTCAGCTGGCTTTTTAGTAACTGGAGTATGAGGAAATACTGAAATCCACATTCTTCCTGCCCTCTTCATATAACGACTAATAACTTTACGAGCTGATTCAATCTGTCTAGAAGTCAACTTAGCTGGCTCCAAAGCCTTCAAACCAAAAGACCCGTAAGATAATTGAAATCCAGATCTGGCATTTCCAAGTAGCCTTTTGCCACCTTTCTGAGCTTTTCTATATTTTGTTTTACTTGGTACTAACATTATCTATATTTAATTATAGTGTAAAAAATTATTTTTTATCGACAAAACCTTTATGAACCCAGACTTTTACACCAATTACGCCATAAGTTGTATGGGCGTTAGCAATAGCATAATCTATATCACATCTTAATGTATGAAGAGGTACTGATCCTTCTTTATACCATTCAGTTCTCGCGATTTCGGCACCGCCTAATCTTCCTGAACAAGAAACTTTGATTCCCAAAGCCCCAAATTTTAAAGCTGATTGCATAGATTTTTTCATAACCTTCTTAAATGCAGCTCTATTTTCCAATTGCTTAGCAATGCCTTGGGCAATTAAAGAAGCATTTGTGTCAGGTTTGTCGACCTCAATGATTTTTACATCAACTTTTTTCCCCGCAATTTTTTCAACAGAACGGTTAATTTTTTCAATATCCGACCCCTTCTTACCAATTAAAACACCTGGCTTAGAAGTTTTTATAATTAAATTAATTTTATCAGAAGGTCTTTCAATTATCACATTGGAAATTCCGCAATGAGAATATTTACTTTTGATGAAATTTCTGATTTGAACATCGTTTACCAATTTCTCAGCATAAGACTTCTTATCAAACCAGACAGACTCCCAATTTCTTTTATTTAAAATTCTAAAACCGACTGGATTAACTTTTTGACCCACTTTTACCTCATTAATTAATTTTGTTTTTCAACTAAGACTACTCTAATATTACTAAAACGCTTTAATATTTGGCTAGATCTACCTCTAGCTCGAGCTCTAAACCTCTTTAGAACAAACGATTTACCCACATCAATTCTTTTGATAAACAAATTATCAACGTCCATGTTGTGGTTATTTTCAGCATTTGACATCGCGGAGTAAACCAATTCCCTAACTGGGGCAGCTACCTTCAGATTACAAAACTTCAATTTTACAAGAACTTCTTCCACTGGAAGACCTATTAAGTTTCTAGTCAATTTAATAATTTTTAATTGGCTAGATTTAATAGCATTCAAATAAGCTACTGAAACTTTCTCTTCAGCTAATTCTTTACTATTATTAACCTGTGTTTTAACTTTAACTTCAGACATATTTATTAAGATTTTTTAACAGTTTTATTTCCGCCGTGACCATAGAAAGTTCTGGTTGGAGCAAACTCACCAAACTTATGGCCAACCATTCCTTCACTAACTAAAACTGGAATAAACTTTCTACCATTATGGACAGCGAAGTTAATTCCAACAAATTGTGGAAGGATCGTTGATCTTCTTGACCAAATTCTAATTATCTGCTTCTTTGAAGAAACATTATATTCTTTAACTTTTTTTAGTAAAAAACCATCAACAAATGGTAATTTCCAAGATGATCTAGGCATAATTTTTATTTATTATTTTTTATGGCGGCTTTTAACAATTAAGCGGCTGGATTTCTTTTTCGATCTAGTTCTCTTTCCTTTGGCTGATTTACCAGTAGGGGAAACTGGATGACGTCCACCGGATGTTCTACCTTCACCACCACCATGAGGGTGATCGACAGGGTTCATAGCTACACCTCTAACTGTTGGCCTAATTCCCAACCACCGAGATCTTCCTGCCTTACCAATTGAGACATTCTTATTATCTAAATTAGAAACTGAACCAATTGTAGCCAAGCAATCAAGTAAAAACAATCTAATTTCTCCAGACTGCATTTTAATTAAAGCGTACCCCCCATCTTTACCAACTAGCTGGGCATAAGTTCCGGCAGATCTTGAAACTGCAGCTCCACGACCCGGCTTTAATTCAATATTATGAATAATTGAACCAATAGGAATTTGAGAAAGAGGCATTGCGTTGCCAACTTTTATATCAAGAGCGCTTTGTGAAGAGCGTATTTTATCTCCAACTACCAATTTATGAGGAGCAATTATGTAAGAATAAATTCCATCAGAGTACTTAAGTAGAGCGATAAAAGCCGTTCTATTTGGATCGTATTCAATTCTTTCAACGATAGCTTCTACATCAAATTTATTTCTTTTGAAATCAATAATTCTGTAGGATTTTTTGTGACCACCAGACTTATGTCTTACAGTGATGTGCCCTTGATTATTTCTTCCTGCTTTACTAGATGAAATAGTAGTCAACATCTTCAAAGGAGAAGACTTCCACAAACCACTTTTATCAACTAATTTTAATTGTCTTAAAGCTGGGGTAATTGCTTTATAATTCTTAATTGCCATATTTTTCTAATTTAAACCCTCAAAATTGATTGATTGACCTTTTTTAACTGTCACTATAGCTTTTTTATAAGAAGACCTACTGCCTATTACACCTTTAAATCTTTTAGGCTTTCCTTCTACATTGCTGATATTAATTTTAACAGCATCAACAGAAAAAATCTCTTTCAATAAGGCTTTCAATTCATATTTATTACAGTCATTATCAATCTTAAAGCAGTATTTACCTTGCTCAAGATGCT
>JBLHVR010000076.1:0-7214 GCA_047628655.1 Lentimonas sp.
CGCCAGCAATTTTAGTATTTGGTGACAGATTTTCTAGTAGTTCAAAGTCCATTTTAGTTTTTTAAGTTTGATTTATTTTTCTCTACAATTTTTTTTCGTGATGACATTGTGAATTGCAAAAAAACACTTAAGTCCAGCAAAATTAGCTGAACATCAACTTTTCTGCTGCCGCTAAAGCTTCATCACTAATCTCTTCTCCAGAAAGCATTCTGGCAACTTCTCTCTTTTTTTCATCTAAACCCAAAATTTCAATTTTCGTTTTTGTAACATTTTCCACCGTATTTTTCTCAACTCTCAAATGAAAATCAGATTTGGCGGCAATTTGCGGGTGATGCGTGACCACTAAAATTTGAGAATTTTTAGAAAGTAATTTCAAGCGATCGCCAACGGCGTTAGCAACCGCACCGCCAATTCCAGAATCAATCTCATCAAAAATTAAAATTGGTGGAGATTTAACTTCCAAAAGCGCAACTTTCAAAGCCAACATAAAGCGCGAAAGTTCACCTCCCGAGGCAATTTTTGAAATATCGTCTAAATTACTGCTGGCATTGGTTGCGGCAGCAAATTTAATTTCATCAATACCATTTTGATTGTAATTTTCAGGGCTAAGTTGGTTAATTTGAACCGCAAATCTTACCGCCGACATTTTTAAGAATTTCAGCTCATTTTCAACTTTTTGGGTTAATCTTTCCCCCGCTGCAATGCGATATTTTCTTAATTTTTGGGCTTTGGTAAAGTATTTTTCTTCTAGTTGGGTTTTTTCCACCTCCAAATCTCCCGCTAAAATGGTGAAATTTTCAACTATTTGCAGTTTTTCTTCAGCTTTCTGCAAAAATTCTGGCAATTCATCAATTCCGCAGTTAAATTTTCGACCCAAAGAGCGAATTAAAAACAGCCTTTCTTCAATTTCATCTAAATCATCTTCACCAGTTCCAATTTCATCGCCAATTTCATTAATTAGTGATTTTGCTTCTTCGTTCTGAATTGAAATTTGGTCAAAAATGGCAATTAGTTTTTCTAATTTATTTTCCTCATCCTTTAAAAAATTACCCAAATTTTGATTGCGAATTAAAGCTTTAGAAGCTCTAAAAACCTTACTATCCACTTCACTAACATCGCTTGAAACTTCATTAATTATTGCACTAATTTTTTCACTATTTAAAATTTTATTACGCTTATTAACCCAAATTTCCTCTTCTCCAACTTCAACATTAGCCGTTTCTAATTCTTTAATAATATGCTGCAAATAATCTTTTTCCCGCTCATTTTTTTCTTTTTCATCATTTAATTTTTGCAGTTCTTTTTTAACCTTTTCCAACTCCTCAAAAAGCCCCTTAACTTGTAAAAGAATCTCATTTTGGTTGGTATAAGAATCAAGAACAATGCGATGGAAGCTACGATCTAGAAGGTTGCTTTGTTCATTTTGACCATGAATTTCAATTAAAGATGCGCCAATTTTATGCAGCAAATTCACCCCAACAGGAACATCGTTAACAAAAGCCTTGCTTGAACCTTCCAGCAAAACTCTTCTTAAAATTAGGGAATTTGGATTTTCTTCATTTTCAAGGTCGTTTATTGCCAAAACTTCTTGGCAAAATGCATTATTTTCAATATTAAATTGCGCCACAACTTTTCCTTTTTCGCAGCCTTTTCTAAGTAATCTATTAGAAGAGCGGTATCCAATTGCAAGTCCTAGAGCGTCTAGAAGAATTGATTTTCCAGAGCCAGTTTCTCCGGTTAAAACGCAAAATTTTCCAACATTTTCTTCGCTTAAAAAATCAATTTTAAGTTGGTCAATTAAAACAATGTTGTGGATGGAAATTTCTTTTAGCACTTGTTTGTTTGGAAGTTTTTAAGAAGAATGAGAATTTAGTTAAATGGTCAACAAATTCAACAACCAATATGTTTAAACTTCATCCTCAATTAGAAAAAGACACTTTTTTGGTCAAAGATTTAAAATTATGCAGAATTTTATTAATTAAAAATGCCCTTTACCCTTGGTTTGTGTTGGTTCCTAAAAAAGAAAATTTAACCGAAATAATGGATTTAAATTTAGAACAACAAATTTTACTAACCAAAGAAATTGATTTTATGAGCAGGGCTGTTAAAAAAATTTTTAAGCCCCACAAATTAAACATTGCCGCCCTTGGGAATGTAGTTCCCCAACTTCACATTCACATAATTGCCAGATTCAAAAATGATGTCACTTTTCCAAAACCAGTTTGGGGAGATCCGAAATTTAAGGAATATGAGGTAGGTGAGGTGGAGAAAATTATTTCCGCAATAGAAGATGAAGTTTTATTCTAAAGGGATCTTTAGCTATTTTCTAACGAAGATAAAATTTCACCTAAAGAAACTCCACATGAATTAGATATTTTTAGGCATGTTGAAATGTTTGGAATTATTTAATCATTCCATTTTCAATTTCCGCAATTTTATCCGACATTCTATTAATAACTCCCAAATCGTGAGAAATTAACAAATAAGACATTTGGTGGGTTTTTTGTAAATTTTCTAGCAAGCTTAAAACCTCATTTTGAGTAATTAAATCTAACGCTGAAGTTGGTTCATCAAGAATTAAAATTTCAGGTTTTAAAATTAATGACCGAGCAATGGCAACTCGCTGTTTTTGTCCGCCGCTTAATTGATGGGGATAAAGATTTTTCATTTGTGAGTTAAGTCCAACTTCCTGCAAAATTTCATCAACCATTTTTTCTTGAACCTCTTTACTGCCAATTTTGTGAACGATCAAACCTTCTTTAACAATGTTTCCAATGTTAATTTTTGGGTTCAAACTAGAGGTTGGGTCTTGAAAAATTATCTGAATATTTTTTCTTAAGTTCTTGTGAATTGCCACTTCTTTCTTAAATATAATTTCACCTTCACTTTTAATTAAGCCACAAATTGCTAATGCTAAAGTCGATTTTCCACAGCCGCTTTGACCAATGATTCCCAGAGTTTTTCCTTTATTTAAATCAAAAGAAATATTTTTATTAGCATAAAAATATTTCTGCTTAAAGCCAAAAAAACTGTTTTTGGTGGCAAATTTCACACTCAAATTTTTAACTTCCAGAATTTTAGCTAAATCTTGCAGGTTGCTGGTTTTTTTAATTTTTTTAAAAGATAAAATTAAAAGCTTGGTATAATAATGCTGTGGATTATTGAATATTTCTTCAATATTCCCCTCTTCCACAATTTCACCTTTATTCATCACTAAAATTTCTTTAGCCAAATTTTTCGCCACATTTAAATCGTGAGTAATAAATAAAACACTAATTCCTAATTCCAGATTTAATTTTTTGAGTAATTTAGTAATTTCAACCTCGGTTGCTTTATCTAAAGCGGTTGTGGGTTCGTCGGCAATTAAAATTTTAGGATTATTGGCCAGCGCAATGGCAATCATTATTCTTTGTTTTTGCCCGCCAGAAATTTGATGTGGATATCTTGTCAATCGATCTTCAAAATCTAGTAAATCAACCATTTTGACTAATTCCAAAACGCGATTACGAATTTGTTTTTTGGTGTAAGATGGGTTGTGAATGGTAATTGCCTCGGCAATTTGTTTGCCAATTTTATGGAGTGGATTAAGAGAAGTTAGTGGATCTTGAAAAATAACCCCAATTTCAGATCCTCGAATTTGGCAAAATTCCTTCTCACTAATTTGATTCAGATTTTTTCCTGCAAATGAAATTTCCCCATCAATTTTAAAGCCTTTCGGCAAAAGACCAGAAATTGCCATCGCCGTAACCGATTTACCAGCTCCAGAACCGCCAACAATCGCCTTAATTTCTCCTTCCTTTAAACAAAAGGAGATGTTTCTAACGATGTGATTTTTAGAATGCTTAATTGAGAGGTTTTTGATGAAAAGCACTGTTTTACGATTAATGGTGAATGGTTAATTAATTTTTTATTACCATTAACCATTAATAATTATTAAAATTTTCCTTGGTAAATTTTGATGATATTAGAAAGTAGTTCTAGCGCTTCTGCTCTTGGACGTTGAAAAACATTACGGCCAATAATTGAGCCATGAGCTCCGCCTTTGTAAATTTCTCTATTTTCAGCATAAAGACTTTCTACGCTTTTAGTGCTTCCGCCAGAGAAAATTACAATTCTTTTGCCGTTGAAACAAGTTTGAGTAACATGAGCAACTCTTTGCGCCAAAGTTTTAACTTTAATTTTTTCTTTAGCATAAACCTTAATGGCGTCTAAATTTTCTAAAGCCGCTGTTGGTGGCTTAACTTTAATGATGTGAGCACCAATTAAAGCTGCAATATGAGCCGCGTAAGCGCAAATATCAATCGCAGTTTCACCCGCTTTAGATAAGTCTCCACCACGAGGATATGACCAAACCACAACCGCCAAACCCAAAGATTTAGCTTCTTGCGCCATTTCTCTAATTTCTTCAATCATTTCAAAGGCAACATCTGACCCAGGATAAATTGTAAAACCAATTGCCGAGCAACCAAGGCGAATTGCATCTTGAACGCAGCCCGTAGTTGCTTGATATGGAGCAGTTCCGCCGTCAAATAGTGAATTGGCAGAATTAACTTTTAAAATTGTTGGAATGGCACCTGCAAAAGTGTCGGCTCCAGCTTCAATCATTCCAAGTGGCGCGGCGTAAGCGTTCAAGCCAGCGTCAATTGCAAGTTGGTAATGGTAATGCGGATCGTAAGCTTCAGGATTAACCGCAAAACTTCTAGCAGGACCATGTTCAAAACCTTGATCAACTGGCAAAATTACCATTTTTCCAGTTCCACCTAATTTACCATTCATTAAAATTCTAGCTAAATTGGTTTTAGTTCCCGGGCAGTCGCTTTCATAGTAAGAGAGGATCTTTTTTACTTGTTTTGTGATTTTCATTGCTAGATTATGTATTGATTATTATTAACGCGCTAAAATGGCCCATGAAAATAGATGAGAAACAATTAAAAGCAATTAGTGAAATTAAAAAATTTCATCAAATTAGCGAAAAAGAGGTTAAAAACCTGCAAATATTCGTCGATTTACTACTAAAATTTAACCAACAATTCAATTTAATCGGAAAATCGACTATTGACGATATTTGGAATCGTCACATTTTAGATTCCGCACAATTGCTAAAATTCATTAAAAATAAAGATTCAGTAATCGGAGATTTTGGCGCCGGCGCCGGCTTTCCGGGAATTGTCCTTTCAATTTTAGGCGTAAAAGAAGTTCATTTAATTGAAAAATCTTACCGCAAATGCGAGTTTTTAAATTTAGCCAAAAAAACTTCACCAAATAATATCGTAATTCACCAACGAAAAGTTGAGGAAATTAAAGACCTAAAATTCGATATTCTAGCCTCCAGAGCTTTTGCTCCACTAAATGAATTATTCAATTTCGTAAAGCCGTTCTTAAAAGATTCCAGCCAAGGAATTTTCCTAAAAGGTAAAAATTTTCAAAAAGAAATTGACGAAGCCAAAAAAAATCACCAATTTGAATGTGAATCTCACCCCAGCCTAACTTCCGATGAAAGTAAAATTTTATTAGTTGGTATGCTAGATCATGTTAATAAAGAGATTTAAAGGGTGATTAAGTCAATTTTGCATTTGAAAGTGAGTTTGTCGAAAGATTTTTGCAAGGTGTTTATTGAGTTAGAATATTGTAAATTGATGGCCATTGAGCACTCTATTTAGTAATTAATTAACTATTAATAATCGCTATTTTTTTAAATATTATTCCATTTTAAAACCAATTATGACTAATCCTGATCATATTGCTATTACTAGAAACAACGCGATAAGGGCTCTGCCAGAAAAGAGGCTTTCTCAAGAGTTGATAAGCACGCAAGGTTTGGATATTGAAGTTGTTGCTTTTCTTAATAATATGAAGAATTTTGCTGGTGGTGAAGATCAAGACATTGCAGAAAAATTTCAGAATTTTTACGATTTTATTTTGATTCATGCAACAAGGCTTCTTATTGCAAAAGAAATAGATGAATTGGGAGAAAATCCAGAAGAAAACGCTAGGTTGGATGTTATTGTAAAAGCGGCCAAATTAATGTCTGGGAAAAATATTGATGTTTTGAAAGAAGTAGAGCCATTAAAAAAATTGAATTTAAAAATAATTGAGTTGGCCAAACTCTGTTTTAAAGTCAGTGATTCAGTAAAAAATGATGTAAAAAAAAGATACGAATCTGAAGAAGCGTTGGTGGGTAAAATAGAGGAAGTATTTTTAAATATTCAGGAAAAATACCAGGAACATAAATTAGAAAAAGAAAAGCAAATTAGTGACAAGGTTTCCGCAGATAGAGACGAGAAATTTGAATCTGCTCTTGATGAATTTGTAGAACTTTCTGTGAAAAAAGAGTCCCCAAAAATGTTTGAAAATTGTGAGATAGTTTTTGTTTACAGGAAAGAAGAACACGATGGTTTATTTGAAAATTATGATCAGGATGACTTGGTTACTGGTGCTGAAGAGGGGAAGCAAGTTTTTGTTGTGATGGAGGGAAGTTGGAAAGGCGTTGACGTTTTTCAAAAGAATAAATCAATTTCTGGGGATATTTTTACTGATGAAAGTCACAATTTTACCGCTGGTCGAGATGGTGCGCACGCAAAGGATGGTGCTGATATTTTATATTCCATGCTGCACATTATTAAAACGGTTAAAGTAATTAAGGATATTCCTCAGATTGCTGGCTTTGCTGCGGAATTTGAATTAGATTTGAGCGACAAAGATGGTGTCGTCACATTAAAGACTCTTTTGGGTTTTCTGGGAAAAATTTTTAAAGAAGGTAGTTCTTTTGATCAAATTGGGCGCAATTATCCTGATGACGGTCAAGTTGCTTGGGTAAGTCTTCCTGAGGAAAATATTTTAATAAAAGATTTTTCTGAATCTTTAAGAGAATTGGGTGTTAAATGCTTCTATGTTGACGGAAGAGTTGATGAAAATATTTTAGTTTCTCAGGAAGAATATGAATTAATTTTTTCTGAAGAAAAAGAAAAAATCACCAGCGCAATATTATCGGACGCTAAAGAGAAGTCTGAAGATTTTTCTGGATTTTCAACAACGTTGGAACAGAAAGAAAAATTAAATGATTTTAGAAATCATTTAATGCGAAAAGGTGGCTTGATGGAGGAAGAAAGTTTTGTTAAATTTAGAGACGATGACTATTTAGGAGAGGAATCTAAGACCTTATTAGAGGGTTTCTTGAATTATTTAGAAAGTAATGGTAAGCCTTGTTCTGAAGA
>JBLHVR010000077.1:0-7123 GCA_047628655.1 Lentimonas sp.
CAGAAAAATTGATCGATCAAATGGATTATGGTTTGCTGTGTCAATGTATGAAAGTAGATCAACTACCTTAAATTGCTGAATATCGTTAATATGCGCTTCAAAAATTTTCGCTATTTCTTCTAAGCCTTCTTGGGTAAGTGACCCTCCTAAAGTCCTATTTCCTAATATTGATTCTAAATGTTGATATTTACTGGGTTTGTTTGCATAAATTTCAAGAATATTTCTTTCTGTAATGTCTGAAAAAATTTGTGTAATCGATTCTAAAACAGTAATTTCGTTAGAAGAGGATTTTAGTATGTGTAAAAATTCCTTAATAGGCCCAAAGCTGTTTTCAAAATCTATGGAACCTTGATTTTTTTGTAAGTATTGCGCAAATAGTAAAGCTTGTTTGGCCTCTGAATCTGGAAATATTTTTTGACACAATTCCGATATCTGCCCCAGATTAATTTGCGCCATACCCAGAATATCACAAATTGACTCATATCCTTCCGGATCAATTTCTAAGATTGTGCTTTGAATAATATTTACTAGATTTTCAAGAGAATCTTCCTTGTTAATAACCCATTTTTCTAGAGTCTTCTTTATTAAAGAAATTCTTACATCTGAATCGTCAATTGAAAACAACTCACCAATTTGAACTAAATTTATGTCATCATGAATATCGAGCCAAAATTCAATATTTTCTATCGTTAAATTTGTTGGGTCCGATGCTTTTAGAATTTTTATTAATTGTTCAAAACTAACATCAGAACCCGCATCGGTAAGTATTTTACTGAGAATTAAATTTTGCTCATCACCATCTTCAATTAATGTAATTATTTGGTTAAATTGATTAATATCAAAATCATTAATTCGCGCCCATAATGCTAGATCTTCTGGGTTTTGACTTTTTTCAAGAAAAGCATCAAGTTCAATTTGGTTTTGATTATTCTCAAGATATTTTTCCAATAGCAGCTGTCTAAAGTTAGAGTTTGGAATTGATGTTATTGATTCTAATTCAAGGTCATTTTTATCAAGCCAAGACTCAATAGCTTGCTGCGGATCATCTTCTGGCAGGCAAATATCAATTAATTGCTGCAGCTGATCTAATGAAAGAATATTATCTTCGGAAAATAGCCATTGTGATATTTTCTTCCCTTTTATCTCATCTGTTTCAAGGTTTTTTATTACAAAAAATAATTTTTGAGGCTCAAGAACATCTATTTTCGTAACTAAATAATGGTAAGTGACCTTATCTAATGCCACTTGATTTGCGCCATCTAAATAATTGTGAAATGTAATGAATTCTTTTTCTGGAAGATCATTAACACTAAGCCAATGAGTGGCGGCTTCTGTTCTTTTTTGAAGAGAAAATTTTGCAGTTAAACTGTTAAATTGATCTAATCCAACATCCTCATTATTTCTTGCTAACCATCTAATAATATTTTCTTTTCTGAGATGTTCAGGAGTTCGCTTATTCCAGTTCACAAAATCATCATGCAGTAAAAAAGTTTTTGGACTTTCTACCCAGCTTTGCATTAGTGATTGTTCGTGACATTGAGGCATTAAAGCTAATAGGTTGGTAAGAGTTCCAGAATTGGTTTCATTCGTGGCAACAAATGCTTTTGCCAAATAGTAACGATATTCCTGATCTATTTGTCCAATATTGGCAATTAAAGACAGTTTCTGCTGTTCGTTATTGTTGAGCCAATTTCCGAAAGATTCATTTAAATCATCCAGCAGGGCGCCCTTTTCATTAGTAATAAAGTTAACGAAGCTAACAATAGATTCAATTTCCACCTTATTTCTAGCTAACCAGTAATTTGCGACTGACAAGGTGCTTGTCCCTGATAGTTCTGAGTTTAATTCTTTGAAATCAGAAAAATTCATTGGATGCTGATCTTGGTCAATCCACCAAGTAAGAACTAAGGCATAAATTTTTGGCTGTGCTTTGGAAAAGGTTGAATCATCAATTTCAACCAAATTTTCATCTTGGTTTAATCTTCTAATTTCATCTAAAGTGAAGTGATTTTCTTCATCATCGTTAAGCCATTCTATTGAGTTTATCCTCCATATTAGTGCGTCCAAATTATTTAAAAGTTTCTCTAATTTTACGATTCTGTCTTCGATAGATAGCATAATTAATATCTTTGCGCTAACGCAGTTTCTGATGGTGCGGGGGCTGCAATATTAGCATTAATAACAGTGTTATGTGGCTTAAATAAAGTATCAAACTTCCTTAAGTTAATCCTAACATCTTTGAACCAATTAATCTGCTTATTCTTTTGTGCCAATGGCTTTAAGAGTAAATAGGTTGCGAGGTTAGTAATTTCTTTCGGTTCCCAATTTAGGTGGTTTCCAATCTCATGATCGGTAAAATTTAAATTTCCAGACTCATTTTTAATAATTTCCCAAGCAATCACATTTCCAGAATCACTGCTTAATTGTTTTTTTATTCCCTCAAATAAACCAACGGGAGATAAAAAATTTTGATTAATTAAAATATGATTAAGCAAGCTAGTAGATTTAGGATTTCCTCCCAAAGCATCAGAGTTAGAACTGTTTAATATTGGGTTTCCAATAGTTTCAACAAAGAATAAATATAAAAATCTTTGAGCAGGATCTTCAATTTTAAATTCCCTGTAAGCAGTTGCAAATTGATCGGCAATGTTTTTTGCGCAACCATCTTTTAAGCAAGGAATCAAAGCTCTAAATCGATCAACTCCGCCCTCAATAGCAAAAATCTCTGCTAATTGTTCTTTATTATGATTGAAAAAGCTTTTAAGCACCTTTCTTTGTTCAATATTAATTGAGGCATCTTGAACAAGGTCAATTTGTAAGATTTTTTGTAAACATCCCAAAACTTCATTCTCCGAATTATCTGCTTTTGCTAAAAGTTTGCGAAATTGCACATTTACTGATGATTTTTCTGCCAAACTTAAATAAGAGCTTTTCGGAAACGCAATTTGATATTCGGTAATTTCTTCCTCAGAATATTGCTCATTTTTCGCCAATTTATCTTCAACTTCATTCAAATGAGAACAAAGAACAATCATTCGGGGCATTTCTGGAATATCAAACAAATCACAAAGATTGGAATGTTCTTGTGCTGAAAGATAAGGCTTATTTTGTGGCGCTTGAAAAGATTGCCTAATTTGTTGTGAAATTTCGGGCTTAATTATTTCTGTAAATCTTTTATGACCACCAATTAAATCAAAATAGGAGAAGATATTTGCCAGGTTAAATGAATCTAAATTACCTAACTTTTGTTGCAATTCTGTAAAGCTACTTTCGCTAATGCTTTCTTTTAAATTGTGGCTTTGCAGCAAAGAGTAAATGTGAGAATATTGAGATTTTGACCTATCTTTAACCAGATCAAAAATTTCTCTGGGCCTCAATAGCAACTTGTCTTTAGCTCTGTTAATTATTGCAATAGCAAACTCAGCATTAGACATTTGATCGCAAAATTTTGCTAGCGCAGCTAAATTAGAAGGGTTTTTACTAATTAATTTAATGGCGATGCATTTTTGAATAAATTGCGATTGCAACTCTTCATTTTGAGGATAAATTTCTTGGCAGAATTCAAATATTTGTTTTTCTGGAAGGTCAATTCTTTGATAAATCCTCAATATTGTTAAAAATTCCTCAATGCCAACTGCGCCATTTTGAACTAATTCTTTAAGCTTAAAATATTTAGCTTCATCATCAGAAATATTTTTTAAAATCGTTACAATTAAATTAATTTCTAACTGAGGGTTATTTATTTTTTTTTGTAAAAATTTAACTTGCTCCGGATCAATATTTTCAGCATTTCCATTTTTAGCAAATTCTAGAATTACACCTCCGAAATCATTGCGATTAATTTTTTCGCCAGAAAGAAGAATTTTTAATTGATCAAATGAAATATCCACAGTTCTAAAAACCCAATCCTTAATTATTTTACTTTTATTAAGGCGATAAATGACAGGAAGTAATTTTGAGTTTAATTCATCAAAACTAACAATAATTTGCGGTTTATTGATCCATTGTAAAATAGTCTCATATTTAAGGTGTTGATCGAAATCTTTTATCTTATCGAGTAATTCTTCAGCCCTAATATTATTTTTAATAGCTCTTAGGATAATTAAATTCTTTTGACCAACTCTTGAAACCAACCCCAATAATCTTCTAAAATCCACATCATTTGGCTCATTTGCTGGCTGATTAAGCCATTGCGAAACTTTCTCTTCTCTAATTTCTCGGCCTAATTTCTGAACTTCTGTAAACAGCTCTTCAATAGTAAAGGCTGTAAAATCAACCTCCTGTTTCTTAATTCTCTGAGATCTCATGCAATTAAGTTAAATCTAATGTAATTTTTGTGATAAAATTATGAGAGCTTAAAAATAAACCTTTCTTTCCATATCTTCCAAAAACTCAAAATCGTCACCATTTTTTTGATCTAGAATAATGTTGCTAACCAGTTTGGAGGTTGCAAAAGAAAGGGTCCATCCTAGTGATCCATGGCCAGAATTTAAGAATAGATTACCATATTTTTTAGCTCTGAAAACTAGAGGTAAAGAATCGGGTCTAAAAGGGCGGAAGCCGGCCCATTGTTTGGAATGTTTTAAATCGCCATAATCGGAGTAGGTTTGACGAATTGAATTTGTGAGGAAATTTAAATTTTTGGGGTTTAAGTTGGTTTTTAGGCCGTTAATTTCAACAGATCCTGCTGCTCTGAAAACATTTCCCAGCCTGCTGTAAACGATTTTATTTTCTGCGTCAGTTAAGGCAATTTTTGGTGCTAAAAACAATTCATCAGTTGGGATTGAAAGGCTGTATCCTTTTAGCGGATAAATTTTAGAATCAATTTTTATGCCTTGTAAAAGTGAATTTCCATAAGCGCCAAGACAGCTTAAATAGGAATCGGCAGTAAAAACTCCTTGTGAAGTGTTAATTCCAGTGACTTTTTTGTGATTGGTTAAAATGTTTTTAACTTCACAATTGTAATGAAATTTTACACCCAGCTTATTTTGGCAAATTTGTTCCAAACCCTTTATAAAAGCCGCACAATCGCCGCTGGCGTCATCGGGAAAGAAAATTCCTCCTTTCAAAGTTTGGTCGTCAAAAATTTTAGTTAAAGTTGGCTCAATTTTAACACATTCTTTGGCACTTATAATTTTTAAATTAACCCCTAAAGATTTTTGATATTTGGCTTTAATAATGGCTTTATTGAATAATTTTTCATTACGGTAAAAATGTAGAATTCCATTTTGTTGGTAGCAAAAATCAATTTTTTCACGACTCATAATTTCGTGTAAAACCTGCTTGCTTAAAGAGCCAAGTTTAAAAAGTCGTTGTGAAATTATTTTAGATTTTTTCTCACCAGAATTTCCAATAAAACTACAAGCCCATTTAAAGAACTCTTTATTTTTAAAGTCAGTAACCGACAAAAAAGAATTAGGAAAAATTGCTGCTTTAAAAGTTTCTAAAATTGAAGCCGAAGAAGACCAAGGTTCAATATGTGAAAAACTCAGCTGACCGCCATTTGCAAGGCTGCAACCCGCCGCACTTTGCGCTTCTTTTTCCAAAACAACCACTTCACAGCCCGACCTTGCCAAAAAATAAGCCGACAAAACACCATTAATGCCCGATCCGAGTATTGCTATTTTCATTTTTTGATTTAATTTGGTTTGAGGCTTTAAAAAGCCTTTGAATTAAAGAGCGCAGGATAAATATCTTTTTTGAAAAAAGATAGAATTTAGATGTTTTTATTAAGTGTTTTTTAAAAGATTCGCTGTCACGCATTTGATCTAAATCATCTTCTTTTTGAGGAGTAATCAATATTACATCAAGCTGGCAAAGAAAGGGAGAATTTAGTTATTTATTTAGAAATTTTATTTGAGAAATTATGGCAAATATTACCAACCCCTCTGGAGACTCCAAAATTGATTATCCTGAAGCAACAAAATTTCTAACATTATTTTATAAAGACCTTATTGAAAGTGGAGCACAAGTTGATGTTAAAGGGGGGTCGCTTCAAATTGAAAGTGAAAAGAGAGTTAACGCTAAATTTGAATTTGGTGAGCCTCAACTGGGATTCTTTGTAGATTTAGCTCATGAAGTTATTACTAATGAAGATGTTGATCAAGAAAAAATAGATTTGTTTAATGTATGGGCTTCTCTTGGTATATTAATTTTTTCTCAACCAGTAAATACAGGCTTTGTAATTGAAGCTAGTGTCAAGGGGGGTAAAGAAAACATAAATGTTCTGAATTTGTTTGAAAAATCACAAATAAAGGTAAAAAAAGCTTTGAATGAAAAGGGTATTGTAGAATCTGATATGGCAGATCTGCGTGAAGAAGTAGCAGCTGAAGAAGGATCTAAACTTCTCTCTGCTTTTAATGAGGAAGGGGTCCAAACACCTAATCTTAGCAGTTATACGCCAAAAACAAGTTTTAGGGACGTTGAGGAAGGGGGTCTTGAGGAAGTATATTATGCTGAAGATCTGGGAAACTCATCGCTTCTCGTAGATGAAGATAAAATTACAATCATAGAACAGGCAGGACCTGAATATGAAGTTTATCATAAATTAACCGAGGAGAAAATTCAAACATTACAAAACAAAATAAAGGAATATTCTTCGCAAGTCAACTTAGAGAATACAGATGATGAACATCTTTCATTTTTACATGGAAGTTTGGCAAGGCTTACTAAAGTAAAAAAACCAGCAGCCCCACTTCCCTTAATTACAGAGACTAAAGAAGCATCTGAACTTTCCTCGGCTGTTAGTGAGGAAGGGTTCCGAAAACCTAATCTTCCCAGATCATCTACGCCAAAAACAAGTTTTAGGGGCGTTGAGGAAGGGGGTCTTGAGGAAGTATATTGTGCTGAAGATCTGGGAAACTCATCGCTTCTCGTAGATGAATTTGAACCAGTGCCTATTCTTAAGAAATTAGGAGGAAAAGCAGAACTAGCTGATATTGTTGTAGAGAGGGAGAATGGGGATTCTGAGTTAATAATTTGGGTTGAAAATATCGATGATAATACTCAAGAATATTATTGGAAGAATGCTGAAACTGGTGAATTTACTTGGATTAAACCTGAGAACGTAACCATCTATGATGAAGATAGTCTTAAATCTGCTGGTAGGACAATTGCAGAAAGG
>JBLHVR010000078.1:0-6828 GCA_047628655.1 Lentimonas sp.
TGAAATCAGAAAAAGAAGAATTGGAAAGAAAAATTCCCGAACTGCAAAATAGAATCAAAGTTGCTCTTCTACCTAAAGATGAAGCCGATGAAAAAAATGCAATTATTGAAGTTAGAGCTGGAACTGGTGGTGATGAAGCGGCTTTATTTGCCGCAACCCTCTTTTCAATGTATCAAAAATATGCTGAAATTAAAGGCTGGAAATTCGAAGTTATGTCAATGTCCGACAGCGGAGTTGGAGGATGTAAAGAGGCCTCAGCATCAATTTCAGGCAGAAATGTTTTTGCTAGATTAAAATTTGAATCTGGCGTTCACCGCGTTCAAAGAGTTCCTGAAACAGAAAATCAAGGACGAGTTCACACCTCAGCTGCAACTGTTGCTGTTTTACCGGAAGCTGAAGAAGTTGATATCAAAATTGAAGAAAAAGACTTAAGAATTGACGTTTACCGTGCATCTGGACCTGGTGGACAATCGGTTAATACCACAGATAGTGCCGTTAGAATTGTACATGTTCCAACTGGAATTACCGTTTGTCAACAAGATGAAAAATCGCAACATAAAAACCGCGAAAAAGGAATGAAAATTCTGCGCTCCCGTATTTATGATGCCGAAAGAGAAAGAATTGATAAAGAAAGATCGGACGACAGAAGAGGACAAATTGGCTCAGGAGATAGATCTGAACGCATTCGAACTTACAATTTTCCACAAAGTAGAGTTTCTGATCACCGTATTAACTTAACTTTATACAAAATTGATGAAGTAATTAATGGCAATTTAGACGAATTTATTAATGCTCTAACTTCAGAAGATGAAGCTCAAAGACTTTCTAATAATAGCTAAAATATGACTTTAAAAATTGATCAAATTTTAATCGCCAGCGGCAATAAAGGGAAAATATACGAAATTTCTCAACTGCTTAAGGAAGTTAATATTAAAGCAATTTCAGCCGCCGAATTTAATATTCAAGAGCCTGAAGAAAACGGTAAATCATTCGAAGAAAACTCCCAGATTAAAGCTAAATATTACGCGCAAGAAACTGGCCTAACATCTCTTGCTGACGATTCTGGACTTTGTGTAGATTTACTTGATGGACAACCAGGAATTTATTCAGCAGATTGGGCTATTGATGAAAAAACCAAAACTAGACGTTTCGACCTTGCCTTTGAAAGAATTAAACAGAAATTAATTGAAAAAGGCGTTGATATTGAAAAACAAACAATAAATGCCCATTTTATTTGTAATTTAAGCTTATTCAACCCCAAAAATAACCAAATTTCTTCTTTTGAAGGAAGAGTAGACGGGAAAATTATTTTACCTGCTAAAGGAGAAAAAGGATTTGGATATGATCCAATTTTCATTGCCAATTCTATGGATAAAACTTTTGGTGAAGTTTTTCCTGAAGAGAAAGATGCAATAAGCCATAGAACTCAAGCTTTCTTACAATTAAAGAGCTTTTTGACACCACCCCCTAAAGATATCAAGACTCCACTTCTGCCTAATGGTAAAAACCCAGTCTAGCAGAATTATTTACCGCTTCACTAAGCTCCAAGAGCAGATTTCAAATCAATAATTAAATCTTCTACATTTTCTAGACCAACTGAGAATCTGCACATTGAATCACTAATTCCAATTTCAGCCCTTTGCTCATCAGTTAAGTTTGAATGAGTTGTCGTTGCTGGGTGAGTTATTAGAGTTTTGGCATCTCCTAAATTGTTAGAAATATCTATAATTTGCAGGTTATTCATAAATTTAAAAACTTTCTCCTTACCACAATCCACTTCAAAAGCGATCATTGCTCCGCCATTTTTCATTTGTTGTTTAGCTAGATCAAATTGCGGGTGAGATTTTAAACCTGGGTAAATTACTCTTTTGATTTTTGGATTAGATTCTAAAAATTCTGCAATTTTTTGTGCATTTTGACAATGTTTTTCAATTCGAAGCGGGAAAGTTTCCAGTGCTTTTAAAATTACCCAAGCGTTAAAAGGGCTTAAAGCTGGACCCGTGTGACGATGAAAAGGAAGTAATATATCTGTAATGAATTCTTCACTTCCAAGAACAGCTCCGCCAAGAGTTCTGCCCTGCCCGTCCATATGCTTAGTGCTAGAATAAACTACAATGTCTGCTCCTAGCTCGAATGGTTTTTGAATTAGAGCTGAAGCAAAAATGTTATCGACGATTAATTTTGCATCATTCTTTTTGCACAAATTAGCAACCGCCTGAACATCGACCAAGTCTAAATTTGGGTTTGATGGAGATTCAATAAAAACAACTTTAGTGTTACTCTTGAAAGCTTTTTCAAATTCTTCAGTTTTAGTTCCATCAACTAAAGTTACTTCAATGCCATAATTTGGCAGAATCTGAGTTGCAATGTAGTAACAAGAACCAAATAAAGCGCGTGAAGCAATGAAATGATCTCCGGTTTTAATTTGGCACATAATTGCCCCAAAAACTGCTGCCATTCCACTGGCCATAACACAAGCCGCTGGAGCATTTTCTAATAAACAAAGTCGATCTTCCAACATTTTTAATGTTGGATTTAAATATCTCGAATATACAAAACCCGGTTCATCGCCGTTAAAACGGCTTTCGGCAGTTTCGGCAGAATTGTAAGAAAAACCCGAATTCATAAAAATCGCCTCTGAAGTTTCGCCAAAATTAGAACGAAGAGTTCCTCCTCGAATCATTTGAGTTTCAAGGCTGGTTTTGGAAAAGTCGGTGTCTTTATTTTTATAATTTGTCATCGAAAAATTAATTAATTGTTAATGATAGAATGGCCTTAATTCACCATTATTTAAGACCGAGTCTTAAGAGAAGCTCTTCAGTTTCATCTTTGAGAAGCTCAAGCTTAACATTTGCAGTTCCTTTGTCTTTAAATCCTAGTTTTATAGCTGCGGTTTCAGAAACATCTACGATACGGTTTTTTGCAAATGGCCCGCGGTCGCTAACTCTTAATTTTAAAGACCTGCCATTAGCCAGATTTGTTACGAGAATCATTGAAGGCATCGGCAAAGTTCGGTGAGCCGCCGTCATTTCTCCTTTATGGTAAGTTTCTCCATTGGCAGTTTTTTTACCGTGAAAGGCATCACCATACCAAGATGAAATTCCAGTTTCTTGGAATTGATCATATTCCTGCGGATAATATTTTATGCCAAAAATTTTATACGGGTTACCAACTTTATAAATTCCCGAGTAAGAACCATCTTCATTTATAAAAGCTTCATCAAGATCTCGCTCTTGTAAATAATTTTGATTAGCTTGATTTATGTAGCTAGATTTTTTCTGATTGTAAGAAGTACCGCTTAAGTAATATTTTTTTTGTGGCCTATAGCCAACTTGTGAAAGCTCGCTAGGAGGAGTTTTTCTGGCAGACGATTGCTTAACTGCAACACGATCTTCCAAATGAGAGAATTTCCTAGAATTTTTGTACATATCAACACCCGAGCAGGAAGATAGGAAGATGGTAATTAATAAAAGAAACTTCATTTATCGTTATTTGCTAGAGTTGGATTAAATTTTTTGACACCAGAAAATGATTTCTGAGATTTATCTGATAATTGATGTTCTTCGGCCATCTTTACTTCATTTTTAGTAATTAAAAACAAACCATATTCAGCACAAATATTACCAATGAATCTATTTCCTAAAAGGATGTTTAATTTAGAATTGTTGGTTAAATAAACTCGGTTTTTGATCTCAAAATTCAGTTTTGAACAAATATTTTCAAAATCTTTAATTGAACAAAAATGGATATTTGGAGTGTTAAACCACTCATAAGGCAAGGTTTTGCTAACTGGCATTGTTCCAGTTACAGCTAGATAAAAACGATTTTTGTAATGAGCAAAATTTGGAAAAGAAATAATGGCAAATTTAGCAATTCTCAGCATTTGCTTAATTATCTCATCGGGGTTTTTAGTAGCTTGAAGAGTTTGGCTTAAAATTGCGTAATCAAAGCTATCATCAGGGTAATAGACTAGATCATTTTCGGCATTTCCCTGCATTACAGAAATTCCTTTAGACAAAGCCAAACTGACATCAGTTTGAGAAATTTCCAAACCTCGACAATCAGATTTTTTATTAATTTTAAGATAGTGCAATAAATCTCCACTTCCGCAGCCAATATCTAGAACTTTTGACTTTTCTTTAATTAGGCCAGCAATAATTTGAAGATCGAAGCGAATGTCACTTTTTTTAATTGCACTACCAATTAGCTGCTGATTTTGCATAAATAATTGACTGACTATTATTTAAATAAGCCGAAAAATCCGCCCAAAACAGATTTCTTTTTAGCTTGAGGTTTTCCACCAGACTTATTAGGGCGACGATTATTACGATTTTTATTGTCGTTTCTACGAGGATTGTTGCGAGCTTTTGGTTTCTCAGAAACCTCACCTTCTTCAACGGATTCATCAATAAAATCTCTTTCAATTCCCATTTTATTGACTTTTCCAGTCTGGACTTCCATTTCCAATTCTCTTTTTTCAGAATCAGACAAGCCTTTTTTCTTTTTAATTGCAAAACCACTTGGCCCAACATTGTCATCACTATGTAGGAAAATGTGAATATTGTGAGTTTTTTCGGTTAAGTCTAACTCGCCTCTTTTATAATTTAAGATGTAAGATAAAACTTCTGGTGAAGTTGCAATGTGAATTGCACCAGCATTTTTATCAATACAAGCGTGTCGAATTGCACGTAAAATACTTACTGCAACAATTTCAACCGAGCGAACATATCCAGTTCCGTTGCAATGTTTACAAGGGTCAGTAATGGTTTCAAAGAAACTTGCTCCTAAGCGTTGACGAGACATTTCCATTAAGCCAAAAATACTAATTCTGCCTAATTGAATTCTGGCTCTGTCATTTCTTAGAGAATCTCTTAAAGATCTCTCAACATTTCTTCTGCGTCTTTGGTCATACATATCGATAAAATCGATAACCACTAAACCGGCTAAATCTCTTAATTTTAATTGACGAGCAACCTCCTTAACAGCTTCCAAATTAGTTGCGTAAGCAGTCTCCTCAACACCAGATTCACGAGTAGATTTTCCCGAGTTAACATCTATTGCAACTAAAGCTTCAGTGTGATCAATAACAATTGAACCTCCAGAAGGAAGGGAAACTTCTTTTTCATAAAGAGCACTAATTTGTTGCTCAACTTTGTATTTATTGAAAATTGGAACGCGATCTTCATGCAATTTAACTCGTGATACTTGATCAGGATCGGTAAGTTTAACAAAATCTTTAACCAATTCGTAGGCCTCTTCTCCCTCAACCACTAATTCTTTAACATCTTCATTAAAAACATCTCTGATGCATTTTCTGATTATGTCGTCTTCAGCATGAATAAAAGTTGGAGCTTTTGAAGCAATTGCAGCTTCGCGGATTGAATTCCAAACTCTAGCCAAATAATCGTAGTCTCTTTTTATTTCTTCAGGTTTTTTACCAACTCCAGCAGTTCTAATGATAACTGATTTTTCAGCAGGAACATCAATTTCATCTAAAATGTTACGCAAAATTTTACGATCGCGGAAATTGTCAACTTTTTTGGAAACACCACCTTTTCCAGAAGTGTTAGCCATTAGAACGCTATATTTTCCAGCAAGAGAGATGTAAGTTGTTACTCCTGCCCCTTTGTTTCCTCTTTCCTCTTTTAAAACTTGAATCAATATTGTTTGACCAGGCTTAACCACATCTTTGATGTTGTATCTTTTGTGAAAATTTCCTGAATGAACATTAGCTAAATCTGTCTCATCTTCAACCGAAAAAGCCCCAACATTAACCTGAGAAGAATCATCATCTTGTTCACCAAATCTTTGTGAAACAGGCTCTTTTTCCTCTTCTTCATCTTTTTTATCGCTGGATTCTTTAGTAGTTAAATCTTTGATTTTTTGCTTTTCTTCTTCAGAAATTTGGTAGTATTCAGGGTGAATGTCGGAGAAGGATAAAAATCCATGACGCTCAGCTCCATAATTAACGAAAGCAGCTTGAAGTGACGCTTCAACTCTAGTTACTTTGGCTAGATATATGTTTCCTTTAATTCTTTTAGCGATAAATGCTTCGCGATCAAAATCTTGTAAAACACCAGCTTCGAGGACGGCGACCCTGCTCTCTTCTTTGTGAGCAGCATCAATTAGAATAGTTTTATTCATTAGTTCTTATTAAAATTAAGGTTAATAAGAACAGCTTAAAGTTTTAATGGTAAGCGCAAATTTGCTTGTTATTTAGTAGGTCTGATAATTCATTCCTAAGATTTTTGGTGCTATTTTCTGTGCTGATCTAGTGGGTGATTGTTAAAAAAATAGGTATTTTGCAAAATATCTGCGTTATGGTAATTTCTTCTTAAACTTTAAACTGCTCTTTATATTTGTTAACAAACATTTACTGAAAAATAATTTGTTGAAAAATAAAAAATTTCATCATTAAAAATTTCATCTTTATAAGTCGCGCGAGATTGTAGTTAACAATACTTAATTTTCTAGTGATTTTTTCGAAACAATTTCTATTGTTCCAATTCGAATATTAATTAATTAAAAACTAAAGGTGAAAATTTTCTCCCACAGAGGTTTAAGTGATTCAAAGACCAGAGAAAATAGCTTAGACGCTTTTAAAAAGGCCTTCGAAAAAGGAATAAGAGCTTTAGAGGTTGACATTTGGTGCTTAGAAAACGAGCTATTTCTCACCCATGATCACACTTACAAACCAGAGAATCTCAATAAATTGGAAGAATTGTTTAGTGAATTTGGAAATGATGTTTTTTATTGGTTAGATTTTAAAAATTTAAGCCCAAAAAACACTTTGGATGTGATGAAAAAAGTTAAAAAAATTACCAAAGA
>JBLHVR010000079.1:0-6753 GCA_047628655.1 Lentimonas sp.
AATATCAGAGAATTATATTTGGATTTAGAATTCATTCTAAAAAATAGTTCCAACAATAATGAGGAATTGCCAGATCTAGGGACTGAGAATGTAGTTATTGACCTTCCTAAACATACTATTGAATCTTTTAGAATTAATAATTTAGAGTTTAATAATTCCATTTATAAGGCTCAAATAAATGGATATTTTATTAAAATAATCCAAGAGAGGGGAGATCTATCTTCTCTTGATTTTTCATTAAAAATTGAAGGATTTGATGCTATTCTGGGTTACATTGAACAGACATTTAATCCTTTTAGATGCTCTAAGAATTCAAAAATTACGAATATTAATCGAGTGGATTTAGAGAGTAGTTTAAATAAAAAACTGGCTCAAGTTGAAAAAAGTGAAATAGTCAATGAGAAAGAAAAGTTGCTAGGGAGAAATGAATTTAAGAAAAATAGTTTTGGGTCTGGCATTGCACAAATAATGCAAGATGTGGCAAAAAAAAATGATGATTCTACTGGAAAAATTGCTATTTTTGCTATTAATCAGGATGAGGGCTTCTTTAATATTAATGGGATACCATCCCTGAGAATTGGGATACGCTACGGTGATTTGTGTCGTTCTCATACCAATTTAATCTCTCAATAAGTGAAAAGGTTGATTATGTCTTTAATTTCTACCAACCATTCGGTCTACAGCAGCAGTGGGAAGCAATAAGAAATATTCTCCATAATGGTTCATTCTGGCAGCTAGTTTTTCAGATTTAGAACCTTTTCCAAAAAATACATCTCCACGAATTGCACCTTTAATTGCTGATCCAGTATCTTGAGAAACTACTAATTTGCGGTAAGGCTTCTTTTTAGATGAGATGTTTAGCCAAACTGGTAATCCTTCGGGAATTATTTTATGATCAACCGCTAAAGATCTTTCGGCAGTAAGAGGCGCTCCTTGAGATCCAAAGACATCGTCGCTTTTTGAAGGTTTGAAGAAGATGTAGGATTTGTTGATATTTAGAACTTTTCTAGCTTCTTCTGGATTATCTTTTAGCCAACTTTTAATGGCAAAGTAAGTTGGTGTTACGTCGCCAAGAATGTTGTTTTCAATTATGTGTTTACCGATTGAGGAATATTTATATTTATTTTTTCCACCAAATCCAAGACGAATAATTTCGCCATTTTCTAGTAAAATTCTGCCGCTTCCTTGAACTTGCATAAAGAATAAATCGACAGGATTGTCGAGATAAAGAAGTTCTAATCCTTTGTTTTCAAGAGCGCCGTTTGCAACTTCTTTTCGAGTCAATGTTAAGTCTTTCGGGTCGTAAGGTTTTTTATGGACTGGATATTTGTAGATAGCGGTTTTAATTTTACTGCCTTTAATTTCAGGAACATAATATCCGGTAAATAGTCCTCGGTCCTTACCGCTTCTGTTGGCAACTTTGAATGGAACAAACCAATTCTCAAAAAAATTACGGGCTTGGGCGTCACTCATTTCTCTAATCGCTTTGGCAATATCACAAACATCGTCAAAATCGGAAGGGGTGATATAGCCGACTTTTCTGCCGATATTTTTATTTTGTGGAATTTTTGCGAAAACCAGGCAGGAATTTAGAAATGAATGAATGGTTTCATTTTGTTGATCTTTTTGCCAGCCCGGAAGATCTGTAAAATCAACTTGTTTAAGTTTTAAATCACCATTTTTACCTTTGAAAGTGAGGGTTTGAAATGAGCAAGAGGAAATAAGAAGAATGATTAAAAAGAGATAGAAGTTTTTAATCATTAGAAAGCCTTATTAGTTGGGATGATAAAATTTGAAGGGCATTTTTAGCAGCTAAAACTCTATTTTGGAAGCGATTTTTGGAAAAATTAAATTCTTTGACGATGAGTTGGTTGTTTAAATTATTAAAGCTGGCCATATAAATTAAGCCAGCTGGTTTATTTTCAGTTCCACCACTTGGTCCAGCAATTCCAGTTATCGCAATACTTAAATTGGCATTAGAATTTTTCACCGCTCCAATAGCCATTTGCTGTGCAGTTTCTGGGCTGACGGCACCGAATTTATTTATAATTTCTGCCTCAACTTTCAAATTCTCAATTTTTGCTTCATTGCAATAAGTTACAAATCCACGTTCAAAAACCTTAGAAGATCCCGATATTTCAGTTAGAATGTAAGATATTAGGCCACCAGTACAAGATTCGGCGCTAACGATCTTGATATTGGCTTTTGCAGCAAGCTCAATAATATTTTCTGCTTGTTTATATAGTTCAGGATCAAAATTCATTTGACGATTATTTATTTTTTGAATAGGTTCTGCCTTTTTACAATGTTTAACTAATTAATAAACTAAAAATTATGGATATCATTCCTTTTGATCAAAGAGACGGCTACATTTGGTATAATGGTGAATTTGTGGATTGGAAAGATGCCAAAGTTCATATTTTAAATCACGGATTACATTACGCATCTTGTGTTTTTGAAGGTGAAAGAATTTATAATAAGAAAATTTTTAAATGCGATGAACATTCAAAAAGACTACATCAATCGGCTGATATGTTGGGTTTTGAAATTCCATATTCAGTAGAAGAATTAAATAATGCCAAAAACGAAATTTCCAAAAAGCAAAATATTACTGATGGTTATATGCGCTGTTTTGCTTGGCGAGGTTCTGATAAAATGGCAATTTCGGCACAAGATAATTTCATTCACACAGCAATTGCATGCTGGCCTTGGCCGCCTTATTATTCTGCGGAAGCTAGAAAAAAAGGTCTAAAATTGGCCTTTGCTAAATATAGAAGACCTTCTCCTGAAACTGCGCCAATTGCCGCTAAAGCTGCTGGTCTTTATATGATTTGCACCATCAGTAAACATGAAGTGGAAAAAAGAGGTTTTAATGATGCTCTAATGCTTGATTATCGTGGATATTTAGCGGAAGCAACGGGAGCTAATTTATTTTTAATTATGAAAAATGGTGAAATTCACACTCCAACACCAGATTGTTTTTTAGATGGAATTACTCGTAGAACAGTAATTGAGCTTGCTAAAAAAAGAGGAATTAAAGTTGTGGAAAGGCACATAAAGCCAGAAGAATTAGTGGATGCGGTCGATGGATTTTTAACTGGCAGCGCTGCTGAAATTACTAGAATTGGTGCAATTGAAGATCAATATATTTTTGCTAATGCCAGTCAAATTACATTGGATTTAATGCAAGATTATCACGATTTGGTTAGAAGTTAGGAAAATCTAATGAAAAAGATTTCTAACTTTTTATTCGCAATATTTCTTATTATTTTTACATATTGGATTTTTATTGACGTAAAAACTCCAAAAATTCAGAACTCCTCCAAGGCTTCAAAACTGTCTTTTTCATCAAAAATTATCGCTGGAAAAGCCAAAGTTATTGATGGTGACTCGGTTGTTGTCGAAAATAATCAAATTCGCCTAATTGGAATTGACGCTCCAGAATTCTCACAAAAATGTTTAGATGAAAATAATCGTGAATATTCTTGTGGAACAAATGCTACTATTTTCTTAAAGAAGTTAATTGATGGCAAGCAGGTGAATTGTGAATATGAGCAAAAGGATATTTACAATCGATATTTGGCAAATTGTTATGTGGGGGGAATAAATGTGAATTATGAGCTTATCAGAAGCGGAATGGCAATTATTTATAATTTGAAAGAGGCCGATGAAGTGATAAAATATTTGGAAATTGAGGCTAGGAATTTGAAAAAAGGTTTATGGAAAGGATCTTTTGAGGAGCCAAAGGATTTTAGGCGCAGGAATAAGGGGAAGAGGTAGAACAAATGTTTTAGGTCTTCTTTATATGAATTAGCCTGGATTTTGTCTTATAATATTTCTGTATCATTGGCTATGATAAAAGATTCTCTAGCTTATATTTTTCATCAAAAGCGTTACCGAAAGTTGCCTCGGGCGGATGGTTTTTTTCTTCTAGACCTTTTAAAATTACTGACGAGAACAATTCAATTGCAGGATATATATCCATATCGCTGGCTCCAAGCCTAAATTCTATCCTACGATTTTTTTCATTATTAGATCGTGGAATACGAATTAAAGCGGTTCTATTATCATATCCCCAACTTAAATTTACTGGCGCTGTATATTTTTTGTTTTTATGAAGTGCGATGTTCAAATTTAAATCAAATCTAAGTAAATCTTCTTTCTTGGGCGCAAAAATAGGCAACATTTTTTTGGTTGATTTAAGTAGAGAGGAGATGCACCAAAGTAGAAATTTACTCTCTTCACCATTTTTTTTGTTGAAAATATTTTGCTCTTTTTTAAACAGATTAAAATTAATTTGCAAAGCACTGCCGCAGTCATTTTTAAAGGGTTGGGAAGAAAAATCTGCAACTAGATCTGAATCTGAATTTCTAATAATATATTTAATTCTAATAAAATCCTGGCAAAGATGTATAATATTTGAGTAGGGCAGGGTTTGAATTTCAAATTGAGAGGATCCTTGTTCTGATGATATTTTTACGGGAGGCAGGTCTTGATTTGAGAACTCTAAATCAAGATTGTTAATGAATTCTTTAGTCGATTCTTTGCTTGCAGGAAGTCTATTCTTTGTTAGGTAGAACTCAAATTCTAGACCAATTTTAGGCTGCAAATTTTGCAGCCTAAAATTTTCCAGAACTATTTCTAAGCGTGACTTTTTACCCATTCGTAAAGGGCGCTTTTTGCTATTGAGCCAACCTTAGTATCGACTAATTTTCCATCTTTAAAGATCATTAAAGTTGGAATTCCTCGAACGGTGTACTTAGAAGGGCTTTCAGGATTCTCGTCTATATTGCATTTATAGACATCTATCTTGTCGCCTAAGTCTTTTGAAAGTTCATCAACAATTGGAGAAAGTTGTTTGCATGGTCCGCACCAAGGAGCCCAGAAGTCGATTAAAACCGGAGTTTTAGATTCTGATATGAGGTTTTCGAAATTGTTATCTGTAATGTCTTTAGCCATATTTATAAAGGAGATTTAATTTTAGGGATTGATATTTAATTAACTGAGTCTTTTGTGGAATTAATTATTGATCGCGCTTCGTCTTTAGACTTTTCAATTATCGAAAGACCGGCTCTTCCTTCAACAACTTTATTGCCATTAAGCACATAGGTTTGATTAAAGCTTAAAGTAAAGTTAATTTCAACTTGATTATTTTCATTAGAAGGAACAATTTCTTCAGAATCGCTATCGGTCAAAATTCTCCACTTACTAATACTCATAGTCCAAACAATATCAGCCTTATTTTTGCCAATTGATTTTACATAAAGTTCATTTTCTAGTTTATTTGTTAAGTTAGATATTTTGTCGTCATTAATCCATATTAACCAGCTATCGTTAGATCTGTAAAGTATAGATCCTAAATATATATGTGATTTTTTATTTTCTTCAACTTCAACCTCCTCAACTTCTTCTTCTATAATTTCTTCTTCAATTGGAGTATTGTTCTTGAAAGACTCGTAAGCACTTCTAATATTCTGCACTTCTTTGTCGCTGTACATTATAGATTCTTCATTTTTTTTGTCTTTTATTATAGAGTTGAATACTTCGGATAATGATGGTTTTTTGATTTTTTCTTTTTCAGGATCTGTTTCAAGGTCCTTTTGTCCTGATGGTAAGTCAGGTATTTTGGAATTGGTTATATCTTCCAGTCTCTTCTGCTGAAGTTCTGAATTTTGATTCTCTATATTGGCATTTTTATTCTTTTGCAAAATGCCCGTTACTATTTCCTTAGCCTTTCCAAACGCATTATTATTTCCAGTATTTTGAGCATTTATTTGAGAACTCAGAAGGAAAGTTATTAAAAAGATAATTTTATTGATTTGATATCTCTTGATCATTTTTTATTTATTTCATCGTCTTTACTATCTTTTAAAAAATACCAATAAAAGTTTAATTCAGTAGAAATTAAGCTTTTTATATCTCCCCTGCTGATTTTTATTAATTTATTTTTATCTAAAATATCTTTAGGAGTTTTTTGAATAGTCAGGCTTTCGACAATTTTATAACCTTTTAAACTGGTGAAAAGTTCATTAATTAGATTAGCTGCATCGCCATCAGTTAGAGATCTAAATTTTATTTTGCAATTGACCATTGAAAGACTCAAGTGGGATCTATCATAAATTCCGCTGCGTAATATTTGAGGAGCGGTAATGCTTATATTTGGAGATGTAGTCTTATATTTTTTAACTAGATTGTTGAAAGATTCATTCAGTTTGGATATTTTTATCGGAGAAAAATCTTTTTTACCATCATCCGCCTGTAACCAAATTTTTTTATATTTTTTTACGTCACTAACTCTGCTTGCTATGTCAGAAGCCTTATTTTGTAGATTTATAATTGTTATTTTAATCTTTTTAACATCATCGATGTTTTTTTTATTTTTATTCTGTCCATAAATAACAATTGCAGAAATTATCAATAAAAATATTACTGAAATAACCATACCAAGAGCTATTTTTTTTCTTAAGGATATGATCTTCCTAATATATTGTTCATTTATTTTAGGTTTATTTTTATTGCTTTGTAGCTTTTCTTTATTTTCTCCTCCTTCTTTCATTCTATTTCTTATCTTCAATGGTTAAATTAAAAGGAAATGAGTAGTATTTTTTACTAAAATCAACATCTCTAGCTAGTTCGGAATATGATATTTTAAAATCCGGGAACTCTTTTCTTGTCTCAAGGTTTAAATTGTCAAATTTTCTAAATAGAATTTCAATATCACCACTTTTGTCAGATAAATCGCCTCTTATATCA
>JBLHVR010000080.1:0-6508 GCA_047628655.1 Lentimonas sp.
AATTCGCAAATGGCAATTTCCAAATTATTAGTTCCCGACTTTGCAATCGCCAGCTTGGCGACTTTAAAGGCTAAATATTTTTGTTTTTCAGAAACAATAATTGTTTTACAGCTAAATTTCCCCAAATTCTCTTCGGTTAGGTCTTTAGTTTTTTCAATTACTGGAAGAATTACTGTTAAATTAGGATATTTTTTGGCCAAAATATTTGCTGCAGAAATTATTTCTGGCAAAATCCTCTTAACCTCTCCACACCTACTTCCAGAAGTTGCGCAGATTACTAAATCACTTGCTTTTATTTTATATTGTTGACGAAATTTTTCAATTTCATCCTCTTTAGGGTTGTAATTTCCTTCCATAATTGGATGTCCGATAAAGACTGTTTTTAAACCGTGTTTTTCAAAATAAGGCGGCTCAAAAGGAAGTATCGCCAAGAGTAAATCATAGATTTTGGAAATTTTTTGGGCTCTTTTAGGGCGATAAGCCCAAACGCTTGGGGCAATTAAATGAGCTTTTTTAATCTGATGATGTTGAGTTTTTTTAATAACTCGAAAACAAAAATCTGGTGAATCAATAGTAATTACCATTTCAGCTTCAGAATTAATAATTTCCTGACTAGTTTCTTTAATTCTTTTGAGCAGCTTTGGAATATGAGGTAAAATTTCAGCAAAACCCATTATTGAAAGTTCTGAAATTGGAAAAAGAGATTTTAACCCTTGTTCTTGCATATTTTTTCCACCAACTCCAACAAATTCAATTTCTGGATTAATTAATTTAATTGCGGCAATTAACTTTCCCCCAATAACATCTCCAGAAGGTTCTCCGGCAATAATAAAAATTTTCTTTTTCATACTTTACAAATTGACTCTAATAATTAAAATTCTCGCGATTCGCATTTAATCAATCCTAAACTCAATTTTCAATTTAATATGACAAGAAAAATTGCCGTTGTTGGCGCAACTGGAAATGTTGGCCGTGAAATTTTATCAATCCTAGCAGAAAGAAAATTCCCTGCCACCGAAGTTATTGCTTTAGCATCAAGAAGGTCTATTGGCAAAGAGGTCAGCTATGGCGACAATGAAATTTTAAAAATTAAAGCTTTAGAAGATTACGACTTTAAAGGAACTTCAATTGCTTTATTTTCACCAGGAGGTTCAATTTCAGCCATTCACGCTCCTAGAGCTGCGAAGGATGGATGTGTTGTAATTGATAACACTTCTCACTTTAGAATGCATAAAGATGTTCCGCTAATTGTGCCAGAAGTTAACCCTGAAGCAATTGCCGATTATAAAAAGTCGAATATTATCGCGAACCCTAATTGTTCAACAATTCAAATGGTGGTTGCTTTAAAACCACTTGACGATGCTGCTAAAATTAAAAGAGTTGTCGTTTCAACTTACCAGTCAGTTAGTGGTGGTGGAAAGGAAGCAATGGACGAGCTTTTTGAAAGCACTAAAAGAGTTTACTCAGGTGAAATTTCTGAGCCGAAAAAGTTCACCAAAAGAATTGCTTTTAATGTAATTCCTCATATTGATGTTTTTTTGGAAGACGGTTCAACCAAAGAAGAATGGAAGATGAAGGTGGAAACTAAAAAGATTATGGGAGAAAACATTGAAGTTAATGCAACTTGCGTTCGTGTCCCAGTTTTTGTTTCTCACTCTGAAGCAGTTAATGTGGAATTTGAAAGCCCACTAAGTGCTAAAAAAGCTAAAGAAATTTTAGAGAAAAGTCCGGGAATTGTAGTTTTGGATGAAATCAAAGAAAATGGCTATGCAACACCATTCGACGTAACAACCAAAGACCCAGTTTATGTTTCTAGAATTAGAGAAGATAAAACTGTGAAAAATGGCTTAGATCTTTGGGTTGTGGCTGATAATCTTAGAAAAGGCGCTGCTTTAAATGCAGTTCAAATTGCTGAAATTTTGGTTCGTGATCACGGATTATAATATTTAGACTTCTATTTTGGTCGTCAAAAAATGTTTAATAATTTTTTGACGATCCCGCCTAAAATAACATCTCTTAAAATTATCTAAAGACTTCTTCCTTTTTGCCTTCCTTGTGCGCGCTCTTGAGCTTCAACCATACTAGTCCAAAAACCTTTATCACTATTATCATTCATTATTTTAGCCGAACTAAGTAAGTAGGTTAGTTTTTGCCCTAAAATAACGGATGTCCAGAATCCAACTGGTTTAACAAGTTCAACAATTTTAGTTTCCTCAAGTTCTGGACTTTCCTCCTTAACATTCATTTTCTCAACTAATTCTTGCTTAAACTCCTCTTTTTCAACAAATTTTTCATCATCAGTTTTAGGTATTACTTTTTCAGCTTTAACGGGTTTACTTTCTTCAATTTTTTTTGCAATTGCTTGATATTTTTTGATGGCAAAAAGCAAAATGATGCGCAAAATAATCCTGGTTAAGATAATTGAAACCAGAACAACCAAGAATATTAACAGTAAAACTGGGGCGGCTTCTTTAAATGAGGATAAAAAATTGTTTAAATTCATGATTAAAATTGTCTTTTGAGAAAAGATTAGTATTTTCCATTGTCTTTGAATATCCAGAAAAAAACAACCAACAATTTTCTAATGAAAAAATCAGAACTTCTACTTCCAGCAGGATCACTTTCTCGCCTTAAAACTGCCATCCTTTACGGGGCAGATGCAGTTTATTGTGGAACTCCAGATATGTCACTTCGCACTAAATCGGCTTTCAGCCTAGAAGATTTAGTAGAAGGTATTGAATACGCTCACTCAAAAGGGAAAAAAGTCTATTTAACGCTGAATTTATTTTCTCACAATAAAGATATCGAAAAATTACCAGAATATATTGCAACAGTGCAAAAAGTTAAACCAGATGGCTTAATCATCGCCGACCCTGGAGTGGCCCATTTCGTTAAGGAACATGCTCCTGAATTAGAAATTCACGTTTCAACTCAAGCTAATGTTTGCTCATGGCTTTCAGTTAAATTTTGGCAAGATCAAGGCGCAAAACTTGTAGTTCTAGCTCGCGAAGTGAGCTTTGCTGAACTTAAAGAAATTCGTGAAAAATGCCCAGACATCAAATTAGAAGCCTTTATTCACGGTTCAATGTGCATGACTTATTCTGGTCGTTGTTTACTTTCAAACTTCATGTCGGAACGCGGAGCAAATCAAGGTTCTTGCTCCCACAGCTGCAGATGGGGTTATAAAGTTAAAATAAAACTTAAAGACAATACCGAGCACGAAATTGAAATTACCGATCAAAACAAAGATTTGTTCGATTTCTTTTTAGAAGAAGAAATTCGCCCAGGTGAATTAATGCCTTTTGAAGAAGATATGGCCGGTTCCTACATTCTAAATTCTAAAGATTTGTGCTTAATGCCAAAACTTAATGAATATTTAGAAATTGGCGTTGATTCTCTTAAAGTTGAAGGAAGAAATAAAACTGAATATTATGCCGGAACTGTTGCTCGTGCTTACAGAATGGCAATTGATGATTATTATGAAGACCCAGAATCTTGGGATGCAGAAAAATATATGGGTGAATTGGAAGCCGTTGCCAATCGTGGTTACACGCTGGCTTTTCACGAGGGTAGGTTAACTAACTTAGCTCATGATTACGATTCTACAAAATCAACCGCAATTTACGAATATGCCGCCAAAATTGCCAAATGGGACGGGGATGATATTTTAATTCAAATTAAAAACCGCATCGTTGTTGGAGATGTTTTAGAATTTTTATCACCCTTTGCGCGCCAGCCAATTTTACTTCGAATTTACGAATTTGAAAATGAAGCCAGAAACAAAAAATCTGATGCAGTACATTCAGGACAAAGAGATTTAATACGTATTCCATCTAGTTTGTTTCATCTTGAAGATGGGCAAAAATTAAAAGAATTATTGCCAGAATTGACCTTAATTCGTAAAGAAAAATCGATGGATGAAAGCGAAAAAAATCGCCTAGTTCTTCATGCTCAGGCTCATAAATTGGAAGGCGGAGCAGCAAATGAAAATAAATACCAGAATAAAAGGAATAAATATTTAAGTTCCTTGGAGCAAAAACTTGAAGAAATTTCGCCAAAAACTCCCCGAATTGGAATGGATGGTTGCTGTGGAAAAGGCTGTAATGGCTGCTTAATGTTCTGGCACGATGACAAATACGCCAAAGCAAGAGATCTTTTAAAGGGTAAAAAAATGGGTGAAATGCTTTAAACGAATTATATAGATCAGTTAAAATTTAACGTTGGTGTCAATTTAATATGAAAATGACACCAACTTTGAAAAATCATCGATTTATCACTTCAAAATAATTTTTTGGCTATATTTTGAATATAAATTCTGAGAAACAATCAATAATATCAAATCACATCATCGCTAGACAACTTAGCTTGATTAAATAATTTATCACTAATTATCATTTTGATAAAATCATCAACCAAGCCATTAGATTTAAGTCCTTTTCTAGTCCAAATTCCATATTCAATATCTGGTAAATAATTAGATAATTATTTCTAGTTAAACAGAAGCGCGACCTATTAAAAAAAGCGGACACATCAAATGTGAGGATTTTTTTAACCTGAACTTAGGAAGATATATTTCTAAAATGGTATATCATCATCCATATCATCAGCTACGGCTGCTGCTGGATTATTTCCTTGTTGAGGACTAGAATTATTAGAAAAGTTAGAATTGCTGTTTTGAGATCCAGAATCATATCCTCCCCCAGAATTACTATTTTTAGAATCTAGAAGCTGTAAAGAAGAATTAAAATTTTGCAGAACAATTTCAGTTGTGTATTTTTCCACCCCACTATTGTCAGTCCATTTTCTGGTTTGAAGCTGTCCTTCAATATAGATTTTAGAACCTTTCTTAACATAGTTTTTGATAATTCCAACTAAGCCTTGAGAGAAAACAACAATACGGTGCCATTCGGTTTTATCGCGTTTCTCACCAGTGTTTTTATCCTTCCAAAATTCAGAAGTTGCAAGTGAAAAAGTTGCAAGTTCTCTGCCATCGTTGGTGCTTTTAATTTCTGGGTCTTGTCCAAGATTTCCAACAAGAATTACTTTATTTACAGACATATTTTGGTTTGTTTTTTAAGGTTAATAATTAGGTTAAGTAAAGGAAAATTATTCTATTTAAGAGAAATTGTTTTAAAAGTATTAGTTTTAATTTCCCCTTTTTTTCTGAGTATCTTTTAAAAACCACATGTAGATTAAGATTAGAATAGAACAAAATAATAAACATAAAATAATGGCAATATGCAGATAATCGGCTATTAGTTCTTTATTTTGCCCGATAAAAAATCCTAAATAAGTTAAAATAATTACCCATATTCCAGCTCCTAAGGTGGTGTATAGACAGAATTTTCCAAAATGCATCTTAGCAACTCCGGCAGGAAGTGAAATATATTGGCGAACTGCGGGAATTAATCGGGCGGTGAAGGTTGAAAATGATCCGTGATTATTAAAGAATCTTTCAATAGCCCCAATTGTTTTTTGGTTAATGAAGAAGAATTTACCTATTTTGAATAAAATTGGTCGACCAAAATGTGCAGCCAGAAGATAATTAAATATTGCCCCACACAAGCTTCCTAAAATTCCAGATAGAATTACCAAATAGATATTGAGTGTGCCGTAGGATGCGGCAATTCCAGCAGGAATCATTATTATTTCGCTGGGAATTGGAACAAAAGTACTTTCCAAAAACATTCCAATAAAAATTCCTAAATAACCAATTTTATCAATCAACAAAACTAAGTAATCGAGAAGTGGTTGAAGATATCCAGAAAGAGTTTCCATCGTTTTTATTTAAGTAGTTGGGAGACAAAATTGGAAATTTGATCACTATTTTTAGACTTAGAATTCTTTCCAGACTTAATTAGCTCAATAATTTCTTGATAGGTCTTTTGCAAATCATCATTTATCAAAACATGGTCATATTCATTAAAATGACTCATTTCATCTTTAGCTTTTTGCATTCTACTAAGAACCACATCTTCACTATCTTCAGCGCGAGATTTTAATCTTTTATGTAACTCTTCTATTGAAGGAGGTAGAATAAAAAAACTAATTACCTGTTTTGCATCAAATTTTTCGGTGACTTGTCTAGCTCCTTGCCAGTCAATGTCGAAGAGAACTAGATTATTATTTTCTAGCTCCTTTAAAACTTCCTGTTTTGGCGTACCATAATAATTATTAAAAACTTTTGCATGCTCAAGAAAATCATCATTTTTAAGCATTTCTTTAAACTGGCCCTGCTCTATGAAGAAGTAATGTTGGCCATCAATTTCAGATTGCCTAGGGATTCTGGTTGTGGCAGAGATAGAGAGTTTGATATTGGGGTTATTTTCTACCAACATCTTGCAAAGAGTTGATTTGCCAGCACCGGAGGGAGAAGAAATAATTATTAAAGAAGGCATCTTGATGGTTAATGATTAATGGTTAATGATGAATCATTAACCATTATTAATTTAATCTTTTACTAAAGCGATATCGGGAGCATCTATGGCTTTCATTCCTACAACATGAT
>JBLHVR010000081.1:0-6335 GCA_047628655.1 Lentimonas sp.
TGCAATTCACTCAATTCCCGATATGATTTTTTGGGCGGAAACAACTTTAGATGCCAATTTAAATGAATTAGATGATGGAGCTGCTGTAACAATTTGGAACGACATTGTCAACGACCTAGACCTCAATGCCCCTTCTGACGCAGAGCCTTCTTATGTTAAGGATGGCATTAATGGGCTGCCATCGATTAGTTTTAACGGAGTTGATTCGGTGTTATTTACCGAAAGAGATGATGATTTATCCATGCCCATAGGAATTGGGTCATCAAAATATAGTATGGCCGTAGTTTTTAGACCATTAAGCGTGACTGGAAATCAAGTTCTGGTCAGCCAAAAATCTTATGGCGACGTTGGAAATGAATCTGCCCAAATAATGCTCGACACTGATGATGTTAAATTTAATGGTAATGCAAATAACACCGCATCCTTGGGAACATTAAATATTGATTCTAATTACATTTTCATAATGACAGTTAATAATATTGATATTAACAATGTTCGAGGATATTTAAATAACTCGACCAGCTCTAATATGGCCTCCTTAAACCGATTGACTTTGGAAGTGGGGATAGATTTATTCTCTATTGGCGCCCTAGATAACAGAAGTGAAGTTGATATTTCTCCTTCCAACGATGATTATGCTAATTCCTTAATATCTGAAGTAATTTTATTTGAGCGCAACCTAAACCCAAGTGAAGTTGTTTTGGTAAATGGTTATTTATCAGAAAAGTACAATATTACCGTTAATTAAAATTTAATTTAAAATGAACATTTCAAACTCAAAAAATGCAGCACTAATCTTCCCAACCGGCCAAGTAATTTATGGTTTCGGAGTTGGTAAAAAAGGCCAAACCATTGGAGAAATTTGCTTTAATACTGCAATGACTGGTTACCAAGAAATTCTAACTGATCCTTCATATTCTGGACAAATTATCAATTTTACTTTCCCGCATATTGGAAATGTTGGAGTTAATGAATCGGATATTGAAAGTAAATTTGTTAAAGCTAAGGGCTTAATTATTCGTGAAAAAATTACCAAACCTGCCAATTATCGCAGTCAAAATTATTTCAATGATTGGTTGATTAAAAATGATGTAACGGGAATTTGCGGAATTGATACTCGTGTTATTACTCAAGACATTAAAACCAACGGCGGCAGAAATGTGGCTATTGTTTTTGATGATAATATTGCAAATATCGACATCTCCAAAATTGCCGCAGAATTACAAAAACAGCCTGATTTAAAAGGTGTAGAGCTTGCCAGCACTGCCAGCCTTAATGAAGAATATTCTTGGGGAACTGAAGCTGCGTGGAAACAAACAGCTAATTCTTACAACCAAGTATCAGATAAGAATCTAAAAGTAGTTGCTGTTGATTTTGGAGCTAAATTAAATATTTTACGCTGTTTAACTGAGGCTGGAATTGCGGTTGAAATTGTTCCTGCCAAAGCTTCTTTTGAAGACATAATGAAGTACAAACCTGATGGAGTTTTCCTTTCCAATGGCCCTGGAGACCCTTATGAAACTGCTAAATATGCAACCCCTATCATTCAAAAAATAATTGAAAAAGAAATTCCACTTTTTGGAATTTGCCTAGGACATCAACTTTTGGCGCTTTCAATGAATGCCAAAACCTTCAAAATGCACCAAGGTCATCGCGGAGCAAATCATCCTGTTCAAGATTTAAAAACCAAGAAAGTAGAAATTACTAGTCAAAATCATGGATTCTGCATTGAAGAGGAAACTTTGCCAAAAAATATTGAAATCACTCACCGATCACTTTTTGATGGCACAATTGAGGGAATAAAAATCAAAGATAAGAACGCTTTTTCGGTGCAATATCACCCTGAAAGCTCGCCCGGACCAAGCGATAGCTACTATTTATTTGAGAGATTTGTAGACATGATTAACAAAAATTAAAAACATTCCACGACAACCAAACTGACAATATTCAAAATTAGGTTGAAATTATTTTATCAAAAATATTGACCATAAATTTATGAAAACTACAGAAGCAATCCATTTGCGTCGTTCCGTAAAACATTTTGACACAAATCATGTTATTAAACCTGAAGAAGTGAATGAAATTTTATCTTTAGCCATCCTTTCTCCCACAGCTTTTAATATTCAAAATTGGCGTTTCGTTGTTGTTGATGATTCTGCTTTAAGAAAACAAATTAGAAAAGCTGCCTGGGATCAGGCGCAAGTTACTGATTCATCTTTATTTATTGTTCTTTGTTCCGACTTGAAAGCTTGGGAAAAAAACCCTACTCGCTATTGGTCGAAAGCGCCAAAAGAAGTTCAAGAATTTATGATTCCAGCTATCGATTCTTATTATCGAGGCAAAGATCAAACGCAAAGAGATGAAGCAATGCGTTCTTGTGGCATTGCAGCTCAAACCCTAATGCTTTCTGCGAAATCTTTAGGTTACGATTCTTGTCCAATGGATGGTTTTAATTTTGATGAAGTTGCCAAATTAATAAAGCTTCCAGAAGACCATGTAATTGCAATGTTTGTGGCAATTGGAAAAAGCACCAAAGAAGCTTGGGAAAGACCAGGTCAACTTGCCCTTAAGGATGTAGTTGTGAATAATAAGTTTTAAAAATGACCAATAAAACATTCACTCTAAGCGCCAATTTTGATAAAAGAATTGTTATTAAACCGGAAGATTATCATTGGCAATCATCCCCTCAAAAAGGAGTAGATCGCATGATGCTTGATCGAATTGGAGATGAGGTTGCCAGATCCACAACCATCGTTCGTTATGAAGCAAACAGCTCATTTCCTACCCATGTTCACAATGGAGGGGAAGAGTTTTTTGTTATTGAGGGAGTTTTTGAAGATGAGAATGGAAAATATCCCACCGGAACTTATGTGAGAAACCCAATTGGCACCAAGCATACACCAGAAATTGGTCAAGATGGGGTAACAATTTTTGTAAAATTACAGCAATTTGCCAAAAATGATGTTGATCAAATTACCATTAATACCAATCAAGAAGCTTGGAGGCAAGGTTTGGTGGAAGGCTTAAAAGTTATGTCGTTACATGCGCATGAAGGCGAGAATATTGCTTTAGTAAAATGGGCTCCCAACACCAAATTTCAACCACATAAACATTTTGGAGGAGAAGAAATATTTGTTTTAGAGGGAACATTTTATGATGAACATGGAAAATATCCCAAAGGATCTTGGATCAGATCCCCGCATTTAAGTTCTCACACTCCCTACACAAAAGAAGATGGCGCGTTGATTTATGTCAAAACTGGACATTTATTTTTTGCAAGACAATCTTAGTAAAATATAACCTGAAATTCCCGATAGAAGAGATCCAGAAATTACTCCAATTCGCACGAAAGTTTGATTATCAAGATTATCGAAAGCCAGTGTTCCAATGAACAAACTCATAGTAAATCCGATACCGGTAATTAAAGACATGGCGTAATATTGCGACCATTTTACGCCTTTTGGCAATTTACATATGTTGGTGAAAACACATATTGCAGTTAGAAGCATAATTCCAATTTGCTTACCGAAGAATAGTCCGAAAGCAATTCCTAGAGTTATTGGGTGCATCATCATTTCTAGAGAAAGTCCTTTTAGCGAAACTCCGGCATTTGCGAAAGCAAATATTGGCAAAACACCAAAGGCAATCCAAGGATGAAGTCCGTGCTCCAAAGAATTTGCTGGAGATTTTCCTAGTTCATTTTTAGCTCGAAGTGGAATGAATAAAGCAATTACGACTCCTGCTAAAGTTGCATGAACTCCTGATTTTAGAACACAAGCCCACAGAAATAATCCCACAATCATGTATGGAGCTATTTTAGTCACTCCCCTTCTATTCATGATGTAAAGAGCAATTATTGCAAGCAATCCAAAGCCCAATGAAATTAGAGAAAGGCTTTTTGTATAAAATAAGGCAATAATAATAATTGCAGCCAAATCGTCTATTATGGCAATTGCCACTAGACATATTTTTAATGATTGTGGAACCCTTTTTCCCAGCAAGGTAATTACTCCCAAAGCAAAGGCAATGTCGGTTGCAGCAGGAATTGCCCATCCATTTATGGCGCTGGCATCTCCCCAGTTAAAATATACATAAATTAGCGCCGGAGCAACTAAACCACCAATTGCAGCTATAATAGGCAGGATAACTTGTTCTTTTGAAGATAATTGACCTTCAAGAATTTCACGCTTTATTTCCAACCCAATAAGCATAAAAAATATTGCCATCAATCCATCGTTAATCCACAGCAAGAGTGGTTTATCAATGACGAAGGCTCCAATTTGAACAGCAACTGGAGTGTTTAGAAAGTAAGAATAAAAAATTCTCAACGGAGAATTCTCAATTACAATAGCCAGCAGAGCTGTAAGCCCAAGTAATATTCCGGCAGAAGCTTCAAGTTTGAAAAAATTCTTTAACATTGCCAGGGGAGAATTTATCATCATTTTTAAAGTTTTTTGTTATTAGTAAAAAAATAATACATAGAAATACGAAACATAAGCAGTCAAAGCAGTAAGGCCAATATTTCTGCTAAATTTAACACCCCTAAGCAACATAAAGGATAGAATTGCGGTTGTTGATAAGAATATCCACAAATCAAATTTTAATATATTACCTGGAATAGTTACATCTTCCATCAAGGCTATTACTCCCATTATTGATAATATGTTAAATATATTACTACCAACAATGCTGGCAATTACGATATTTCCATGTTTTTTTACAGATGCCACAATTGCCGTAGTAAGCTCTGGCAAGCATGAACCAATTGCAACAATTCCAAGCCCAATTACTTCTTTGCTGATGTTGAATCTTTCTGCAATTCCTATGGCTCCTTTTAAAAATAAAGAGGATCCTACGATCAATAATGCCATCCCAACGCAGGATAATAATATTGATAATGGCAAGTTGAAATTTTTTGCAAACCCCAGATCGGAATCGACATCTGGAATGTCTTGCTTGGAAAAATTCTTTTTATCTTGGAGATAGGAATATGTTATGTATGACACCAGTAGAGCAATCATTATTATGCCCTCAATAGTTCCAATTATTCCTAGGAAACCTAACGCACAAAGCAGTATTGTGGATAATATCATTACCCAGACATCTCTTTTATTTAAATCGTCTTTTTTTAAGCAGATTGGTGATATGGTGGCGGCTACTCCAAGCACTAATAGAATATTGGCAATATTGCTTCCAATTACATTTCCAACGGCAATTTCAGGGGCGTTTTGAAGAACTGCCTCAACTGAAACTGTCATTTCTGGCATTGAGGTTCCAAAACCAACAATTACAGAACTGACCAATATTTTGGAAATATTTAAATTTCTGGCAACAGCTATTGCTCCCGAAATTAGGGTTTCCCCACCTAAATATAAAATTACTAATCCGGATAATATAATTAAGACGTCCACTTAGATTTGAAAATTGATTTAATTATTTTTGTAAAAAAAATCATCCTAAATAATAATTCTTTTTAAGAAAGATATATTTGCCAAAACCTCCGAACCCAGTTAGATTTAATTATCAAAAATTAAAAAATCAGTGAAAATTTGCGAAAAATAATTATTTTGTCCATTACCAGTTTAGCTTTATTAGGGGTTTTAGGATCTTGTAAAAAGGGTCCAGAATATCAGCGTCCAAAAATAGATTTTTCCAATCAACAATTATTCTCTAATGTTGATGAAAATCAGGAAAATGAAAATGACATTAGTTTCTGGTGGCAAAGAATTGAAGATCCTACTCTTGATAAATATGTTGATCAGCTTTTAAAAGATAATTTATCAATCAAGGCTTCGGCACAAAGAATTGTGCAATCGCGAGAAGCTGTAAAAATAGAACAAGGAGGACTTTTTCCTAGCTTGTCAATTGATGGCGATGGCGGTAGAAAATTTACCACAAATTCAGGATCAAGAAATTATTCCAATAACTATTCAGCTACTTTAAATACTACTTGGGAAGTTGACTTATTTGGAAAAATTAAAAAATCAATTGCAGGAAAATCAGCCGAGTTTGAAGCCACAAAATTTGATAAATTAGCCTTAGAACAATCTTTAATATCACAATTAGTAAAATTAAGAATCAGCATCGCCATTGATAATTCTCTTTTAGATTTGGCAAAATCTAACAGTGAAAATCAGAAAAAAATCTATAATTTGGTAAAATATAGATATGATATTGGCGCCAAGGACACCAATCTGCTGGATGTTTATTTAGCTCAAGATAGTTACAATTCAATTAAAGCCGATGTTCATATTCATGCAAGAGACCTCTTCAACTCTTTGTATAAATTTGATATTTTACTAGGAAAAACCCCCGGAAGCACCAAAGTAGATGAC
>JBLHVR010000082.1:0-6324 GCA_047628655.1 Lentimonas sp.
TTTACTCTACTGATAGCCTTTTTAGGGCTGCAAAAAAAAGAGGTCACGATGTAAGAATAATTGACCATCTTAAATGCTATATGGATATAAATTCCAACGATCCAAAAGTATATTACAAAAAAGAAGTTTTGGAATTTGATGCTATTATTCCAAGAATCGGTGCTTCCGTCACTTTTTATGGAACAGCAATATTGCGCCAATTTGAAATGAATGGCGCCTACGCCCTTAATGAATCTTTGGCAATCACAAGATCAAGAGACAAATTAAGAGCGCATCAACTTTTAGCTAAGAAAAAAATAGGAATGCCAATAACCGGTTTTTCCCACAGTGCCACTAATACTGATGAATTGATAAAAAATGCTGGCGGCGCCCCTTTAGTATTAAAACTATTGCAAGGAACTCAAGGAAAAGGGGTGATATTGGCGGAAACTAAGAAAGCAGCAGAGGCTGTGATAGAAGCATTCGGAGGTCTTGATGCCTTCTTTTTAGTTCAAGAATTTATTAAAGAATCTGGAGGTGCCGACATTAGATGTTTTGTGGTGGGAGATAAAATCGTCGCTGCCATCAAAAGGCAGGGAGGGGAGGGGGAGTTTCGCTCAAATTTACATAGAGGCGGAACGGCAACTATAATCAAACTAACATCTGATGAGCGTAAAACTGCCCTAGAGGCAGCTAAAGTTATGGGCTTAAGGGTTGCTGGTGTTGATATGGTAAGATCGTCTAGAGGTCCATTGGTTCTCGAAGTCAATTCATCACCAGGATTAGAGGGAATAGAAACTACAACAAATAAGGATGTCGCTGGAATGATAATTGAATATATCGAAAAAAATGCCAAATGTATGAAAAACAGTAGGGTAAATAGGGGGTAATATGTCGAATTTAACAATTGACGGCAATGAGGTAAAGTCAGGAGAAAGGAAAAGAATATGCCTAAAGGTTGCTAAGCTTTATGATTTTACCGAAGTCAATATTCCTATAGAAATAATCAGGGGGAAAGAAAGTGGTCCGACATTATTTGTTTCCGCCTGTATTCATGGCGATGAAATTAATAGTGTGGAAATTGTCAAAAGATTATTAAGCCATAAATCTCTAAAAAATCTTAAAGGCACATTAATTGTCATACCGATAGTTAATGTTTTTGGATTTAATGATAAATCAAGATATCTACCAGATAGAAGAGATCTAAATCGCTGCTTTCCAGGCGCTAAAAAAGGATCTTTAGCATCACAAATTGCTTACAAATTTACCAATGAAATTGTCAAGAAGAGTGATTATGGAATAGATTTACACACTGGGGCGATTCATAGAAATAATTTGCCTCAAATCAGAGCGTGTCTAGATGATCCGAAAACCAAAGAATTGGCTCAAATGTTTAATGTTCCAGTTTTGATAAATTCTGACACGAGAGACGGATCTCTAAGAGAGTCTGCTAGGGCGTTAAATATTCCGATGTTGTTATTTGAAGGCGGTGAAGCTTTAAGATTTAATGAAAAAATCTCCACCTCAGCTTTGCAGGGAATTTTGTCTTTAATGTACAAAATTGGTATGCTTGGCGATAATGATTATTGTCCCATAAAGAAAAAAGAAACCTTTATCGCCAGATCAAGCTATTGGGTAAGGGCGCCTCATAGTGGAACCATAATTTTAAAAAAGAAGTTGGGTGATTATGTCAAAAAGAATCAAGTAATAGGGATAATATCTGACCCATTTGGACAGCATAAATTTAAAGTTACCTCTGATTATGAAGGAATAATTATTGGTTTAGCAACCCTTCCATTGCTAAATAACGGAGACGCAATTGCTCATATCGCCACTTTTAAAGATGCTGAAAAAGTTGAGGAAAATATTAATATATTTGAAGAGCAAATAGATAATATTGATGTTCCTGATTAGGGATGAACGCGAAATTGAGAAATTAGAGATGTTTCATAATTGCAAATGGAAGAGAGTCTCATCTCGAGGGTATATTGAAAATCGAGAAGTGTATTAAAATTAGGGAAAGACACAATTGCATGTCAAAATGACTTCAGCCTTGATAAGGCTGTCATCATCTATAAATTAATAATTTATTTAATTCCCACCACTACTCCAGAACATTTTCTGTTTTAACCAATGGTTCTTCAGATTTACCGCGATAACTTGTTAGAGCAACAGCATTCGATGGAATTTTTGGATTGTATGGTGATTTTTGTTTTGGATCAAAAATATTGTCGGGTTGTTTTTGCTTAGTTGCTATTGCCTCAAGGCCATTAAATCTACCATCGGTTCTAATTTTAACTTTTTGTTGATACATTGTAACTAGTTCTTCCGGAGATTTATCGCGAACAAATTCTTGCATCTTATTGGCAATTCTTGGAATCAAGGCTTCAGGAATAAACTCAAGACTGGACTTATAAACATCTTCACTACCCTCAAATTTAGCAAAATGAGGATTATTTCCAATAAGCCTGATTTCAGCAACCGCAATCTTGTCATTAATCATTGAAACTCGAATATTGACATTTTTTGCGCCACCGATTCTGTGGGTTAAATATGATGGTCCGGGTCCAGTATCAAGATATGGAGTTCCTTTTAATTCGTCAAAAATATATTTTCTTCGATCAAATGCAGATTCAACCTCTTTTTGACTACGCAAAATACCACCAACTTCAGATTCCGCCTCAACCACAACTTGTTCAAGAATTTTTAAGAATTCTAATCCGAGTTGATTGAAATAAACCGTTACCTGATCACCTTCTTTTGTAATTTTTGGCAATAAAGCATTTTGTTTAAATCCTTCAATGTCAAGAACCCACAAAGAGAGGTTGACTTGAACATTTGGATCATCAAGGGATAGATTGCTATAGTTTGCTAAAAAACGCATCCGCTCCAATGCTTTATCTTTGACATCGATTATTTGAGAAAAATCATGGGGTCCGAGAGAAATCTCATGAGCCTGAATCATGTCTAATAGTTTTTCGTGAAACCGACCTATCTCAATCAATCCCCACACATTTTTTAAATTTTCTTCCCTGCTCTTAGTTGGATCATACAATCCATCAACTTCAATTTTATTATCTTTAGCAAAATCTTCATTTAAAAATAAAAGATTGTAAAAGAATGCCTCCGCTTCAGTTAAATTAGCAACAGATATTTCAATTCTTTTAATTCTTTCAATCTCATATTTGCTCACAGAAGGAACAAGGGATTGTTTAAGGTCATTAGCAATGGCAATAAAATTTTTCCGATCGATCACCATTCCTTCAGCGCCGATTGATGTTACTGAGGTATCTTCATAAAATTTAGTTAGGTCATAAACCTCAGGAATCTTTGGTGTGGAGCCAAACTTTATTTCCATAGATCTTCTTGAATTTAAGTCCGATAAAGACTTTTTAAGTGAGACATTTCTTTGGATTGGTGTTAGTTTTTTTGATTCTTTATCAAGACCCAAAAGAGAAAATTCAGTTTCAATCCCAACTTGAATTGATAATCCTGCCCTCTTTAAATCTTCTTCAAAATTTTGAGGGGTTTTCTGCTGATCTACCTTGTTTCTTTTTACTGATGATTTTAATGGCTGATTTATGGACGTGAGAAGATCTTTAATTTCTTTAGTTTTATCATCATCAAGCAGTGACTTTATCAGAAAAATATTTTCTAAATAATTACTTATTTGAGCTAAAAGAGCGTGGTTTTCGACATCGTCTTTTTGGAGTTGTCCAGAGTTCTTTTCTAATTCAAAAAGATCATTTAACCCAAACAAAACTTCCACAATATCCTTTTTATCATCTAGCAAGTCTGTTGCTTTTGATGTTATTGTGCTTTGTATTTCTGGTTCTAAATTTTGGAATATCTGTTCTAAAAAATTGCCATAATTGAACATTATCCTTGAATGAGAATGAACATATTTTTTATCATATTTTAATAGCTCATTGCGATCTGTGTCACTTAACAAATCTCCTAATTGAGTCTCGGCAATTATCTGAAATGACTTAGGTGAGAAATCTGAAGATTCCATCTTTGATAAATCTTGGCCAAATAGGTTTTTATAATCTTTTCTGAAATTTTCTTGGTATTGCAAAAAAGATTCATTCGGAGGTATTAATCCTAGGTTCTGAAGAGATTTTAAGTAGCTCAATATCTGAACAAAAGGTAAGATGAAATTTATCTTTTTGCGTTTCTGATCATCACCAAGTTCACTCCAATATTGAAAGATATATTCTAAATTTTTTTGAATTTCAGGCATTATTTTATAGAAAGTTTGTTATTAATCAAAACTTAGAAAAATGCCTCTTGCTATTTTTTACCTATCCTTTTTAGTACAAGTTTTGATCATTTTTCCTCATTTATTATTTAAATAGATTGTCCACCACCCTCATGATTTATGGAGGATTTTGGCTGATTCCTAAACTTTGTAACAATCACTTCTGTTATTTTTTTAAAGCCAAGTGACACTTCTGTTTGTGGAATTGCTAATGGTATGCGAATAGTCATTGACTCTTTTGGCAGAAAAAAACACTCCCCAGGAACAACTCCGATACCAACCCCAAGCAATAGTTCTGTCACATCCAACCCACTTTCGAATTTTTTACCATCATCACAAAGCATGAATTTTTCTTTCAAACCAGAAAAGTCGAGCAGATAAACATTTCCAGATTCTGGATTGTCAATGAAAGGCTTAATGTATGCGCTTCCCTCACTATCGTGGAAATGATCGCATAAAGATTTATTTAATAATACTAGCTGTTCTTTTATGTGAGAAATATTTTCACAATATTCTTTATTATTAGCCTCTAAGTAAGAATTTACCTCTAGATTATCTTCTAAGGAGTCCGCAACTATTTCTTGCACATATTCTGGGGCAACATTGTAGTCTCTCAGATCTCTATATGCCTTCGCTAATTTGAATGGAAAATATGCGAATGCAACCCCAGAACTAGCTAAGGCTCTAGATTTTGCTGGACTATCTATAACTATTGTTCTGTTCTCCATTCCTGGTATCGAGGCAATGGAAAAAGATTCGACTCCTTTCTTAAGAAAAATATCACGCAATATTTCATCACTTACCACAATTACATATGGATAATCTTCTAAAACCTTCGCAATACCTTTTGCCGATTCTTCACTAAGAGTCTTTCCTGTTGGGTTGTTTGGAAAGTTTAATAATAATATTCTTATGTCTTTATTTTCTGATAAAACTTTTCTCAATTTTTCAGGATTAACTTGCCAGTCATCAGCTTCCGTCATTCCCAAAAAGTCCACCTTAAAGCCATTATTTTTACAAAAAGTATAAAATGCTCCATATATTGGAGTGGTAATTATTATTTCTTGTTGTGAATTTTTAAGATCTAATAATTTACAAATATTTCCAAATATATCAAATACTCCACTACCAATTATTACATTTTCATCATTACAATCAATTTTTTGTCTAGAAAAATAATTATTAACAGCCTCTGTAAGTTTTTTAGATCCCGCCACTTTACGATAAGTCATCAAAGATTTTGGATCTAATTTTGCCTTTTCTATATATGGAGGAATATTTAAAAGTGGCTGCGCAACATTCCACGCTATTTCTGCTTTATCTACTTCAGATAAAATGTTGAAGGCTTCTTGACTAATCAAACTAGGAGTTTCGGGCAAATAATTTACTTCAGGTAGAGGATATTTTTGTGGATTTTTTATTGTTGTATTGGGAACCGATAACGAATGTTTCATTTTTTAATAATCGTTATCGTACTTGAAACACATAATTTGATTTTGAATCATTAATATTGATTCTTTATCTAAGGGGGTTTCTTTCTGCTTGTAAAACAAGGAATCTGCTAGATCTTTTATTTGGTCCACAGAATCCTCTATATCCTTCAACAAGATTTTATTATCATAATTTGCAAAAAGTTTGAGACTTGATTTTATCTTATTAAATAGTTCCAAAATATGATTTAAATTACCATTTTCTTCATCTTCCACATGACATATTTTTTCTAAAGTTTCTTGATAAAAATTTTTAAAATTAACTCTTAAATCATTGCAGCTATCATAATATTCCATGGATTGACGCTCCAATAATTCACTCTTTGCAAGATTAATGTTATGTAGAACGAGTGAAATATTGTTAGTGATATTTTGAACTTTTTCGCTCATAAATTATCATATTTTAGTTTTTAAAAAAAAATATTTTACAATTAAAAATACAATATGGAAGTTATTCTTTGTCTGAATCTTTATATATAAGGTTTATTTACCCTTAATGATTGTTGCCTTATTTCAAAAATTATGAGATTAGCATATATTTTTCCGATAAAGTGGGCATTGATCCTAATAATAAAGACATGCGAACCTTCAAAA
>JBLHVR010000083.1:0-6309 GCA_047628655.1 Lentimonas sp.
CCTTTCCCCTCTCAAGATTCCTCAATTTGACCATCAATAATATTATCATCAGTGACAATATTATATTTTTCTAATTTGCGTTGTATAATTTTTTTATCCGACTCAATTCCCATTTTATTTAAATTGCTCACCCTCACTAAAAATCGATGATTAAAGGTTGAAGCAAACTCATTGTAAGATTTAACAGCCTTACTAGTAGCTTTTCCAATGTCGGTTGCTTTACCAAACATTGTAGCTACTGAATCTATTAATTTTCTAATTTCAATTTTAAGCTCCAGCGCATTTTCTTCCTGTTTAATCTTTCTAATAGTTAATTTTGCCTGAGAAAGAAGATTATAAAGGCCAATTGGGGTTAAAATCCAAACACCACAATCAAGTGCTTTTTTGGTAAAATTATCGTCAATTTTCTGCAAAATTGAGAGCATTTTTTCAGTTTGTAAAAACATGACAGTTGTAAAAACTTGGCCATGATTGTTTTTTTCCATTTCAGAAAATTCCTTAGCCTTGGAATAATCGCGCTTTTTCAAATCTTCTAAATGCTTTTGCATGGATTCTTTTAATTTACCACGCATTTGCCCCTCTAAAATAGAATCTTCCTCATCAATTGCTTTTTGCAATTCTAAAAAGAATATCGAAGATTTGCTGTCAATAATTACATTGTGATCATTAGGCAGAAAAATAATTGCGTCTGGCCTTCTTCCCGTGTTATCGGACGCTACAAAATGTGATTGCAGCATATAATCCCCAGAATCTTTCGAGGTTAATTTTTCCCTTAAACCAGAAGCTTTAAGAATGTTTTCCAATGTAATTTCAGCAGTTCTGCCAACTCCAGATGGGTTTAAAAGTGCATTCTTAGTTAAGCTAATTTCTTGACTAGATTTCTCCACATCGTCACCAAGAGAGCTAACTTTATTGAGGACATTTTCAAAATTCTTAAATAAATTCTCGTTAATTTTAGTAATTCTCTCCTCTTGATCTTTACTAAATTTCTCTTGATCAGAGTTATTTTTTCGCATCAACTCTTCAGAAAGTTGAAAAAGAATTTTCTCTTTAGTGGCTTTCCATTCTTGCTTTTCTTGCTCTAAAGATTGATGAGATTGTTTTAGAAGATCATTTTGCCTGACAAAATTAATAATTTTACAATCTCTATCCTCAATTATTTTTTGCTGTTGCTGAATTTGAGTTTTGGTTTCACTAAGAGCATTTTGCAATTCTTCAAACCTGCCTCGATAAATGGATAATTGCCTATTTTGTTCTTGCAAATTTGAGGCTTTTCTAAAAAACACAACGGCCACAATTCCACTAATTGCAAAGCCGATGATAAAGAGGATTATTTCCATTTGAAAACTAATAAAAGATTACTATATTGCGTTGCTTATTTCGATGAGCAAAGTTCAAGCCAATAAACTTAGATAATGAAAACAATTAATCCACAAATTTTCTATTCCATTCCGCTAAGAGATGTCGTGGTTTTCCCTCACATGACAACCACTATTATTGTTGGTAGAGAAAAATCCCTTCGAGGCATTGAAAACGCCCAGAAATCAAATATTCCTGTTTTTGCAGTTACTCAAATTAATCCTGATAAAGATGAATTTGAAATGGCCGGAATTTATTCAATTGGAACTGTGTGTAAAGTTGTTGAGGTTGCTAAAATTAGTGATGGTAATTTGAAGGTTGTTTTACAAGGAATAGTTCGAGGAAAAATCAATCGTATTTTACCAGAAAATGATTTTTTCTCTTGCGAAATCGACTTACTTCAAGATAAAAAAACTGAAAAGAACAAAGAATTAACTGGCTTAATAAATGCCTCAATTGCAGACTTTACCAAGCTTGGTGAATATAATAAGAAAATTACTCCTGAAGTTGTTACCGCCTTAAATAAGGTTAATTCTCCTCACGATCTGGTTTTCTTAATTTGCTCTTTTTTAAATTCAGACACAAAATTCCGCCAAGAAATTCTGGAAGAAAATGATGTTAAAAAGAAGATTTTCAAAATCTTAGAATTAATCCAGAAAGAACTTAACATTTCGACTACGGAAGAAAAAATTTCTAAAAACATTCAAAAGAAGATTGCCAAAAGCCAGAAAGATCTTTTCTTGCAAGAACAATTAAAGCATATTCAGAAAGAACTAGGTCATGATGAGAAAAATGAGCTACAGGAAGTTAAAAATAAAATTTCCAAATTAAAACTTAGCGAAGAAGTTACTGAAAAATGCCAAAGTGAGTTTTCTAAATTAGAGAAAATGAACCCATTTTCCTCTGAAGCAGGAGTGATTAGAAACTATTTAGACTGGATTATCCAACTGCCTTGGAGCAAAGAAAATAAACCTAATGATTCGTTAGAAAAAGCGCAGAAAATTCTCGATAAAAGCCATTACGCGCTAGAAAAAATTAAGGAAAGAATTCTAGAATTCATTGCCGTTCAAATTAAAACTGGCACTTCAAAAGGGCCGATTTTGTGCCTTGTTGGCGCACCAGGAGTTGGTAAAACTTCTCTTGCTAAAGCAATTGCTGATTCTTTAGGCAGAAAATATGTTAAAGTTTCTCTGGGTGGAGTTCGTGATGAAGCTGAGATTAGAGGACACAGAAGAACCTATATCGGATCAATGCCGGGACGTATTTTGCAATCAATGAAAAAAGCCAAAACTTCTAATCCTTTAATGCTTTTAGATGAAATCGACAAATTATCGTACGATATGAGAGGCGACCCATCTTCAGCACTTTTAGAAGTTTTAGATCCCGAACAAAATAGAAATTTCAACGATCATTACCTAGAAGTTGATTACGACCTTTCTAAAGTAATGTTCATTACCACGGCTAATGATATTTCCAAAATACCTGCTCCCCTTCGAGACAGAATGGAAGTAATTCGACTTTCTGGTTACACTGAAGATGAAAAATTAAACATTGCTAAAAAACATCTTGTTCCGAAGCAAAGAAAAGATCATGGCGTTACCGCCAAAGAATTTAGTATTAATGATGAGGCAATCTTAGAATTAATCAGAAAATATACTTTTGAAGCTGGGGTTAGAAATTTAAACCGTGAAATTGCTTCGCTGGCCAGAAAAGTTGTTAAAAAAATAGTTTCGAAAAAATCCACAAAAATCAATATTAACAACAGTAATTTACATAGACTAGCGGGAGTGGAAAAATTCAGCTATGGAATTGCCAAAAAAGAAAATCAAATTGGCGTTACAACTGGCCTCGCATACACCAACTTTGGTGGAGATTTACTGGATATTGAAGCGGTTAAATTTGCAGGATCTGGTAAAATACAAATTACCGGGAAATTGGGTGATGTTATGACCGAATCAGCCAAAACTGCCTTAAGTTATGTGCGCTCAATTGCTGATGAATTAAAAATTCCCGCCAAAGAATTTAATAAATATGATTTTCATATTCATGTTCCAGAAGGCGCAACACCGAAAGATGGCCCTTCAGCAGGAATTGCAATTTGCTGCGCTTTAGTTTCAGCGATAACTTCTCTTCCAGTCAATAAAGACATTGCAATGACTGGTGAAATTACCTTAACTGGCAGAGCCTTAGCAATTGGAGGTCTTAAAGAAAAACTTCTGGCAGCAATGCGTGGTGGAATTAAAAAAGTTCTTATTCCAGATGCTAATAAAAAAGATTTGGAAGATGTTCCCAAAGAAGTCAAGAAATCCTTAACAATAACAACGGTTTCCAACGCTAAAGAAGCTTTGAAAGAAGCTTTGGTTGGAATCGCAAAATTCAAAGTTTAAACAAATTCCCATGCAAAAAAATAATAGCAACATTCTTCTAGCCAGTATAATTTCGGCGGCAATTTTAATTGCCTGGACTTGGCTTTACGAAAAGCCAAAATTAGAGGCTCAGAAGAATTTTCAACAATCTCAAGAAATTGTTCAGCAGGACTCTATTAATCTCGACAATATAAGCGAAAATCAATCTTTATCACTTAAAAATGATTCAAATATTCCAGTAATTGGACAAAATATTTCAATTAATCAAGTTCTGGAATCCACCCAAAACCAAAGAATTGCAATTAATACCCCAAAATTAACAGGCTCCATCAACCTTAAAGGCTTAAAATTTGATGATTTAATTCTTAACAATTATAATAAAACCATCGATCCAGAAAGCGGTAATGTCACTTTACTCGCCCCAGCAGAAACGGCAGATCAGTATCAAATTAATTTTGGATATCGCGGAATAGATCAAGAAATTTCACTTCCAGATGAAAACTCTATTTGGCAGGCAAGTTCTGATAATTTAACTCCCGAAAATCCAATTATTTTTTCTTGGAACAATGATCAGAAAGTTAATTTTGAAGTGACTATTTCTGTCGATGAAAATTATATGTTTTTCGTCTCCCAAAAAATTACCAACAATTCCACTGAAAAATTAGAATTACTTTCCATAGCCAGTATTTTCCGCACAATTTCTCAATCCCACTCATCAATATACATCCTTCACGAAGGTCCAATTGGTGTGTTTGACGGAATTTTAACAGAAGAAGGTTACGATGATTTGGAAGATAAAAAATTCTCACAAATTTTTAATGCCAAAGATGGCTGGTTCGGAATTACTGATAAATATTGGTTAGTTTCAATTATTCCTGAAAAGAATACCGATTTTTCTACTCAATTCTTTCATTACAATAACAATAACAGCAATTCTTATCAGGTAAAATATCAAAGTGCGCCATTAAGTATTGAAAGTGGAAGCCAAATTACTTTAGAAAATAAAATTTTTGCTGGAGCAAAAAAAGTTTCGATGCTTGATGATTATTCCAAAGAATATGACATCACCAGATTTGACCTAGCTGTTGATTTTGGTTGGTATTATTTCCTCACCAAACCATTTTTCTTCATCTTGCAATTTTTCAATAATTTATTTGGAAATTACGGTTTGGCAATTTTGTCAATCACCGTATTAATTAAGTTAGTGATGTTTCCACTTGCTAATAAGTCATTTACTTCAATGGCTAAAATTAAGCAATTATCTCCAAAATTAATGGAAATTCGTGAAGAATTTAAAGATAAGAAGATGCAGATGAATAAAGAAATTATGCAGCTTTACAAAAGAGAAAAAGTTAATCCAGTTTCTGGATGCCTTCCAATGCTAATTCAAATCCCAGTATTCTTCTCACTTTACAAAGTTCTTTACCTAACAATTGATATGCGCCACGCTCCATTCTTTGGCTGGATTAAAGATCTTTCTGCTCCCGATCCAACTTCCATAATAAATCTTTTTGGAATCTTGCCATTCGAAGGCCCAGCATTCATCAGCATTGGCCTTTGGCCAATATTTATGGGCCTGACAATGGTTGTTCAACAAAAATTAAACCCTGCCCCAGCCGACCCTGTTCAAGCTAAAATAATGAAGCTTCTACCGTTCATTCTAATTTTTGTTTTTGCTCCTTTCGCAGCAGGCTTGCTAATTTATTGGACGTGGAGTAATGTTCTGTCAATTCTACAGCAATGGGTAATTATGAGAAAATTAGCTAAGCAAGAAGTTAAATAAAATTGTAAATTTTTTATGGAGGGGTGGCCGAGTGGTCGAAGGCGCACGCCTGGAAAGTGTGTGTAGGGGTTAAACCCTACCAAGGGTTCGAATCCCTTTCCCTCCGCCAGTTTAATTCACATCACACCAACAATTCCAAATAACAAGCACCAAGCCCCGCGTTTGGCGGCTCTTCACAAGATGAACCTCACCAGAGAACTATCCAATTTCAAAGCAAATCTTCCATTTTCCCCAAAGCTCTCTTTAGGGCAAAACAGCGAGGTGATGCTTATGGAAAAATTGATATGTTTTTTAAATGTATTTTTTGATTTGATGAAGGTGGTCTTTGATGATCCTTGTGATGGATTCTGCTACTGAAATAGAATCTGAATTTTGATTCTGGGGGAATTTAAATTTCCAAGAAAATCGAAAGCTTTCTTACTTTGGCAATGACCTTGGAACTAGATGGCTACAAACATTTCTTCCTGCTTTTTCCAATCTAAATATTTGTTAGATATTTCTTCCAAAGCCTTAATGGTTAAATCATCACTATGATTTGCTTTGAAGATATTATCTATAATTTTTGGACTCAAATATCCCAGATTAGCAATTCTACTAATATAGTTTCCTTGCTTATTCTCTTCTTTAGCAATTTGCGATATTGCAATTCCCGATTCAATTAATTTTTTATATTTATAACCTTTAGCCAAAGCATTGAGAATTTTCTTGTTTGTTTCTAATTTAATAATTTGATCAGTCTTAGTGTCTGCGATGATATTGATAACCTCTCTATCTTGCGAAAAATAGATTTGATGCTTGAAA
>JBLHVR010000084.1:0-5833 GCA_047628655.1 Lentimonas sp.
GTTCAAATCCGCGTTCGGGCACCACTAAATTTTTCTAAATAGCATTTCTAAGTCTCGTTTCTAAGTTACAAGTTTACCCGCCCTACTCATAAAATTCACTATCATTTCTGGAGATTTAACTCCTTTTTCTTTTTCAATTCCAGAAGATAAATCAACCATTTGTGCTTTAGTTACTTTCAAAGCCTCTTTAATATTGTTCATGTTTAATCCACCAGATAAAAACCATTCTTTATCGGTTTTTAGATCGTCTAGAACTCTCCAATCAAAAATTCTTCCTGCGCCACCAACTTCTTTATTCTTGGCATCAAAAAGGAAATAGTCAGCTATTTGTTCATATTCATTTAAATCCCTCAGATCTTTCTTAGAAGTAACTGCAAAAGCTTTAACGATAGGAATTTGGTAATTACTCTTAATTTCTTGGCAGCGTTCTAAGCTAGTTTGGTGAAGCTGTAATAGGTCTGGATTCAAATGTTCAATTATTTGATCAATTTCCTCATTTTCTGGATCAACCAGAACAGCAACTTTTTTGATATTTTCGGGAATATCAATAGATATTTCTGCAGATTTCTTAGGAGTAACATATCTTCTAGAAAGAGCATAGAATACAAAGCCGATAAAATCAGCTTTGCATCTAACCGCCAAATCAACAGTTTCTTTATTGCTAAAACCGCAAAGTTTAATTTTCATAAATTACATATTAAAACCTGCAGGAAGCTGCATTCCGCCAGCTATCGATTTCATTGAACTTTCAGACTCATCTTCAGCTTTTTTCTTAGCATCATTGAAAGCTGCAACTAATAAATCTTCCAAAATATCTTTTTCTTCAATATTAACTAAGGTTGAATCAATATTAATTTTCTTAGCAATAACATCTCCAGAAACGGTAATTGTGACCATTCCTCCACCTGAAGATCCTTCAAAAGTTTTTTTACTAATTTCTTCTTTTGCTTTCTGCATTTTTTTCTGCATTTCTTGCGCTCCGCGCATTAATCCTTGAATATCCATTATTTTAATATGTTTAAAAATTGATAAAATTTGTAACGAGTAGTGCGATAAATTCTGTTAAAATAACTAGTTTTGTCAATATTTTCCTTAGCAAAAAGAGGAACTTCTTTGATTTTTTTATCGGCAATTGTAATGATTAGATTAGCAATTTTTTGTCCTTTTAAAATTGGGGCATAAATTGGAGATTCATAATTTACTTCTAAATTAATGTCGTTAGACATTTGGGAATTTTGAATGTTTATTTGAACATTTTCTCCAACAATTAAGTCGACATCATTTTTTTTACCAAGCCAAGTTTTGGCTGACGCAATTTCATCTCCTTTGTTCAAAATATTCACTTTCGTGTAGTCATTAAAGCCGTAATCTAGCATGGCGGTCACAACCTCTCTCCTTTCTTTGGAAGATTTCAAATTATTGGTAACAGCAATTAATTTCTTCGAACCGCGCTTGGCAGTTCCAACCATTCCATATCCACCTTTTCTGGTCATGCCAGTTTTCATTCCAGTTGCGCCTTGGTAATTATATTTAATGAGTGGATTATGATTTTTTCTAACATTGTCGTTATATGACAATTTATCTGTTGAAAAATAATGTAAATATTCTGGAAAATCATTACTAATTTTGGATGATAAAAGAGCCAAATCTCTCAAGCTTGAATAATGATTATCTTGGTTAAGGCCGTGGGGATTTTTAAAATGGCTATTCTTAAGTCCAATCTCATTGGCAGTTTTATTCATAAGATTAGCAAAATCTTCAACGGAGCCAGAAATTGCTTGAGCTAAGGCCACAGCCGCATCATTTCCTGAAACAATCAACAGACCAGAAACTAGTTGATGAATTGTTGCTACATCTTTATATCCCAGAAGCATCTGCGAGCCTTTTTTCTTCCAAGCATCTCGGCCAATAACACATTTGTCATTAAGAGATATTTTACCTTCTTTTAACTGATTAAAAACCACATATGCAGTCATTAATTTTGTCATTGAGGAAGGAGAAATTTGTTGGTCAGCATTTTTTTCTAAAAGTACCTCTCCTGTATCTTGATCAACCAGAAAAATATATTTGGTTTTTTCCAAAATTGAGTAATTGGCAAAAGATTGAATAGGGAAAATTGCAATTGATAAAAATAATAAAATTCTAATAATTTTCATTTGATGAATCTTGATTTTTATTAACAAATTTCATTTTTCTGCGCTGTTTTTCTTCTCTAATTAAATCTTTGGTTAGGCCTTTGAATTCGGCTTCATTTTGAGATTCCTTCATAAAATCGATATCTCTTTGTAATATTTTTTGGTCAATTAATTGATATTCTTTTTCTCCAAGCCTGCTACGAGTTCCAAAAATATCTCTTTGAGGAATTTTTATGTTGTCAAAAGAGATTGTTCTTGGTTTGTAGGAATATGGAAAATTATTCAAATTGTAGCTGATGAAAAACATGTTTTCTGGAAGAGGGGGTCTTCCTTGTATTGCTCTTTGTGGTCTTTTTCTTAATTCCTGGGGTTGAAATTGTTGATCTCTTAAGGATAACATGGTATCCCTTTTTTTGTTAATTCTATTAACATCCGATTCGTAGCGGTCCATAAATTCCTTATTGGATTTTGCAGACTCGCTAAGGCAAGATGATAAAATTAATAGAAAAAACAGAATCTTAGACTTTCTGAACATTTTATTTATTTAACAATAAAAGCGTCGCTGTAACCAATTTGTTTAGCTTGATTTAAAACTTGATTAATTTTTGTAGAACCTTTTATTGGACCAAGCATTACACGATATATTTTTCTTCCGCCTATCAAATCAGCTTCTTCAATCATTCCACCAGAAATTGATGATGCTTTTTTTAATACATTGTTGGCATTACTCATGACAGAAAATGAGCCAATTTGAACAAATTTTCCAGAATTATCTACTAAATAGCTTGGTGTAATATTTTGTTTAACACTTGCTGGTTGAGGATTTTTCTGATTTGATATTGCCGGCTGATTTTGCGAATATTGAGGAGTTGTAATTTTTGGTTGGATAGTAGGCTGTAAAGCTTGTTTTACCTGACTTTGAGTTGCAAATTTATATTTTTTTGAGGGTTTTGGAGCGTAATTTAAGCTTATTGGTTTTTGATAATTTTTCTGATATTGCTCATTTGCAGGTTGAGAATTAGGTTGCACGTTGTTTTGAACATAAGAAACTTCTGATGTTGGCTGACTATTTGGTGCGGCTTGATAGTTGTTTACAGGCTGAATTTGTGTTAGTTGAGGTTCTATTATTTGATTAGAAACTGCCCGAGGTAGATTTGATGGTGCTTGGTTTTGTTGCCTTTGGCCTAGATTGGCTTGAGAATTATCAACAACAGGAGCATAATTATTAGCTTGGTTGTTTTGGCTAGATAAAGCCTGAATATTGCCTTCTGGAACAAAAGTTCTAACTTCCTTAACTTTGCCATTTAAATCAACAATTCTAATTTTAGAAGGGCCATCTTCTTGGCTAAGGCACGAAACAGTTGCAAGTAGCGATAGGAAAATGAGTGTTTTTAAAGCGAATTTTGGAAGAGAAATTTCGAACATTTTGCTTTGAATATTAGTAAGGATAAAATGTAATTTAAAGAAATTGAATCGCAAAAGCAACCGGTTAAATTATCAGCTATTTCAAGCCTTTATCTCTTTTTTTAGAAAAAGTTTTCTCTTTTCTTCCCTCAAATGGATTATCACTTTTACGAACTAGAAGCCTAATTGGCGTTAATTTAAGGTCGAAATAATCACGCAAAAAGTTCATTAAATAACGGCTGTAAGCTCCTGCAATTGCTTTGGGATAATTTGTGAAAATGGTAAAAGTTGGCGGACGCTTTTTGGCTTGAGTGATGTATTTTAACTTGGTTGGCTTGCCTCGAACCAAAATTGGTTGATGTTTTCCTTCGGCAATTCTAAGCCATTCATTAAGCTTAGTGGTTGTGATGTAGCGATTCCATTGCTCATAAACTTTAATTGCATATTCAATGGTTTTGGTAACGTTGTGGTTATTAAGCGCCGAAATTGGAATAATTGGAACTCCCGACATTCCTGGCATTAATTTTTCCAATTGCAGACGAATTTCATTAATCATTTCATCTTTATTTTCCACCAGGTCAAATTTATTAATAGCAAAAACCAGCCCCCTTCCCTCTTTGGCAACCATTCCTGCAATTGCTAAATCTTGATGATCTAGAATTAAATCCATGGTTTGGGCTTTTTGCTTAACAGAACTAACATCAATAATCATCACCACAATTTGGGCAAAACGCACTGCTCTAAGTGAATCGGCTACTGAAAGATTTTCTAATTTTGCCTGAATATTGGCTTTTTTTCTAATTCCAGCAGTATCAATTAAACGAATTCTGCGATCTTGAAATTCCCAATCGATAGAAATTGAATCTCTAGTAATTCCAGCTTCCGCGCCGGTAATTAAGCGTTCTTTGCCTAAAAGTGAATTTAAGAAGGTAGATTTTCCAGCATTAGGTTTTCCAATAACAGCAATTTGAATTAAATCTCCATCCTCTTCTTCCGGAACAATGTGAGAGAATTCCTCTTGATATTTATCGTAAAAAGGCTCAATTGCTTCATAAAGCTGAGTAAACCCTTGTTTATGTTCGGCAGAAATTCCCACCATATGTTCGAAGCCTAATTTATAATATTCTTTTCCCAGAAATTCTCCATCTCGCCCTTCTTGCTTATTAACAACCAAAACTGCTTCTTTCCCAGAAGCTCGAATCCAGCGTGCAAAATGGTTATCGGAAGCGTTTATTCCCGATTTTCCATCAACCACAAATAAACATAAATTGGCATCTAGAACCGCAATTTGGGCTTGGTTTAACATTCTTTTTTCCAAAGAATCTGCTGCAATTTCATTTTCTAAGCCGGCGGTATCAATCACCATAAATTCCATTGGGCCAAGTTGTCCCATCATTTCTCTTCGATCCCGAGTTACTCCTGGAATGTCGTCAACTATGGCCATTGATTTTCCAATCAATTTATTAAATAGGGTCGATTTGCCAACATTTGGCCTGCCAATAACGGCGATTTTGAAAGTCATTTTTAATGATTAAAAAATTAAAAGATCTAAGTAGCGGTTACTATAAATAGTAATTTGTATTTTACTTGAAATTTTTTATTTCATTTATGAAAGTCATCTGAAGCGAAAAAGAAATAACAAATCAGATAAGTTATTTAGTGGAAAACCCTGAAGGCCTAACTAAAGATGCAAAAATAATTTTTTTGTTTAAATGAAAGTGGTTTCGTTAACAAAAACATTACTCGCTTTGAAATTTTGGTCCTATCATAAAAACTGTGTAAACAACTTTTTAATTTTACTAATTCCTCCTAAAAATCTCTAGGAAATCTATCAGTAAATATGATAGCGAATTAGTTAAGAACTCCTTTCCAATTGTGGATTGGAATTGTCTATTTTTGCTAAATATTTTTCAAAGCTAAAATTAAGATTTTAAGTTCATTAAATTTTTAAGACCGGCGCCAATATCTTCTTGTCTCATTAAAGACTCTCCAATTAAAAAGCTGTTAATGCCAATTTCTTGCATTTGAGAAATATCATTGCGGATGAAAATTCCACTTTCACAAATTGCAATTTTGTTTGAAGGAATTAGTGGCTTTAATTTTCTGGAAACATCTAAGCTAATTTCAAAGGTTTTTAAATTACGATTATTAATGCCAATTAAGCGGCTTTTTAACTTTAAGGCTCTGTTTAATTCCTCTTCATCGTGAACTTCAATTAAAACATCCAAACCAATTTCAATGGCTTTGGCTTCCAATTTTTCCGCTTGTTCGTCGTCTAGCATGGCCATTATTAG
>JBLHVR010000085.1:0-5742 GCA_047628655.1 Lentimonas sp.
TCTTAAAATACCTTCAATTGACATTTCATAACCGTAATATTGGTCAATTGCTTGAATAATATCAGGTTCTGGCGCGTAAACAGGGTGAATGGAGAAATGCAGAGGAAAATATCTTTTAACTTGGTCAATTGCCACAATGTCGAATACATCTGACATGGCAATGGTAATTTCATGCTTGGCGTAAGAAACGGGAATTAATTTATTTTTAGCCGCAAAATCTTTAGGAACTTTCTTAACTAGTCTGTTGTCAATGATTGATGAGCGAATATCGAATTTTTGAATTCCGGAAGATTCATTGAGAATTTCACCTAACGCACCTTCAGTAATAACACCCATTTCAACCAAAATAGCGCCAATGGTTTTTTTGTTTTGAGTTCTAATTTGCTCTTTCAAAGCAACATTTAACTGATCTTGAGAAATTACTTTTTCATCTAAAAGCCTAGTACCAATATTTCCAGCTGACGAGTTCTTTTTTGACGAATAATTGTCTGAAGTTTTTGTCGCAGTTTTTTGGATAGCATTATTGCCGCTAGCTTTATTTTTCATTGATTATGAGAGGGAAAGAATTTTTATTTATTTCTTAGATATTAAGGTCTACGATTTCTACCCTTTAGCCAATCTCAAGTCAAGAATTAATGAAAATCAGAACTCGCTTTGCTCCATCCCCAACCGGATTCCTCCATATTGGAGGCGCTCGAACCGCATTATTTAACTATTTATTCGCCAAAAAAAATGGTGGAGATTTTTTACTTAGAATTGAGGATACTGATCAAAAAAGATCTACTCCAGAAGCTGTAGAAGTAATATTAGAAGGCCTTTCTTGGCTTGGTCTAAAAAATGATGAGGCAATAGTTTTTCAATCAAAAAGCATTGAAAGACACAAAGAAGTTGCGTTGGATTTATTAAATAAGGGCAAAGCTTACTATTGTTACACTTCGGCTGAAGATTTATCTTCGTTAAGGCAAGAAGCTGAAGCAAAAGGTGGGGTTTTTCGCTTCAAAAGCCCATGGCGTAACAAAACAGCGCCAGAGTCAAGTGAGGTAAAGCCAGTAATTCGCCTTAAATCACCAGATCAGGGTCAAACAATAATTACCGATTTAATCCGCGGAGAAATTGCAATTGACAATTCCGAGCTCGACGATTTGGTAATTTTAAGAAGTGATGAAACCCCAACCTACATGCTAGCAGTTGTGGTTGACGATTTCGACATGAAAATTTCCCACATCATTCGCGGTGAAGATCACCTTACTAATTCATTCCGCCAAAAAACCATTTATGATGCAATGGGTTGGGAAGTTCCTAAATTCGCTCATGTTCCTTTAATTCATGGCCCTGACGGTGCAAAAATGTCTAAACGACACGGAGCAACTTCGGTTATTGATTACCAAGAAATGGGCTATTTACCAGAAGCAATGCGCAATTATTTGCTGCGCTTGGGTTGGTCTCACGGTGACGATGAAATGATTTCTGACGCACAAGCGATTGAATGGTTTAATTTGGAACATGTTGGCAAAAGCCCTGCCAGATTCGATTTTGGAAAATTGGATAATTTAAATAAGCATTATATTAAAGAAAAATCGGAAGAAGAGTTATTTGATTTAATAAATTTGACATCCGAGGCAGCTCAAAAAGATAAAATCGTCAAAGCTCTTAAATTTATCAAAGATCGAGCCGTTAAAATTGAAGATCTAAGTGAAGCTGCTCAAATTTATATTGATGGCTTTACTAAAAAACTAGACGAAAAAGATGTGGAAATTATTAAAAATAACCAAACAATAATTCTTGAATTAAAGGAAGTTTTGGAAAAAATTGTCCTTTGGAATCACGACTCCATAAAGGAAGGAATAAATAATTTCGCCGTCGCTAAAAGCCTAAAATTCAAAGATTTCGGCAAACCCTTAAGAGTTTCACTGACTTTTTCTTCATCATCAGCTGGTGGAATTTTCGATGTGTTAGAAATTTTAGGGAAGGAAGAATCTTTAAAGAGAATTAATTTAAATTTAGTAACCATTAACTAACATAAAAACAATGACCAAAAACGCACAAAATTACCGTATCGAAACTGACTCATTTGGAGAAATAGAAGTTTTAAGCGAGGCTTATTACGGAGCTCAAACACAACGTTCAATTCAAAATTTCGCAATTTGCAACGACAATGCTGGGCATAAAATGCCAAGAGAAGTTATTCGCGCTATGCTTTATGTGAAAAAGGCAGCAGCAGTTACTTCTAAAGAACTGATGCTTAAGAATCCTGAAGCTAGAGAATTTAAGAAATTTTCTGTTGATATTGCCGATAAAATTATTGATGCGGTTGACACGATTTTGGCTAAATTTGATTGGTTTTACGACAATCATTTTCCACTTGTTGTTTGGCAGACTGGCTCTGGAACTCAAACCAACATGAATACCAACGAAGTTATTGCCTCGGTTGCTAATGAAAAAGCTACTGGTAAAAAAGGCGGAAAATCGCCAATTCATCCAAATGATCATTGTAATTTGGGTCAATCTTCAAATGACACTTTCCCAACCGCAATGCATATTGCAACAGCTTTAACAACTTACGAAAAACTCCTTCCAACAATTTCTAGATTTGCCAATGAGCTTGCTGAAAAAGAGGGCCAATTTCAACATATTATTAAAATTGGAAGAACTCACACTCAAGATGCAACTCCTGTGACTTTGGGTCAAGAATTTTCAGCTTACAAAGTTCAAATTAAGCATGCTTTATTTAACGTTGCTTATTGCGTAGAGTCAATTGAAGAGCTGGCTCAGGGCGGAACTGCAGTTGGAACTGGAATTAACAGCCATAAAGATTTTGCTCCATTGTTTGCTGCCAATGTTACTAAAATTAGTGGAATTGAAGATCTTCATAAAAAGGTTTGTGAAACCCAAATTGTTGCCTGTGGTTCACTTAAAAAAGTTAATATGGAAAGCTCTAAAGCCTTCAAAAAAGGTTTAGCTTTCTCTGGTAAATTTGTTGGCGATAAAAACAAATTTTTCGCACTTTCCAATAATGACGATTTGGTTAATTTTCACGGCTCATTAAATACACTGGCAACCTCAGTTATGAAAATTGCCAACGACATTCGTTTTCTTGCCTCTGGCCCACGAAGTGGTCTTGGTGAAATTTCACTTCCTGAAAATGAACCAGGATCTTCAATTATGCCGGGGAAGGTTAACCCAACTCAATGCGAAGCTTTAACGATGATTGCTTGTCAAGTTATGGGGAATAACACAGCGGTTACTGTTGGTGGCTCAAACGGACATTTTGAATTAAATGTTTTTCGCCCAATGATTATTCGTAATGTAATTGAATCAATTAATTTACTTTCAGACGGAATTAATAGCTTCATCAACAAATGCCTAATTGGAATTACCGCTAACGAGACCAGAATCAAAGAATTACTGGATCAATCCTTAATGCTGGTTACAGCTCTTAATCCTTATATTGGCTATGATAACGCTTCAAAAATTGCCAAGCACGCCCATAAAACTGGAGGAACTTTAAAATCTGCAGCTTTAGATTTAGATTTTTTAACTGAAAATGGCGGCGAAGGAAAAATTAAATTATCTTCTTGGGATGAAATTCTTGATGCCAGAAAGATGGTTTAATAAATAATTTCAATCATCACTTGAAAATTTATTTTACATCCTCTTAAATGAACGCTTCAAAAACTTTCTATCAATATTAAAACAGACTAAATGCAAGTAGTAATTAACAATAAAAGCCACTTAGAAACCGCAATTCGTTCTTTTAGAAAAAAAACTCAAAGAGAAGGAATCATTAAAGAAGCTAGATTAAGAAAAGCATTCGAAAAGCCTTCTATTAAAAGAAAAAGAAAAGAAGAGGAAAGTATTGTTAAAACTAAAAAAATGCGCAGAAAAGGTTACTCTGGCTAGTTTTAAATCAAAATCTATTAATCCAGAAAAATGCTTGTTACTAAAAAAGATAAGAAGTTAATCCTTTTTATTTTATCTTTAATAATATTTTTCTGGTTCGCCTTTCTAATTACTTCCTCTCTTTTTTCTAAAGTGAGTCTTCACAATTCCGAACTTAAAAATTTAGTTAGTCATGATGCAAAATGGCTGAATTCTTCCCGAGATATCAAGATTAATGATTTAAAAAATCGTATTATTTTGTTAGATTTCTGGAATTATTCCTGCGTTAATTGCTTCGATAATATTTCTGAAGTTAAAAAACTCAAAAAAGAATTTTCTGATAATCTTACGGTAATTGGCGTTCATAGCGCCAAATTCAATAACCAGAAAGATAGTAACAATATCAAAAAAGCGATTCTAAAATATGATATTTCTAATCTAGTAATTAATGATTCAAACCTAAAAATTTGGGAAGATTTTAAAATTTCTTCCTGGCCAACCTTAGTTTTACTTAACCCTCAAGGTGAAGTTGTTAAAAAATACGAAAATAAAATCTCTATCAAAGAAGTTAGAAAGGATGTTCTTAAATTAGCTGAAAAATACCGATATGAAATTAATAAAAACTCTCTTCCTATTGTTTTAGAAAGAAATAAAGCAATTAGTCACATCTTAAAATTTCCATCTGAAATTGAATTTGCTCAAGATTTTTCATATCTAGATATGAAAAAAACCAACGCTTTAATAATTTCAAATACTGGGAAAAATAAAATAATTTTTACTAATCTGGACGGTAAAATTTTACTGGAAATTGGCTCTAATGAGGAAGGTTTTCAAGATGGATTTATTGATAATGCCAAATTCAACTCTCCGCGCGGCTTATTGTTTAAAGATAATATTCTCTATGTTGCGGATATGGGTAATCACGCTCTTCGCAAGATAAATTTCAAATCTGGTGAAGTTGAAACTTTAATCGGAACTGGAAAAAGAGGAGGAATTCTTACAACCGAAAACATCGCTGAAGACTTCTCACTTTCCTCCCCTTGGGGTTTGGAATTTTTTCCTGATAAAAATAATATCATCATTTCAAACGCTGGAACCAACCAGTTACTTAAATTTGATATCAAAAAAAGAACAATTACCCCTTTTGCTGGAAATGGAACTGAAGGAATGAAGGACGGAAAATACCCCAGCAACACATTGGCACAACCTCGTTTTCTAAGCGGAACACCTAGAAATCTTTACTTTATTGATTCAAAAAGCTCTTCTTTGCGTCAAATTGACAAAAAAGGACATGTTAAAACTTTTATTGGAAAAGGATTGTTTGAATTTGGAAATAAAAATGGCTCAAAAAAAGAAGCCTTAATGCAACATCCTAATGGCTTAGCAGTAACCAATAAGTCAGTTTACATAACTGACACTCACAATCATTTAATTCGTAGATACGATTTTCAATCTGAAAAAATTAGCAACTTTAGCGGCAATATTCAGGGAAGTGGGGTTGGCAATAAAAATGACACAACTTATAGCGATCCAGAAGCAATAATATTTGTTGGTGATAAATTTTATATTACCGACACCAACAATAATCGCATCATTGAACTTGACTCCAAAACTGGCAATTCTAAACTAATTGACATTATTCCAAAACTAGTAATGCCAGCAGAGGGTCTTTTAGAATATCTTCCTAATTTAAATAAAATTTCTACTAAAAAAATTAGCAGCAGCAAGGAAGTTTCACTATTTTTTAACCTCAAGAAAGGTTGGAAAATTAATGATTCGGCGCCGAGCTTTTTTAATTTAGTTGAAATAGGAAATGAAAAAGAAGCTAATTTAATTACAAGTTTCGATGAATCAGAAATTCGA
>JBLHVR010000086.1:0-5665 GCA_047628655.1 Lentimonas sp.
ACGCAGCTCCGCCATTTTTAACCAGATTGGCATCAATATTTACCTCACTCATATCATTAACAATCACAGCGACTTTTTTACCTTCGCGATTATTTAAGATATGATTGAGAAGGGTGGTTTTTCCGGCCCCAAGAAATCCAGAAAGAACTGTTACGGGAAGTTTTTTACTTTGCTGATAAGTCACACTAAGGATAATGGAATTTAAAGGGGATAAAATGTTATGTTATAACATAACATTTATTATTGAAAGATAAAAGATGTTTGCAATCAATATTAGAGGTTTCTAGATATTTCTTCCCAAGAAATTGAAATTTTTTAGAATTTAAAGTCTCATCCGTTAAATTAGCATTAGATTCTGGTCAAACAGCAAGAGATTTGGGCATCAATATCAACACTCTTCATAATTGGATATCCAAATACTCTAATTCTAACAAAAATAATCAGAAAAATATGGCTGGCAACGCAAATTCTTTTGAGGAAATAAAAAGTTTCAAAAGGGAACTGGAGATGGTCAAAAAGGAGCGTGATTGATGTGTAGAAGATTTTGATGTTTAATGTAGGATTATAGTCAAGATATTAAAAACTCACCCCGTGAAAATCAAGTGCCGGGTTACGTTACATTATGTAACAACACCCTAATTTGTAGCTTTTATAATTTCTTTGCTTGGGAGGAGTTTATGCCATCGGCGATTCTCTTTTCCTATGAATCTATACTTAAGGCGCCAATATTTAGCGCCAGGAAGGGTGGTTAAAATATATAGGGTTACTTATAGGGCTTAACCTTAGGTTCTGGAGCCTTTATATTCTTGTCTTGTTGCTGATTGTTGGTAAACATCACTATTCTTTTAGAAATTAATTTCTCCAAAAATGTCCCTATTTATTTGCGTATGTCATCGGACATTATTGGACTATGTTGGATGGTGAAACTGAATGGGAGCTTGTAGATAGTAGCTCTATTGGACTTTGTTGGACTTCTTTAAACGCCTAGATGGCGGAGACAGAGGGATTCGAACCCTCGATACGGTCACCCGTATACTTCCTTAGCAGGGAAGCGCCTTCGGCCACTCGGCCATGTCTCCTAATTTGGGAAGCAAATCATAGAAAACAAAAATGAATTTGCAATGTTAGATTCTCTTTGGAGAAATTAACTTTAATTATTCTCCAATGAAAACTGCTTCATGTATAACTTCTTGAGCAGTTTTGCTGTTAATAACGGCAAATTTAATGTTGATGCGGCGATTGGAATTTTCCATAAATTCATTTGATGCCCTGGCATAAACTTTGAAACTGGCAACTTCACCTGCTTTCACAGGAAGATTATTGGCGTTAATGTTGGTCATGTCGGAAACTTTTACTTTTAAATTCTTAATTCCTCGAATTTCCAAGCGGTAAATTTTATCTTCGAAAGATTTGTTAGAAATTTTTAAAGTGTAGCCATTGCGGATATCGCCGTTGGAAAGGGTAACAAACATGGGGTTGCGATTGGCCATAACATCAATTTTTAAAGTAGACTTACTGCCCAAGCTAAATAAAATGAAGCCTCCGATGATTATCAGAATTACTAGATAGAAAAAAGTTCTGGCGCGCCATATTTTACTTTTTTTGACAATCTTTTGGCTTTGTAAAGGAGAATCGTCAGATTCGGTGCCATATTTAATTAATCCTGTGGGCAAGTTCATTTTTTCCATCACATTGTCGCAAGCGTCAATACAAAGACCGCAGGCGATGCATTCCATCTGCAAACCATTCCTAATGTCAATATTTGCTGGACAAACTACAACACATTGTTTGCAATCGATGCAATGGCCACGATTCTCGAATAATTCTCCTTTCTTGGCTTTTGCCCTGGGTTCTCCGCGTTTTTCATCGTAAGAAATTATTAAAGTTTCAGCATCAAACATTGCGCCTTGAAACCTTGCGTAAGGACACATGTAATTACAAACTTGCTCTCTGGCAAAACCTGCCATTACATAAGTCATTCCGGCAATTCCTAAAATCCAACCCCAAATTGACCAACCCAAATTAGTGGTAAATAACTTACTCATTAAATCTGGAGCATCATTAAAATAATTAACAAAGCCAATTCCAGTAACTAAGCTAATCAAAAGCCAAACAATGTGAGTTGCGGCTTTGCGCCAAATATTTTTAAAAGAGAAGGTTTTACGATCTAACTTAATGCGATCATTGCGGTCGCCTTGGAAATATCGTTCAATTTTAATGAAAATGTCGGTCCAAACAGTTTGGGGGCAGGAATATCCACACCAAACTCGTCCGAAAAGTGAGGTGACAAAAAACAGCGCAACAGCTGCAAAAATTAGAATTGCCGCTAAATAGAAGACTTCTTCTGGCCACATTTCAATGAAGAAGAAATATCCACGAGCATCTGGAATGTCGATTAAAATTGCTTGATTTGAAATTGACGGGCCGCGATCCCAACGAATGAATGGGAAGAGAAAGAAAATTCCTAGGCAGATTAAATTGGTAAAATTCTTAATTCTACGGAACTTACCTTTAACATTTTGTGGATAGGTTTTCTGGCGCTTTTCGAAATATTTAAACATGAGATTTACCAGTAAAGACTTTCAATAATCGTTGTAAGCGATTTTCTTTTTTGGTTTCTTTAGAAATTACTGGGCTAGGTACAGGTTCTTTTTTTTGTTGAAATTCCTTACCTTTTAGCAAGATAGTAATATTGGGATTTGTAATTCCTGACAGAAATTTTTCGTTTTTTGTCCCGTTGGGAAAAGAAATTGTAATTGGATTATGTTGTCCATTTAAGGATTCTTTCCAAAGATAACCCTCAATTTCTGGGTCCCGAATAATAAGTAATTCCAGTTTATCACTTACTCCCGCATTATCAAATATTAATCCCAAAACTTCCTTTATGTTATCTTCTGGGTTATTTATGGAAGAATCGTAGGCATCGCTTATTTGCACTCCTAAGTCAATTTTCTTGGCTTCCAAAATAGCGCCATTAAGTTCCTCGTGATACTTTTCATTTGGCGCCGATGTTACTATTAATGAATTATCTGGATTTATAGAAAAACTTTTCATTTCCGATTTTTTGAACGATTATTAAAAGATGAGATGGTAATTAATAGTAAAGCAATAATTAAACAATAAATAAAATTCCAACCAGCCATTGAAATTTCAAGGAACATAAATTGCGGTTCATTGCAAGGAACTATTGAAGCTTTTTCAAGGAAAATTATTAATTCATCTAAGTTGTGCGGGGTTTGCATAATTCCAGAACAAGAACTTAATCCTTTGAAATATTTCTTTTCAACACCAGCATGGTAAAAAGCAATTGCTGCATTAATTAATAATAAAAGAAGTGCGGCTTTTACGGCAAAATGTTGATGTTTTTTTAGAAATGGAATAATTAAGAAAATTGCCGAAATGGTAATTATGCCAAAAAATGGCTTTCTTTGCCACAAACAAAGTTGGCAAGGTTGAAGATCGAAGAAATATTGGCTTATGTAAGCACCAAGAAGAGCTGCTGCTGCTGCTGCTAAAAGAAAAATTAAAAGATTGCGAGGAGTAATTTTCTTAGTCTTTTTTCTGGACATTTTCTATTTTTGGTAATTATTTTGATCAAATTATTGGTCATTAACTTCAATCTTAAGAATTATTGTTTTGAAATTTTCATTAATGAAATATTTCTCAATTCCATATTTCATTCTTCCACCATTTTTCTCGCCTTGAATGATAACCTGATTTTCCTTTATCTTTCTTCCTTTGTATCCTCTATGAGATTTAATTTTATTGTTGCAAATATTTTCTGGCTAAATCTTTTCTAAGCTCTACTGCTGGTTGGTCGAAAGGGTTAATATTTTGGGCGTAGGATATAATAATTGTCTCTAAGAACATTTGCATCATTAAGGCGCTGAGGCTTTCTTCATCTAGTTTATCAAATTCAAAAACTCTAATTGGTGTGCTTTTTTGGTTTAAAACTTCAATGGTGCTGTCTTGTTCAATTTTAACAATTTCACCAAGTTTTTTGCCGCCAAATAGGGTGGGACAATTTGGTAAATCGATAACATCAAAATTATTGACGGGTTTTTTGTTGGTAATAAAGGTAAAAAATTTATCTTTTGGGCCCTCCAAATAAAGCTGCAATTGGCTGTGTTGATCAATTGTTCCCATAGAATTAATTGGGGTTGAACCACAACCTTCTTTGCCGAGAGATTCTGCCCAAAGCTGGCGATACCAATCGGTGAAGTCTTTCAATGAATCAATATAGGGCATTATTACATTGCTGCTATATTTTTGATCAAATAAATAAAGTTGGCAGGCGCTAATGTGATCAATGTGATTTTGATCTTCTGTTAAAAAATTATTTAGAATTTGCTGCGCCCCATTTCTAATTTTTCTAATGTTAAGGCCACAAATTGCGGCTGGCAAAAGGCCAACAATACTTAAGTAAGAGAAGCGTCCACCAATGTCATTTGGGTGATGATAAATTTCTGAGCCAATTTGCTGAGCAATTCTTCCTAGGCCAGATTCTTTGTTTTGAGTAATGAAAAAGAAATTATGAGCAAAATTATCTATTTTATTTTTCTTGAATAATTCAATTAAAATTAGTGCTTGGCAGGTTGTTTCAACGGTTTGTCCCGATTTACTAATTACCAAGAAGGCTGTTTCTTTTAAATCAACATTATTTAAATTATTGAAAATAGTTTGTCCGTCAATTGATTCTAGAAATTTAATTTTTTGACTGGAATTATTGTCAATTGCACATAAAGTTTTGCCACCAAGGCTTGATCCACCAACAGCTAGAACAACTATTTTTCTGAAATTTTGATTAATTTTGGCAGCTAAGTTTTCAATTTCTTCCAAATCATTATCTTCCAAAGAAATTTCTAAAGGCGCTATTTTTTGATTCTTGATTTTCTCTTTAGACTTCAAAACTTTTAACAAGAAAGGTCTTAAAGATACTGAATCAAGTTTCGGTAGGTTTTTTAACTTTTGAAGAAAGTAATTTTCTTTACTCATTGTTTTTGGTTGTAATAAAAATTTTTATCAATATATTTTTGGCTCTTCACTTACCAAATATGGCCGGGTAGCAAAGTGGTAATGCAGAGGCCTGCAAAGCCTTTATCGTCGGTTCGATTCCGTCCCTGGCCTCCAAATAATTAGTTTTTAATAGCTAATATCTCGATTAATTTCTCTGCAATCTCTTTTTTTGTCATTTTCTCTAAGACTGAATTCTCTCCATCTTTACATAAAATTGTTGCTTTATTGTAATTTGATCCAAAAACTGCTCCATTTTCAATGTTATTGGCAACGATAAAGTCACAATTTTTAGCTTCTAATTTTATTTTAGCATTTTTGATTAAATCGCAGCTTTCAGCGGCGAATCCTACAATTATTTCTGGGCGATTTTTGCCAGTTGCAATGGTTTTCAAAATATCGACATTTTCAATTAATTCCAAATTATTTAGGCTGTGATTTTGGCATTTCTTGATCTTTTTAGCGCTGGATGTTTTTGGTTTAAAATCAGCAACAGCGGCGGCAGAAATGAAAATATTGGTAGATTCTAGGTTTTTTTCAACTGCTTCCAACATGTCATCTGCACTGACAACGGAAATGATATTCTTTTTTGGTAAATTGATATTTTCTTTAATATTTCCGGCAACCAAAATTACTTCTGCGCCTAAATCAT
>JBLHVR010000087.1:0-5549 GCA_047628655.1 Lentimonas sp.
TTAAATATTTAAATTTGGTTCTAATGGCAAACCAATTAATTTTCCTCATCCAATTTTTTGACCAGTTTTTTCCCAATCTTTCACAAATGTTTCTATTCCTTTTTCAGTTAAAGGGTGCAGAGCTAATTGATTCAAAACTTTTGCTGGAATTGTTGCGACACCTGCGCCCATTTTTGCGGCAGTTGTAATGTGAATTGGGTTGCGAATTGAAGCAACTAAAACTTCGGTTTTAAATTCTGGGTAATTAGAGTAGATTTCGCAAATTTCTGCTATTAAACCTAAGCCATCTTGGCCAATATCGTCTAATCTTCCAACGAATGGGGAAACGAAAGTTGCTCCAGCTTTAGCAGCTAAAATTGCTTGAGAAGCTGAAAAACAAAGAGTTACATTAGTTTTAACTCCTTTGTTTGAAAAATATTTACAAGCCTTTAAGCCGTTCATTGTTAGAGGAAGTTTGATGCAAACATTGCTGGCAATTTTGCTTAAAATTTCACCTTCACGAACCATTCCTTCATAGTCAAGTGCCGCAACTTCTGCGCTAACTGGACCTTCAACAATTGAGCAAATTTCTGTGATTACTTCAATGAAGTCTCTGCCAGATTTTGCAATTAATGATGGGTTGGTTGTAACGCCATCGAGGAAGCCATAGCTTGACAATTCTTTGATTTCGGAAATTTCAGCTGAGTCGATAAAAAACTTCATAAATTTAATGGATAGTTAAGTATTAAGAGGGAAAATAACGCCCAGAAATCTAGCTGCAAGATCATTTTAAATCAAGTTAAATGCCAGAAATATCCAAAAAAAATAAACAATTACATCAAGTTTTATTGCCAGTTCCGTTTGATTACGGTTTTAGCTATTTTGCGCCTGAAAATCTAGATCTGAAAATGGGTGATGTGGTTTTGGTGCCATTTCGAAATAGAGAGATTTACGGGGTTGTTGTTGCTTGCAATGTGGAGAGTGAAATTGACAGCAAAAAAATTAAAGAAATAATTTCCGTTGAAAAAAGAGTTAATTTTAGCTCCAAATTGCTGGAATTCATTTCTTGGGTTTCAAAATACAACCTAGCTCACAAAGGGTTGGTTTTGAAGTTAAGTTTGGCAATTTTAAACAGCAGCAAGGAATCTAGTAGAAAATCTAAAGCAGAAGATAAATCGCTTAAAATTGCGCTTAAATCTTTAAATCAGCAGCAAAAAGAAGCCTCCAATGTTTTACTTGAGAAAATAGCACAGGAAAAATTTGCGCCAATTTTATTAGATGGAGTAACTGGCTCTGGAAAGACTGAAGTTTATTTTCAGGGAATTGCTGACATTTTACAAAAAGATCAGGGCGGTCAAATTTTAATTCTTCTGCCAGAAATTTCTCTAACCTCCCAATTGCGTAATCGATTCAAACAACAATTTGGTTTTGAACCAGATTTATGGCACTCGAAAATCAGCCCTTCTAAAAAAAGAAAATTGTTCTTTAAAATTGCCGACGGCTCTTGCAAAGTTTTAATTGGGGCTCGATCGTCACTTTTTTTACCCTTTAAAAACCTAAAATTAATTGTGGTTGATGAAGAGCATGATGCTAGCTTTAAACAAGAAGATGTGGTGAATTACAATGCTCGAGATATGGCCATTATTCGCTCAAAAATTGAAGATATTTGCATTATTTTATCTTCCGCAACCCCATCTTTAGAAAGTTATTTAAATGCTAAAAATGGCAAATATCAGCTCATAAAACTAGATCAAAGATTCAGTAATCAGGAAAAAACCCAGATTAAGGTTCTGGATATGCGTCAGGAAAAACTCAATCGCGGCCAATTTATTTGCAATCATTTACAGAATTTACTGGCCGATAATTTGGCAAATAATCGACAATCATTACTTTTTTTAAATAAAAGAGGTTACGCGCCATTAACCTTGTGTAAAAAATGTGGAGAAAAAACTTCCTGCAAAAATTGCAGTTCTTACTTAACTTACCATCAAAGAATTAATCGCTTGAGCTGTCATCATTGCGGCTTTTCCCAGAGAATGAATAATATTTGCGGTCATTGCCAAGAAAAAGATTCACTAATTAATTGCGGCGTAGGAGTGGAAAAATTGCAAGAAGAGGTTCTGAGTTATTTTCCGCAGGCCAGAATTGGACTGATGACCAGTGACAATATCAAAAATTCCGCCGATGCTGAAGACTTAATTAATAAAATACTCGCTGGTGAAATTGACATTATTATTGGCACTCAAATGATCGCTAAAGGTCATCATTTTCCGTCATTAGCATTAGTTGGAATTATTGACGGAGATGGCAGCTTTTTGGGTGGAAATTTACGAATTCTAGAACGTTCATTCCAGCTTTTAACGCAGGTTATTGGCAGAGCAGGGCGAGACAAATATCGAGGAGAGGTGATTTTACAAAGTTACAATCCAGGAAATCCGGTTTTTGAAAATATCATTAAAAACCAGAGAGATGAATTTTTGGAAGGTGAAATTAAGAATCGTAAAATTATTAATCTGCCACCTTTTTCCAAAATGGCCGCAATAATAATTAGCGGAGTTAATGAAAATTTGGTGGTCGATTTTTCTAAATTTGTTTTAAGGCAATTTCCAATTCAGAAAGAAATTGAAGTTTTTGGCCCAGCTCCCATGCCCATTGCCAGACTTAAAAACCGCTACCAATATTGTCTAAATGTGAAGGTCCTTAAAACAATTGACCTGCAGAAATTAATTAAAACAGTTTTGAGTGGCTGTAAAACACCTTCTTCTTTGAGGGTTAAAATTGACATTGACCCTTTGTAAACTTACAGCATTTTGGCCATTCCAGCTTCTACAATTTTCTCGTTTAAATAAATTCCCTGCTTGAAAATATCAACTTTTTCATTCTGAGATTTAACTCCATCATCAATAATTTCATAAAACACATCACCAATAAACCTGCCGTAAAGATCAACTTTATTGGTTCGAACAACAACTTGCTGCAAACTAGCTGCCAAATTTCGCAAATATTCAAAAGATTTTTTCCCTTCAGGAGTTTTTATTTCAGGGGTGTCAATTTGTGCCAATCGAATTCTTTGTTTTTTAAAGACATCAAAACCTAAATCAATCTCTAAAATTAAAGTGTCTCCATCCACCACATTTAAAATTTTGGCTCGGTAAAGATAGTTGGCTTTAGCTGGTCTTTTTAATTTATTCTCTAATGTTCCTGCTAAAATTTTACCGCCATGCTCTTTCAGATTCTTAATTTTTTCGGCCAATTTTCCAGCGCTCCAATTTTCATTTTTGGTTTTCTCCTCTAAATTCAGCCTCAAATTCTCATCATTAATGGTAATTAAATATCGGTAATGAGACCAATTTAGAGAATTATTTTGAGGTGAATTAGGGTAGGTTCTGAAGAATTTTACCGACCTAGTGAGAGTTTTTTTGTCAATGTTCAAATTTTCAGAAAGACTGTTAATCATTAACGCTGAATAATTGGCATTCTCACTTAATTTTTCTTGTGTAATTCTTTTTCCAACTTGCCAATAGGTTTGAACCAATTGAATGCGGGCGAATTTCTCAACTTTATCTTGGGTTTTTTGAATCAAAATTTGCAAGTCTTTGACTAGATTTGAATATTGACTTGAATCTAGAATTTGATTTTCCATTTTTAAAGTTTTTTAAGGTTAAATAATAAAGTGCCCATCGGGCACTTTATTAAAATTAGGTTTTGAGGTTTTTAAATTCAATAAAAAATTGCAGCAGATTTGGTTTTCACAACCCGCTTGAGAGATTTAAAACATCAAAAAAATAGCCTTAGTTCCTCAAGAGGAGGGCGTTGGAATGAATATTTATTGTTTAGAGGGTTGATAAATCTTGCAGCGTGGCGCAGGATCCACTTATTTTGGTTAAATATTCTGCTGCTGGAAGTATTTGAAATTCTGCGCTGTTAATGGGAATTTGGCGAAAATGGGAAGAATGCAGATTTCTTCCTTCCTTCGTTCCCAGAAAAACATTAGGCTCAATTCCTTTTTTCTGAAATATTTCAGCACATTTTTCTAATGAATCAACTGCTCCATTTTGATGTTTTTTGGGGAAATAGTGAAAGCGGAATTCTTGCGGATTGTAATTTGAAAATTCTTCTTGCAGCTTCTTAATTAAGTTTTCCGTCCAAATTTGTGAATTTCCAACATCTTCAATGGTAATAATTTTGTAATTAGTAACATTTTCCTTCTCAAGAATAATTTCTAATTGTCTAACAGATTGTTCTTTATTTAGTGGGTTTAAAGCTGGATTGTAATATTCGCTATTTTTTTCATTAATCGAGCCGATGAATAATATTGGCATTCCACCTTTATTAATTACATCTTTAATTTGCTCAATATGGCCTTGATGGGCAGGCTGCCTTCTTCCAACTAGAATGTATTTTAGCATCGAATTTGTAAGTTTTAATCTGTAAATAGTGGTGGGTTCAATATTTAAACAGGATACTAAAAAGGATTTTCAGTCAAGTGATTATTGTCGTCCAAACTTGCGCCGTTACTTAATGTAAGTTCGGCTGGATTAATTCCACTAGCCTGTCCCCAATAATTTTTTTGCGCCACAATTGAAGCTCCATCCAAATTAACATTGCCAGCAATATTATTTCCCCCTACTGAACTTAATGAACCTAATCCAAAATCAATAATTGCAGCAGCTCCACTTTCTTTTTTAATGAATAATGCGCGACCAGAATTGTTGGAAATATTGTTATTTTGCGCTGCAATATTTTGAATGGAGGTAGAGAGAGATTCAAAATGAATGCCGTCACTTGCATTTGCAGAAATTGTATTGCCAGAAATTACATTGGTTAAATTTGATGTTTCAGAAGACCATAGGCTAAGTCCCGAAGCTGAATTACCAGAAATAACATTATTGGAAATTCTATTGGTTAAGTTCGATGAATTGCGAGATAGTGAGTAAATTCCATCAAAATCATTATTAGAGATGGTGTTATTGGAAAATGCGTTGTTTTGAGTTGATGAATCATAGGAGCTAAAATAAGACCCCCAATCATTACTAGAAATTGTATTGCTAGAAATCATATTGGTTTGACTTGATGAATCGTAAGATCTGGCAACAATGCCCTCATAATCACTATTGGAAATATGGTTATTAGAAATTGTGTTAGATATGGCGTTGCCATTATTGCTGACAATTTGAATTCCATTTACAGAGTTTCCTTCCAATTTATTGTTGGAAATAACAGATCCGGTTTTGTTAAATATGGCAATTCCAGATCCGTAACTGTAGGTCGAAGAATTGTTGTCATTGCTTGAGCTAATTTCAAGACCCTTAATAACATTGTTATTAGCTACTGTTACGGTTCCAGTATTTTTGTTGAGTAAAGTTGCCATATATTGTAGAAGGAAGCTGTCTCCACCGCTAAATGATTTGGTAATTTTACTGTATTGATCATCGCCTCCTTTAACAATTATGGTCTGATCAAAGGCATTTTCACCCGTAATGTCACCCAAAGTTAAATCTTGTCCTTGCCCAAAGAGTTTTTGGTAATCTTTTAAAACAATACCTTGATCGTAACTTGTGGTTGTTCCA
>JBLHVR010000088.1:0-5338 GCA_047628655.1 Lentimonas sp.
CTTCATTGCATCACGAAATTTGATAATGTGCATTGAATTAATTTGTCTTAACTCATCAGCGTTATTCACACCTAAAATTGTGCAAAATTTCTTTAATCCAGTTTTATAGGTTTTTTGAGTTGCTTTGGAGGTAAAGTTTTCAAGCCAAATTAATTCTTCGGAAATCTCTAGATTAGCTTCTACTAGGGAAGGGGAGTTGTTCTGATTTTGTGTTTCTAACTGTGTTTTCATTATTGAATTATTTAAAAGTCATTGACTTAATATTGACTTTGGTGGCTATTGGTATTAAGATAATCATCAATAGCGGTAAGCCCTTTATAGGTTACCTACATATTGGTTCTCCATCGGTTTGTCAGTGTAGGTGTTAGAGCTTGTAAGGCTCGCTATTAACCTTCCTAATCTCATCATAAGATATTTTCTCCTTAAAAACTTCTAACCACTGCGAGTTGCTATTTTCATAATTGGAAAAAATTCCATGTGAAAATAAATCACAAGCCTGCAATCCTTTGGATTCCTGAGATCTATAATGCCAAATATCAACATGACATTTATTTTTGATCTCCAGTTGTTTTTTAATCAAATTGTCAAACTTTTTGATTTCTTCCTTTCCTTTAGACTTATCAACCACAAGTTTGATTCTGCTAACCCCATCCAAAAAATTTATTTGTTTTAGAATTCCTAAAGATATTTCATTATAAAAAGCGTGTATATCAAGTGGGGCTTGATTAATTAATTTCTTTTTATCAATGGTTGTGGAATAAATCTTAAAATTGATATTTTTAATTTGTTTGTAGAAATATTCTTTAATTTTTAAAGTTGTGCTGGTGCCTTTCAACTCTTGAATCTTATCCTTATTTTTGACGAATTTTCTGCGAATAGTGCTTTTAATTCCTCTAGAAAATATTGCATCATCTTCGGCGCCATCAATTACTAATATTGTTATGGTAAAATAATTGGAAGGCTTCTTATCTTGAAAATTAAATCCTAAATCACCACTTTCATCTAAATATATAAATTGCACCTGTATAAAAATTATTAGAGTTTGTAGCCATCATGGCTGAATTATTCTGTGTGTGAAAATTACTAATTTCTGACTGAATTGCAAAACCAATTATCAAGATTAAAAAATTAATAATTATCACCAAGTTCCAGCTCTTTTAAAATTTCCTCATAAGGAATTCCTTTTTCCTCGAGTTCTAAATATTGCTTATATTTTTCCTCACCAATTTCTTCAATTACAATTTTCTCAAACTTATCTTTGAAAAATTCCTGCAAAGCTTTTTTGACATAATAGCTTTTTGATCTTTCTTCAACTTGTGCAAGTAAATTTAATTGGTTGGATAATTTTGTCGGAATTGTGCATGACAATACTAAACTTTTACTTTGTTTGGTCATTGGTATTGGAAATTATTATTAATAATGAGAGGAATATTTAAGCGGAATAATAGTATTTTTAATTATTTATTCAAGCATTAATAGTTAATTAATTTACTAAAGATTACTAATATGATTAATAATTAAAAAAATATTTGAATTAGATTAATGATTTAGAAACAAGGTAAATAAGTAGGTAATATAATCAGCTTTATCTTACCTACTATAAAGCTGATTATAGGGTAGCTTTACATAAAAGAACGTATCCCGACACTTGATTTTCATAGGGTCAATTCTAGAAGTTTAATGTGGGTAGCTGAAAGGGTAAAAAATGACCTCACAAAAATTGATGTCTGTTTACTACCGCTTATGTAACAACACCCATAGTATGATTTGTCTTTCCCACTGGAGAATTAAGGGAATATGGGAGTAAAAAAGAAAACCATAGAACCTGATGAAAGAAGTAATGATATTTAATAGGCAAACGAAAAAAACCAAAACCTCACTGGAATTCACAAAGATAGTAATCGTAAGGCTTTAGGAGCTAAGAAAATTCCTTAGCGTTGTTTTTCGCTCCGTTGGACTTAGAACCCCCTTTACAAACAATTCTTCGTTATGTTGAAGCAATGGGAGGAAAGCTTGAGCTAAAGGTTAAATTTCCTGATGATGAGGTTAAATATGGGTTCTAGGAAATGGATGAGAGATCACCACCGCTTAGGGTGTTTGGACTTCAAACCCCTTAATGATAGTTAAAAAATTCTTTTCATCAAACGGCTTTTCCATACAAACACTTGATCCACTTTTCAGCGCCAGTTCTTGGCTTGCAACATCATAATCCGCACTAAAGGCAATGATTGGAATGGTTTTAAAATTTTTAAACATCAATCCTTCTCTGATTAATTTTGTGGTTTTAAGCCCATCACCAAGATCAACCATATTGGTGTCCATTAAGATTAAATCACAATCATTATTTTCTAAAATATCAATTACCTCATCGCCATTATTTGCGATCAAAACATTATATCCAAGCGCAGCCAGTTGATATTTTGTTGCTATTGAAACCACTTTATTATCATCAGCTAGAATGATGTTTTTTCCATTCATAGATGAGTTTTGTATCTTTTCTGGCGCAAAAGATTGCTTCTCTGCGGCTTTATTTTTAAACCATAATTTAACCTTTGTGCCTTTGCCTTTTTCTGATTCAATTTCCATTCTTGCACCAAGATTGTCAACCGCCTGTTTGACAATTGGCAAACCAATTCCGTGAGAATCAATTTCTTTGTCTAACCCTGATTTATCAATTGATTTTCCTTCTCCTGTAAGAGCCTGAACAATTTCATCTTTCATCATCCCAATGCCATTGTCGATGATTTGGATTTGCAAATAATCTTTATCTACAGTTGAAGATTTAACCACAACCTCACTTCCTTTCGGACTGTATTTAATTGCATTGATTATGAGGTTGTCCAATATTTTGCGCAGTTCAATTAAATCGGTTTTTAATGTTGGCAGATTTTCTGGAATATCGTTTTTAATTGATACTTCCTGCTCTTTAATAAAAGGCTTTTTAAGAATGATTAATTGATTGATGAGAGCCGCAAGATCAATATCTTCAAAATCCTCCTCAATTTTTCTTGCTCCTAAATTATTACTCCTGTTTTCAATCCCTTCATCGGTTAATAACGATTTAGAAAATTTGAGCATAATTTTAGCTTGATCGGCAATTAGATTGGCGTGCTGGTTGATGGTTTGTGAGGACAAAGAACTTTTCTTCTTTGCTCCAGATTCATCAGCAACCATATTTGCTAGTCCCATAATGCCTGTGATATAATTGCGAAGATCGTGATTGACTGATTTATTGAGAGATTTGAGGCGAAGGTTTGAGGCGTGAAGTTTGTGTTTTAAAAATCTTTCTATTTTAGTTTGCTCATGTTCTCTTTTGTAAATTAAATACATTAAAGCGGATGCGGCAAATATGATTAAAAGAATCTCATATATTCTTGAAATAATACTGGACCAAAGCTCATTTATGATTGCAATTTCATCATATTCTAAAACCAAAACAAATGGGTAATTTTCTATCTTCTGAGCTAAGTAGGCGTGCTGATCTTTAACTAATTTAATATTAATAATTTGATTATTATTTGAAGATTTTAACTCTGTTAGAATTTTGTTAGTCCTTTTATCATCATTATTTGATTGATCACGAAATGAACTATAATTTTTACTATTAACGTAAAACACTGGCAAGTCGATTTGGTCATAAACCAAAGTGACTTTAATATTATTATTCTGTAATGATTTTTGAATTATTCTGGCTAGTGCATCAATTTCAAAACCAATAGTCATTGACCCTGCATAATTACCATTTTTATCATTCAGACCAACTCCGCCTGGAATCATCCATTTTTTACTGGTTGAACCAATAACAGGCTTCCCTAAATGAAAAACATTGGGATTTTTGGCTGTAAATGCAATATAATCACGGCTTGATAAATCAATTGGTGGATTCATTATGCCGTAATTGGCATCAACGGTAATTTTGTTTGATGTATCTGCCCAAGAAAATATCGTCCAAGAGAAAGTGTCAGTTAGGCTTGGATTGGTTTTATATTTGGTTAAAATGTTGTTAATATATTTTTTGTCTTTTGGATTATTGATGATTTGATAATTCATATTATCAATAATTGCATAAGTTTGATTAAACCTATCAACTATTGCTCCTACTGATTTGCTACTTTCAATTTCTAATATTGATTTGATTCTATGATGTCTTATCCCGAGTAGGTGGGAAAAAACTAAAATTAAGCTCACAATTGAGGAAACAAAAATGATGGAAGAGATTATAAAATGTTTTCTTTTCATATTTTACTAAGATCAATATTTTTAGAGAGCAACTCAAGTGCTTTATTTGGTTTTGTGGTGGTACTTGGTTTAAAACTTTTTATTTCATCAATAAGAAGGCTCTTATTTTGCGCTTGAGTTGTTATTTTTTCTTGAAGATTACTAACTTTACTTTGTTCAAAATCATTAGCTTTAAAATTTCTTTGCAGATAAGCATAAAGGGTTTGTCCAATAACCCTGTCTTTAACCTCCAACTCTTCCCAATCTCCATCAAAACCAGCAAAACTAATAACTTTTTTGATTGATACTTTTGCTAATTCTTGCTTCTTTAAGATTTTCAAAACTTCTTTTGCATTTCCTAAACAATAAAATAGTTTCATCGCCGCATTATCAATCCAGCCAATTTGCTGCTCTTCCACTCCGCTGTCAGATCTCTTGTGAAAGGGACTTTTTGCATCTTCTATATTAACTGAACCCTTAGATTTAACTATTCCTGGAATTACTTGTATGAGTTCGGCATTTTTTATCTCTGGAATATATTGTGCAACCCCATCAATAATTCTCTGCCCAAATTCCGCTTGTTCTTCTTTACTTAAACCATTGCTCAACCATCTTTCAAATTGCTCTGGCATCTGACTGTCTGTTGTAGTTCCAAAATTGGTAATAGGAGCATATGTTATTCTGCCAATCCCATCTCCCAAATTAGAAAACATTGCGTGAGGACCAACACAAAAAAACATAGATGGTTTATCTCTCAAGCTTTCTGGTAATTTAATTTCTGCTAATAATTTTAGTCTTGATGTTGTGGATTGTTCTGAATTATTTCTTCTGGTTGGTGCATCACCAATACCAAGATGTTCGTCTAGTGCTTCAATATTCTGCCAACTACAATTGACGACATAATCAAATTTTTCTGATTTTTCTGATTCGGTATTGACAATAAATTTACCATTTTTATCAAGAGAGGTGCTGGTGACTTTGGTTTTTTTCTTGATTGTAATATTTGGATATTTAGCAATCTCTTCTTGTAATTTGCTACCAAATTTCTGCCAATCAAGTAATCTTTCCTTCGTTTCTATAGCAAAGGCAACTTTTTCTCCATTAACATCATTTTCAAATT
>JBLHVR010000089.1:0-5325 GCA_047628655.1 Lentimonas sp.
CTGATGCATTGCTCTGGCCTGCCATCCGTTAAAAAAACCTGCGGAAAACACATCCTTTAAAGTTGGCCTATTTCCAGTTTTAATTGCCATATTTGTAGCCACATTAGAAGGAAGGGAGACAAGACCCATAATTGCGCCACATGCTATTCCTATGGCGGCTGATGTTGTTTTATCTAAAGGCTCTCCACCATTTTTTTCTTGAATCTGCAATATCATTTCTTTTGCCATAAAAAGAGAAGTGATGGGTGTCATATTTCTTATTGCTGCAGTAGGAATGGCTGCAGAAACTGATTTTTTTAATTGTTCTGGCTTTGGAAAAACTCCATCTCGCGATAATAATATCTGCTCAGATTCATTTTTAATTGTAATTAAGGTTTCGGCAGATCCTGTAAAAGCAATGAAACATGAATAAATGATAGCCCTTTGATAATCTGGCAATTTACCAAAATTTTCCGCGGCAATTCTTGCGCTTTCTCCCGTTGCCGGAGCTATGAATAACCTTCTTATCGCTACTCTTCCCCATATTTCTGGATTAAGAACTGCCTTGATATTTTTTAGATCGGTTAACGCGCCCAAGAATGGCTGATTTTCATTAATCATTTTACTGCCCGTCAACATAGAAAGAGCCACAAATGGCGAAGTGGCTACGGCTGCAAAACCATAAATGGCAGCAATTTTAGCTGATTTAATAGCAGGTTGATATTTGGAAGAGTCATTTGGTTTCATAATGCTGCGTTTTTTAAATTGTCAAAAGATCAATCAACAATTGCTTTTGCTAAAGTTAGAACGAAAATTTTATTAGCACCATTTTTCTTTAGAATTTTAGCGCAAGCACTAACTGTAGAGCCGGTTGTTATTACATCATCAACAATCAGGATATTTTTGCCTTTAATTTTAGGTAAATATTTTTCATTTATTTTAAAAATTCCAGCAACATTTTTTCTGCGATCTTTTTGACTTAATTGCGCTTGCGGTGGATTATTTTTGGTTCTAATTAGCAAATCTAGAATTGCATTTTTTTCGCTTAAATTAGCAATATTTTTAGCCAAAAACGCTGCTTGATTATATTTTCTTTTAATAAGGCGTAATTTATGAAGTGGTATTGGAATGATAAAATCAATTTCTGGCAGAATTTCTTTTGCCTTAATAAACATTATTTGTGAAAAATATTTTGCCAAATCTAACTGGTCAAAATATTTGAAATTGGTAATTAGAATTTTACTGTTTTCATCATAATTTAAAACCGCCAAAGCTTTGTCAAATTGTGGTTTGTTTTGAATGCAGATGGCGCAAACCATCTCTTGATCAACTTTAAATTCAAAAGGAGAATCGCAAATCTTACAAGCTGGTTTGTTGATAAAATGTAATTTATTCCAATCTTCCACGCAAAAATTTCCACCCGCAATAATTTCATTGCAAATCAAGCAATTTGCAGGAAAGATGGCCGTTTTTATAATTCTAAAAATTTTTGAAATTGACACTTTTTAATCGTTTTCTTTTAAAACAAAATGCAAATCGCTGCGCTACTAAATTTCATTTGGCAGATTTTCTACACAATGAAATTGCCCAGATCATTATTCAAACTATTGATGATTACAAAGAAAATTTTTCAAATTCATTAGAAATTGGTGCAAAAAATGGCTTTTTGGGAAAACAGCTAAAAAGTGAAAAATTACTGCAAATTGATTTATCAGAAAAAATGGTCCAAAAAAATCACTTAAATTTGGCCATGGATGATGAAAATTTATGCTTTGAAAATGAAACTTTCGATTTGGTGGTTAGTAATTTGAATCTGCATTTTGTTAATGATATTCCCAAAAACCTCATGCAAATAAAAAATATTCTTAAGCCCAAAGGTCAGGTAATTTTGAGTTTTTTTGGTGAAGAAAATTTAAAAGAATTAAAGGAAGTTTTTTTTAAAACTGAAGAAAAAATTTACGGTAAAATTTCACCTCGAATTTCTCCAAATATTGATATTAAAAGTGCAGGAATGTTGCTGCAAAAAGCAGGCCTAAATGATGTTGTTTGTGAAAAGCATTCCTTTGAAGTTAGTTATTCCAGCCTTAAGAAACTATTCCTCGATTTAAGAAATATGGGCCAGGGAAATATTTTGAATGGTAAAAGCCGCAAATTTATGACTAAGGGTTTTTTGTTGGATTTAAAGAATAATTATCAAAATTTACACTCACAAGACGGAGAATTAATTGCGACTTTTGAGGTAATTATTGTGAGAGCTTGCAAATAAACGAAGCACAACTAAAAAACTTTCTGCCAACCAACTGTTATTTTGTAATCTGTCTCTAGCATTGGCCCATCAATTCTTTGATAAATTGGCCTTCCAAATTCAAGGGCTATGCGGTTATATGCAAAAGTTAGAAAATTAACTCCCAACAACAAATCCAACCTTTCTCCATCTTGCAATGATGAATCAGCGGTGGAAATCATTGCTGGATTTAATTGAGAATCCTTTCCTTCAATTGCTTCATTTTTGTTGTAATCTAGCCTTGCTGAAATTGAAAAAGCATTGTTAATTTTATGAGCTGTCCAAATAGTTGCATTGTAGGAATCACCTAGTTTGTAATCATATTTATTCTGATTCAGTTTAAAATTGGCGTTAATTTGAGCGCCAAGAGAAAATTTTTCATATTGCTTTAAATAGCTAAAACCAGGTAAAAATTCGTAAGATCCTGAACCAATTTGCATCGGATATGGCATCCTTGATCTGTCCGGAGATTTCTCATTAATACTGCCAGTTGGAAGTGAAATTCCGGCGTTAAATTGTGCTTTTCCTAAGTTATTATTTAAAAATTGATAAAGCAGACTTACCTTAGAATCACCAAAATCTTCTACATCACGACTAAAGCTTCCGCCCATTTTTTTCAAATGGTCCATGTCTTTTTGTATAAAACTTCCCATTGCCGCAATAGTTAAATTATCGGTAATGCCATACATTGCGCCAAGCATGTGCATTTTCATTGTCATTTGAGTCGGGATTGCCATGTAGCTGTTATTTTGAAAAACCGCCGCTGGGTTAGTTCTATCATCACCAATTCTTAAACCTTTCATTTTCATGTAAGAAATTCGGTAAGAGGTCATTAATTCACCTTTTTTGTGAACATGGTCACGCATTACACCAATTGGAGCGTGATCGTCTGGGCGATGGTTATTGGCAGATGCGGAGAAGCTTAAAAGTACTAAACAGAGAGAAAATAAAAATTTCATAAGCGATAAATTATTAAAAAGTTACAGTTTTAACATTGACAAATTCCATCATTCCAAAATTTGCCAATTCTCTGCCAAAGCCACTAGAATTAACACCCCCAAATGGAAGTTCGGGGTTAGATTTTACAAAATTGTTAATAGATACATTTCCGCTATTTATTAATCTAGCTAATTTTCTGGCCTTATTAATATTTTTTGAAAAAATCCCAGCTCCAAGTCCAAATTCAGAGTCATTAGCAATTTTAATGGCCATTTTTTCATCCTCAACATTAATAATACTTACAATTGGGCCAAATATTTCTTCATTGTAAGCTGGCATTTCTTTTAACACATTAGTCAAAATTGTGGGTGGGTAAAAATTACCCTGCAAATTAGGAACAAAGCCACCAAAAATTAATTTTGCACCTTTTTTGATTGATTCTTGAACTTGAAAATCAACCTCATTTCTTTGATTCAAATTTGCCATTGGCCCAAAATTAGTCTCTGCCAGAAATGGGTCACCCATTTGGTATTTTTGAACTTCCTTGGTTAATTTTTCCACCAATTCTTGATGAATTTCCTTAACCGCAATAATTCTTTTAGCGCCAATACAGCTTTGGCCAGCATTAATCATTCTGCTTTGCACGCACATTTTTGCCGCTAAATCAAGATCGGCATCTTTTAAAATAATATAAGGATCGTTTCCCCCAAGTTCTAAAAGGCATTTTTTAATATTTGCTCCAGCATGTTTAGCAACTTCTTGACCAGCTTTTTTTCCACCTGTTAGACTGACCGCCTTAACATTTTTATGAGCTATAATTTGAGGAATTTGCTCTTTATCAATTTTTAAGTTGGTAAAAATATTCTTAATTTCACAGGCTTGGTTAAATATTTCTTCAATTGCAGAAGCGCATTTTTGAACATTGTTGGAATGTTTTAAAATCACTACATTTCCAGCGGCAATTGTTGGAATTGCAAAGCGAATAACTTGCCAAAATGGAAAATTCCAAGGCATTATTCCCAGAATAATTCCTAGTGGGTCAAATCTGATGATGGAATTTTTTTGCTTTTTTGGTTTTAAAAATTTTGCAAGGTTTGCTGCGTAATAATCACATAATGCGGCGCATTTTTCAATTTCTGTGTGGCTTTGAGAAATTGGTTTTCCCATTTCCTGTGTAATTAATAGAGAATATTGCTCTTGATTTTGGCGTAAAATCTCAGCAATTTTGGTAATGGTTTTTTGACGATCAGGGAGAGAAGTTTCTTTCCACAACAAGAAGGAATTTTGCGAGAAGTTAATTCTTTTGTCCATTTTTCTTAAATAAAACAATTAAGTAAGAAATTATGGCGAAGGCTAAAAATAGTCCTAGGAAGAAAATAAAAAAGAAAAAAGCTAAATAAAGTACACCAATTATGACGAATGCCGAAATTGAGATGGCGGCAATTTTTTTAGCGGCTCTTTTAAATTTTTCAAAAAAATTTTCGTTTTTGTCATTAATAACAATCATTTTTGGCTTTATCATTTTTAAAATTTATTAATCGTAATAATTCCATGCATTCTAATCTTCAATTTTTTTTAAACCAACCAAAAAATCATTGTAAAGTTAGGCATTAAATGCACAATATTGCGCTCAAAAGATAACCCATATCAATGAATTTCGACAAATGAATTTCGATCAAATAGCAATCATTTCAATTTTGGCAATTACCATCGGCCTTTTTGCTTGGGGAAAATGGCGTTATGATGTGGTTTCTTTAATAGCTCTTTTTGGCTCTGTTTTATTTGGGGTCGTTTCAACTGACACAATGTTTGTTGGCTTTGGTCACCCCGCCACAATTACCGTGGTTTTAGTTTTAATTCTCAGCTATGGTTTGACAAAATCTGGGGCCATAGAAGGTGTAGTAAAATTAGTTGCACCGCTTTCTAACAGTCCCTCCTTGCATGTTGCAGCCCTAATTTTCATCGCCGCTTTTCTTTCCATGTTTATGAACAATGTTGGAGCGTTGGCGCTTTTAATGCCAATTGCCATTCAATCTACCATTAAAGCTGGAAGATCGCCATCAACGGTTTTAATGCCTCTTTCCTTTGGTTCAATTTTAGGTGGTCTCGTCACAATGATTGGA
>JBLHVR010000090.1:0-5171 GCA_047628655.1 Lentimonas sp.
AAATTTAGTGGTGCCCGAACGCGGATTTGAACCACGGACACAAGGATTTTCAATCCTTTGCTCTACCAACTGAGCTATTCGGGCAAGAAAAATATATTTCTAAGAAGCGCGGGATTTTAAACAGCTAATCTTTTTTTGCAATAATATAACCAAATAAATGTCAAAATTTATCGATTATTCAATTTTTGTTACAAATGCCTACCTAATTTCAGGAGTATTTTTGACAATATTTGCAGCATTATGCTACTTTCAGCTTAAGAAAAATGAATTAAAACTTAAAAAAATTGAACTTAAGAAAAAAACAAAGAATTAAATTTATTGGAATTTCAGCCCTAATTTCTATAACTGCATTAATTTTTATTATTACAAATTTTAAAGAAAACATAGTTTTTTTCTATTCGCCTTCTGAAATTCAAGAAATTGAAATTTCAGCAAAAAAGACCATTAGAGTTGGTGGATTGGTAAAAGAAGGAAGCGTTAAATATTCCGCTGGAAATTTAGAATTTGTAATTACTGACCTAAAGTCGGAATTAAAAATTCAATATTCCGGAATAAAACCTAATTTATTTCGCGAAACACAAGGCATGGTTGCAAAAGGATCTTTAAATAAAGAGAAAAACATTTTTATCGCCAGTGAACTTTTAGCTAAGCATGATGAAAATTATATGCCTCCAGAAGTAAAAAAAGCTATTGAGAAGAATTACCCTTCAAACCCTGCCTCTAAAAAGCCTTACAAAAACTACTAATTGGACAAATTTCACATTTTGGCTTTCTGGCAATACAAACATATCTGCCATGCAAAATTAACCAATGATGCGCGTGCTGTTGCCATTTTTTTGGAATTTTCTTTAAAAGAGCAATTTCAGTTTTTACAACATCTTTCTCATTAACAAATCCAATTCGGTTTGAAACCCGAAAAACATGAGTATCAACGCCAATTGTCAAAGCCCCAAAAGCGCAATTCATAACCACATTAGCGGTTTTTCTTCCAACCCCTGCTAAAGATTGTAAATCTTCCAAATTTTCTGGAATTTGTGAATTAAATTTCTCTATTATTGTCTTTGAAAGCAATATTACATTTCTAGCTTTTCCATTAAAAAGGCCAATTGTGTTGATGTATTTTTTCAAATTATCCTCGCCAAGTTCCACCATTTTTTCTGGAGTGTCAGCAATTTCAAAAAGTTTCTTGGTAGCCTTATTGACACCAACATCAGTGCTCTGAGCAGAAAGAACAACGGCCACTAACAAAGTGTAATGGTTTTTAAATTCAAGTTCGGTTTTTGGGTGAGGGTTCAGACCTGAAAAGATTTGGAATATTTGGTCTATTTTGACTTTGTTCATTTGTTTAACAACTTCTTGTCAATATCAACTTCTTGGTAAAATTCCTGCCCAATTGCAATTTCTTCACGACCTGTTTTAACTCGCCATTCATTGGAATCTCTAAGTGAAAAAATGCAGCCACAATATTCTTGCTTGTAAAATTCCTCTCTTTTAGAAATTTCATACATTCTTGCTCCTCCACCAGCTTTACGCCAATTGTAAGTCCAATAATTTATTCCATTGTAATTTTCAGCAGCGCGAATACCACAATCATTAATTTGTTCCATATTTTTCCAACGCGAAATTCCAAGTGAGCTGGTAATGACGGAAAAATCATTTTCAAAAGCATAAAGCGCGGTTCTCTCAAAACGCATATCGAAGCATTTAGTGCATCTTTCCCCTCTTTCTGGTGATCTTTCTAATCCTTTAGCTCTTGCAAACCAATTTTGCACATCATAATCAGCGTCAATGAACGGAATTCCTAATTTTTCAGCAAAGCGAATATTTTCGTTTTTACGAATTTCATATTCTTTTTTTGGATGAATATTCGGATTGTAAAAAAAGATGGTTAAATCAATACCCGACTCAATCATCCTTTCCATTAAATCACCAGCGCAAGGAGCACAACAACTGTGCATCAAAACCTTATTATTTGATCTTTTTTCTTCAGGAAGTTTTAACTCGTAAGAGTAAGTTTCTCTTGTTGACATTTTTTTATTTTAGCATTAAATTGCGCGCCTCTTTATCCAAGGTCGCAGATGTTAGATTAGCGAATTTATCTTGTAAAGACACATATCAGGCGAGCCCGCTACTATTAAAATCAAATAAAATAATAATGACTAAATCAGCAAGCTTGGGTTTCCCAAGAATTGGCGCTTTTCGTGAGTTGAAAAAATCCGTTGAAAGCTATTGGAAAGGAAAATCTTCTTTGGAAGAATTAAGTGCTTCCGCAAAAGAAATTAGAAAAAATAATTGGCTTACTCAAAAAGAAGCTGGAATCGACTTTATTCCAAGCAACGATTTCACAATGTATGACCATGTTTTAGCAACAATTTCAGCTGTTGGAGCAATTCCAGATCGTTTCAATTTTTCAGGCGAAAAGGTTGATCTAGATTTATTCTTCGCAATGGCCAGAGGTTCTCAGAAAAAAGGTGTTGATGTTACTGCCATGGAAATGACTAAATGGTTTGATACCAACTACCATTACATAGTTCCTGAGCTTAAAAAAGATCAAAAATTCTCATTTGCTTGCGACAAAATTGTTCGTGATTATTTAGAAGCTAAAGAGCTTGGAATTGAAACTCGTCCTGTTCTTTTAGGTCCTGTAACTTTCTTACTTTTAGGTAAAGCTGTTAATGGTGGAAACACTCTTGATTTACTTCCTAACTTGCTTGCAATTTATAAAGAAATCTTCGCAGCTTTAAACAAAGCTGGCGTTAAAGACATTCAAATTGATGAGCCTTGCTTAGTTACTAATCTTTCTAATGAAGCAAAATTGGCTTACAAAACAGCCTTTGCTGCAATTAATGAATTTTCTGGCAACATTAAATTGCACCTTGCAACTTATTTCGACAATTTAGCTGAAAATACTGAACTTGCTTTCTCACTTGGAACCACTTCAGTTCACGTTGATTTAGTTAGAGCTCCGAAGCAATTAGACGCTGCATTAAATGCAATTAATGACAATCAAAGCCTTTCAATTGGTTTGGTTGATGGTAGAAATGTTTGGATTAATGATTTGGAGGGTTCAATTGCAACCGCTAAAAAAGCAACTGATAAATTAGGCTCAAATCGCGTAATCATAGCTCCTTCTTGCAGCCTTCTTCATAGCCCTGTTGACTTAGATTCTGAAGAAAAAATTGATGCTGAAATCAAATCTTGGCTTTCCTTTGCTAAGCAAAAATTAGCTGAAATTAATGCTATTAACCAAGCTGTTTTAGGAAATGAAGCTGCGGTTTCTGCTCTTCTAGAAAGCAACAAAAAAGCAAACTCATCTCGCAAAACTTCAGCTAAAATTCACGATGAAGCTGTTAAAAAAAGAGTGGCTGGAATTTCTGAAGCTGACATGGTTCGTAACAGTGATTTTGCTGCTCGTAAAAAGATTCAAGCTCAAGAAATCAACTTACCATTATTTCCGACTACAACAATTGGTTCCTTCCCTCAAACTAAAGAAGTTAGAAAACATCGCGCTGACTTTAAGGCCGGAAGAATCGATTCTGCAGAATATCAAAAATTCTTAGAAGAAGAAACTGTGCGTTGCATTCGTTTCCAAGAAGAAATTGATCTAGATGTTTTGGTTCATGGCGAATTTGAAAGAAACGACATGGTGGAATATTTCGGTGAACAATTGAAAGGTTTCGTTTTCACAAAATTCGGCTGGGTTCAAAGTTATGGTTCACGCTGCGTTAAACCGCCAATTATTTTCGGTGATGTTTCTCGTCCAAATCCAATGACAGTGGCTTGGTCTAGCTTTGCTCAAAGCAAAACTGAAAAATTGATGAAAGGAATGTTAACCGGACCAATCACTATTCTTCAATGGTCTTTCGTTAGAAATGATCAACTCAGATCTGACACTGCATTGCAAATTGCGTTAGCAATTCGTGATGAAACTTGTGATTTAGAAAAAGCTGGAATTAAAGTCATTCAAATTGATGAAGCCGCTCTTCGTGAAGGTTTGCCAATTCGCAGAGAAGGTTGGGCATCTTACTTGAAATGGGCAGTTGAAGCCTTCAGAGTTACTGCTAGTGGCGTATCTGACGAAACTCAAATTCACACTCACATGTGCTATTCTGAGTTTAACGACATCATTGCCGACATTGCAAAAATGGATGCTGATGTAATTTCAATTGAAACTTCCAGATCTAACATGGAACTTTTAGAGGCTTTTGTGGTCTTTAAATATCCAAATGAAATTGGACCCGGAGTTTACGATATTCACTCTCCTAGAGTTCCAAACAAAACTGAAATGGTTGATCTTTTGAAAAAAGCATCAAATGTTTTAAATGATGAGCAAATTTGGGTTAATCCAGATTGTGGTCTTAAAACTAGAGATTGGAAGGAAACCCGCGAGGCTTTAATTAACATGGTTGAAGCGACTAAGGAAATTAGAAATCAAGCTGGTAAAAAAGAAGCTCAAGCTTAATTAGATTTTAGGTTGTGCTAGTCGGGGCTTGCAACCCCGACTATTTGTTTTTCAAAATTTACACAAAGTTAATAATTGTTAATTTGTGTAAATAGAAGGTCTGATTCACAAAATCAGACCAGCACCAAGAGCAAAATTAGATGTTAAAATTGTTAATCAACAACATTAACTTTAACTGCAGCCGCAGTTGAAATAGTCAAAATTGGCACCAGAAAAACTAGTAATGCCAAAAGAAACTTTATCGAAACCTCAAAATCACCCCCCAGAGAAGAATTAGCAAAGATAAGAATTGGAATAATTAAAGGCAAAACCAAAATTGTAAGAAGAGAGTTGGTTTGATTAGAAGAAAGAGTTAAAGATGAACCAAAGCTGATCAGAAAATTAATAATTAAAGTTGCGATAATAGAAATTACTAACAGATGTAAAATTAGGCCATTTTCCAACCCCAGAAGAATTGATATTATTGGTAGAATAATAATTAATGGCAAAGAATTGCAAAGCCAATTAGACAGAATTTTAGCCAGAATAATAATTTCAAAAGTAGAGCCACTTAAAATTAATTGTTCAAAACTTCCATCTTCAAAGTCTTTTTGAAATTGGCTTCCCGCTAGAAGAATGGAGAAAGTTAAACAAGCCCAAATTACTGCAACCGGGTTACTAATTTCTTCGCTAGTAATGGCAAAAATACTGATGGTAATTAGAAAAAATA
>JBLHVR010000091.1:0-5032 GCA_047628655.1 Lentimonas sp.
CAGGAGGCTAAAAATGTAATATTTGAATATATTGAGGTTTTTTATAATCGAATTCGGATTCACTCTGCTAATAATTATTTAGCTCCAGTTGAGTGTGAAAAGGTTAATAGAAAATACTTAAAATCTGCTTAATTTAGTGTCCGGAAAAAGTTTGTCACATCAAATTAATATTCAAACCAAAAGAGGATTACACCAAAATTAGGTTTAAGTTTTACTTAGAAATTCAGTCAAAACATCTCCTTCAATTGTTTTTGAACTAGAAACTTTAAAACCACATTCTTTGATAAATTTCTCAATGTTATTTTCACCAAAAATTGCATCAATACCTTTCTCTTCAATTTTATTTGGCGATTTGAGCCACAAAAAACGGTCAACTAAACCAGATTCTAGAAAGTTTTTAGCAACAACTCCTCCTCCTTCAATTAATAAATTATTAATCCCTAATTTTGTAAATTTTTGTAACAAATCAGCAAGATTGTCAAAATTTATTATTTCAACTCCAGAATTTATGAATTTTTCAACATTAGAATTATTAGTCGCAATATAGGTAGAAATTGATTTTGCAGTTTTAATGATTTTGTTATTTACATCAAAATCTAATTTTGAACTTAAAATAATTCTTTTGGGTGAATATTTTTCTAAACCACTAAGCCGACAATCCAGCATTGGGTTGTCTTTTTTAAGTGTGTTGGCGCCAATTAAAATTGCGTCATTTCGGAAACGGTAATAGTGGGAATATTGTTGGAATTTTTTTGAACTGATCCATTGAGAATTTTCTGACCAAATTTTTTCATTCGCGCTGGTGGCTAATTTCAGAGTGGTAAAAGGACGAGATAGATTTTTGGAGGTAAAGAATCCTCGATTAATTTTTTTTGCTTCATTTTCCATTAAACCAAAAACAACCTCAATTCCAGCATTTTCCAGTTTTTTAATGCCTTGTCCATTAACTCTTTCATCTGGATCAATTGCTGCAATTACAACTTTTGCAATTTTTGCTTCAATAATTAGATCAGCGCAAGGTGATGTTTTCCCGAAATGTGAACAAGGTTCTAAAGTTACATAAAGAGTGGAATTTTTGGCATCTTCACCTGCTTTTAAAATTGCAATATTTTCACCGTGAGGAACTCCATTTTTACCCGTAACTCCAGTTGCAATTATTGTATCATTTTTAACCAAAACGCATCCCACAGAGGGGTTGTTTTTGGTTATTCCAATATTCTTTCTTGAGAGATTTAAAGCAAGATTCATAAAGGACTGATCCTGCTTATTAAAAATATTTCTTTTCATTAATTGTTACAAAATGAGACATATCAAAAACTAACTCATAAATCATCATTAATGGCTTTACTTTTACAAGAGTTTTGTTTTTAATGCAAATCTGTTTACAAGGTAACGCCCAGCCATAAATAAAATCTTTAATTTCAGCCCTTTAATATTTAATTTAAGCCTTGTTTGGCAAAGTAATGAACGATCAATTTATTTGGTTAAAATCAAAATTAATAATAGCGACAGCCTTAATTTTGATTATGTCCTCCTGCTCGTCTGGAAATCGAAGAGAAGATTCTAGGCCAACGTACAACCAGCAGCCATCTTACAATAATTACCAAAACCAGCATAATTCTGGTCAATATTACGGAAATCAGCCACAGCAGCAGCAACCATATTACGGCAGCCCTTATCAATACAATCAACCATCTTCAAGATACTATTCAAACCCCTACGCCTTGCCACCAAGAAATTCTCAACAATATTACGATGGTGACCAATATTACGTTGCTCCTTCTGGATACAACGCTTACGATCAAGATAATGTCCAAATAAATCCTAATCAAAAACATTAACAAATTATGTCAAAAATAATAATCTACACAACTGACTATTGTCCATATTGCGTTAGAGCAAAATCACTTTTGCAGAAAAAGAACGTTGAATTCAAAGAAGTTAAAATCAGTAATGATGAGCTTCGCGAAGAAATGATTAAAAAATCTGGTGGAAGAAGAACTGTTCCGCAAATTTTCATAAATGACCAACATATCGGTGGATTCGACGACCTTCACAAACTTGATCAAGATAATAAATTAGACGATCTTCTTAAATAATTTAATTTATTTCATTTCACCTCTTGTTAAAATAACAATCACCACTACATAACCCGCGCATTTTTATGTGCGTTTCGAAAATTCCTATTAATAATAAAATTTCAAAATAATGACCATAAAACCTTTGTACGACCATGTCGTTCTTGAAAGAATTGAAGCTGAAAATAAAACTAAAGGCGGAATAATTATCCCAGAAACAGCACAAGAAAAACCATTAGAAGGAATTGTACTTGCAGTTGGAAACGGCGCTTACGACAATAATGGAAAAAGAATTCCTCTAGATGTTCAAGTTGGAAATAAAGTTCTTTTCAAAAAATGGGGCGGAAATGAAGTTTTAGTAGATGGAAAAGAATTAACCATCCTAAAAGAATCTGACATTCTAGCTACAATCAATTAATCACTAACAATCAATCATTAAAAAATATGTCTGCAAAAGAAATTCTATTTGGCTCTGAAGCAAGAGCAAAAATCTCCGAAGGAGTTGACATCATTGCCAACGCCGTAAAAGTTACATTAGGCCCAAAAGGTCGTAATGTTGTAATTGAAAAATCATTTGGTTCACCAAGAATCACTAAAGACGGCGTTACCGTTGCCAAAGCAATTGACGAGCTTAAAGACCGTTACCAAAATCTTGGCGCGCAAATGATCAAAGAAGTTGCTTCAAAAACCAACGATGTTGCCGGAGACGGAACCACAACTTCTACCGTTCTTGCTCAAGCAATTGTTCGTGAAGGAACTAAATCAGTTGCTGCTGGCCTTAACCCGATGGACCTTAAAAGAGGAATCGATTTAGCGGTCATCCAAGTTGTTGAATCATTACAAAAATCTGCCAAAAAAGTTGTTAACCAAGAAGAAGTTGCACAAGTTGGAACCATTTCAGCTAATGGCGACAAGGAAATTGGTACTAAAATTGCCGAAGCAGTTTTTGCAGTTGGCCCTGAAAGCCCAATTACTGTTGAAGAAGCTAAAGGCGTGGAATTTGAAGTTAGTGTTGTTGAAGGAATGAATTTTGACCGTGGTTACCTTTCTCCTTATTTTGCAACTAATGCTGACAAAATGACTGTTGAATTAGAAAATCCTTACATTCTAATTGTTGAGAAAAAAATCTCTAACCTACAACAAATCTTGCCTTTATTAGAAGCTGCCATGCAATCTGGTCGCCCACTTTTAATTATTGCTGAAGATGTTGAAGGTGAAGCTTTAGCCGCCCTTGTAGTTAACAAACTTCGTGGTGGATTAAAAGTTGCTGCTGTTAAAGCGCCTGGTTTTGGTGATCGCAGAAAATCAATGTTAGAAGACATTGCTTGCCTAACCGCTGGTCAGTTAATTTCTGAAGACATTGGAATGAAGCTTGAATCAGTTGGACTAGAACATTTAGGCCAAGCCAAAAGAGTGATCGTAACCAAAGAAGACACAACAATTGTTGATGGATCTGGAAAAGCAGAAGATGTTAAAACCAGATGTTCTTCAATTAATCGTCAAATTGAAGAAACAACTTCCGATTACGATCGTGAAAAACTTCAAGAAAGACTTGCTAAACTTTCTGGTGGTGTCGCCATTTTGAAAGTTGGAGGAACTACTGAAACTGCAGTTAAAGAAAAGAAAGACCGCGTTGAAGACGCTCTTGCCGCAACTCGTGCCGCAATGCAAGAAGGAATTGTTGCAGGAGGTGGTTCGGCTCTTCTTTTCGCCGCTTCTTCTTTAGATAATTTAAAAGGTGACAATGAAGACCAAAATGCTGGAATTGCCATTGTTAGAAAGGTTCTAAATGCGCCAATTCGTCAAATCGCTGAAAATGCTGGTTTTGATGGAGCAGTTGTTGCCAATGAAGTTGCTTCCAAAAAAGAAGCTTCCTACGGTTACGACGCGCAAAATAACAAATATGTCGACATGTTCAAAACCGGAATTGTTGATCCTGTAAAAGTTGTTAGAAGCGCCCTTCAAGATGCATCTTCAATTGCCGGATTACTAATTACCACTGAAGCTGGAATCGTTGAAGTTAAAAGCGAAGATTCTGCAGCTGGTGGTGGAATGCCTGGTGGAATGGGTGGTGGAATGCCTGGAATGGGCGGATTCTAATCACGCCAATAAAAAATTTGTTAATCGGGGTTTAAAAGCCCCGATTAACAGAAAAGCCTAAAAAACCTCCGCAAAACCATCAGCCACAATTTGCTCATTTAAATAAACTCCATTTTCAAAAACCTCAATCTTACTCCATCTCTGGCCATTAGTTTTTGGGTAAAAAACATCCCCAATGTAGCGACCAAAAATGTCAATTTTATTGGTTCTAACAACTATCCAATCTAAATTTGCCGCCAAATCACGCAAATATCCTAAAGATTCCTTACCGGCAGAACTTTTAATTTCAGGCGCGTCAATTGCAGCCAAACGAACTCTCTGTTCTTTAATTACCGAAAAACCTAAATCAATATTTAAAAGCAAAGTGTCGCCGTCAACAACATTAATAATTTTGGCTTTGTAAAGGTAGTTAGCTTTTACCGGCCTAATTATTGTTGAGTTAGATTGAATTTGATTAGTTTTTAAATTTTTCACCTCAATGTTAGTTTTTGACACATTCCACCCTTCCTCCTTAGCTTTCTCTTCAATTTCAGTTCTTTTTTCTTCATTATTAATTGTGAGTAAATATTTGTAATGTGACCAAGTTAGTGAGCTTTCCTCTGGTGGTTTTTCAGGATAAAATTTAAAAAATTTGATTGATCTTCCCAAAGTGTCTTTGTCAATTACCAAATCTTCTGACAATTTATTAACTATTAGGGAAGAATAATTGGCATTCTGAGTTAAATTTTCGGCATTAATTCTTTGTCCAACTTGCCAGTAAGTCAAAATTAATTGATGCCTGGCAAATTGTTCAATCTTGTTTTTAGTGGCAAGAATTAACTTATTTAAATCTTGAAATAGAACAGAATATTGCT
>JBLHVR010000092.1:0-4755 GCA_047628655.1 Lentimonas sp.
TAAAAATCATACGGTGAAAAAATACCATTATGATGATGTTAAGCAGTTGAAAGATCATTTAATGTCTTTCCTGCTGGTTTATAATTATCAAAGACCATTAAAGTCTTTGAAGTTTAAAACTCCTTATAAAAGAGTTGTTGAGGAATATCAGATTAACCCTGATATTTTTCTTGAGAATCCGAGCCATAATAAGGTGGGACTAAACATTTAATTAACATTGTCTAATAATTAAATGTTTTTAGATTCTAAACTTGGGTAGTTAAATAATTCTGAATTCCCAAATTTTTGACTAATCCTAATTGTGTGAAGGAAATCTAAATACTCCTCTTCGCTGATTAGAAATGTTTCTAACAAATATTTTCTGCCAGTATCGCCCACATCAAAAAAAGTTTTAATAGCTATTCGAAGATCTGCAATAGTACTAACATTAATCGCCAAATCATTATCGAACATTTTAACGACTGTTTTTCCAACATGGATTTTTTTGTAATTATTCATGTTTGGAGTTCCGTCTAGAAATAAAATGCGGTCAATGATAACATCAGCATTATTGATTTTATCAATTGATTCAGCTTTGGTAAGACTTGCTATTTTATTGAAACCTAGATCTCGAAGAATTTTTGCATGAATTAAATATTGGTTGATGGTAACAAGTTCGTTTCCAAGGATAATATTTAATTGATCGATAATTTTTACAGACATTTTTTAGATAATTTTTTTAATAAAAATTAACTACATTTTCTTTCTCAAAGAATTCAATGGTCGACCAAAGTTCTTAAGTTTTTATTTTTTAATTTTCATTCTCCAAAAATTCCTATGCCACTAAAGTGAATTATTGATCATTATTAATACTCATAAAGTCAGCTAAAACTTACTCAGAAATCTGGTTGTGGTTAAACATTTGAAGGCGATTATGAGGATTGAAAAAAATATAATTATTTTTAGCTTACGGAAGTTTTTTTTAACGTTTATGTTGACAATTAATATGTTATGTTATCACATAACGAAAAATTAATCACAATTTCTTTTATCAAATCTCTTTTATCTCATTTATGAATTATTTTAAATCCATATTAGTTACATCTGTTGTCACTTTTTCTGCTTTTAATTCTTTTGCTGAAGATCAGGCGGTAATTTTAAATCCTGTCATTGTTACTGCGAATCCCTTGGGTCTCTCTTCGGATAGGTTAACGCAATCTGTCACTTTACTCGAGGGAAAAGATTTGCATAGAAAATTACAACCAACAATAGGAGAAACTCTTGCGGGAGAACCTGGTATTCGCTCAACATATTTTGGGCCAGGAGCAAGTAGGCCGGTTATTAGAGGTCTCGGTGGTGACCAAATAAATATTCTGCAAAATGGAATTAACAATATGGATGCCTCAAGCAACAGTGCTGACCACAATCTTGCTATTGACCCGTTATCTGTTGAGAGAATTGAGATTATTAGAGGTCCTTCTGCCCTTCTTTATGGATCCAAGGCAGTTGGTGGGGTTGTAAATATTATTGATAACAGAATTCCTGATCAGCCAATTCCAGAGAAAGCTACTGGAGCAACTGATTTTAAATATAACTCTGTTAATAATGAGCGCTCAGGATCAATCTTGCTTGAAGGCGGATTGGGGAATTATGCGTGGCATATTAATGGCTTTAAAAGAACAACCGACGATATTGATATTCCGGGCTACGCAAGGTCAAGTAATGCTCGATCTGAAGAACCTCTAGATGGTGATGAGGCAGAGGAAAGAGGTGCAATAAATAATAGCCAAAGCGATTCTGATGGTGTCACGGTTGGAATTTCAAGATTCTTTGATAAGGGATATTTTGGCGTGTCTCTGACCAATTATGAAACTAATTATGGAATTGTTGGCCATGGTGGCCATCACGATGACCATGGTGATGACCATGGTGATGAACATGGAGGTGAAGATGCTGACGTCAGAATTGGAATGAAGCAAAGACGTTTTGATTTGGCTGGTTTATACAAAGACCCATCCGAATACATAAAAGCCATAAAATATAAATTTGGTTTTTCTGACTATGAGCACACAGAATTTGAAGGTCAAGAAATAGGAACAACATTCGAGAATCGTGGATATGATAGTCGTGTTGAATTTACTCATAATAAATTTGGAATATTCGAGGGGGCTTTTGGTTTGCAATCCAACAGAAGTGATTTTTCTGCGAGCGGAGAAGAGGCTTTTGTTCCACCCAGCAACACTCATACAAACTCAGCTTTCATTCTTGAGGAAGTTCCTCTTGGAGATTTAAAATTGCAAATAGGCGGAAGGCTGGATTATCAGGAAATAAATGTTGATAAAGTTGCCTCTTTTGAAAATGTTGAATCACGTAATGATCTGGCTGGAAGCGCCTCACTTGGTTTTGTCTACGATTTACCAAAAGATTATTCAGCAGCAATTTCCACTTCATACACCCAGAGAGCACCTAATTCTCAGGAGCTTTATTCAAACGGTGAACATTTGGCGACAGAAACATTTGAAGTTGGAAACCAAGATCTTGACGTGCAAAAATCAGTAGGGATTGATCTTTCTTTGCGTAAGAACTCAGGATTCCTAAGCGGTGAAGTGAGTTTGTTTTACAATAATTTTCAAAATTTTATCGCTTTGAATGCAACCGGAGAAGAAGATCATGATTCAGATCTTCCTATTTACAATTATGTAAACATGCCTGCAGAATTTTATGGCGCAGAAGTAAAGGCTATGTTTGATGCTTATGATAAAAATAAACATAAGGTAAATTTTGAAATCAGAGGTGATTATTTAGAAGCTAGAAATAGATCCACTTCCGAACATTTGCCGCGCATTTCTCCAGCAAGAGTTGGGGGTAGTGCCATTTATGATTACAACAAAGTCGGGTTAAGGTTGGATGTGGATTACACTTTTGCTCAAAACAACGTTGCAGACGAAGAGGTTCCAACGGAAGGCTACGTAATGCTTAATGCCAGAACGGATTATCAGATTAACCTTGGTCCCACTAGCTCAATTTTATATCTAAATGCCACAAACTTGCTTGATCAAGAAGCTCGTAACCATGTCTCGTTTTTAAAAGACAACATTCCTCTTCCAGGTCGTTCATTCATGGTTGGTATCAAAACTTTATTTTAGATTTTAAAGTTTTATCACAACATTATTGAACCTAGATACATTGACGACATAACTATGATTATTGCCTATTCTTTAATAATTGGTTGCAGTTTGATGCATATTTTTTGCTGTGGAATTCCACTGCTTGCAACCATTATTGGCCTAGGAACAAACCTTGGGTTTATTACGAGAGGAGTTCTAGAAAATCCTTTATTTGAAAGTTTTGAAAAATTTGAAATTGAAATTCTTCTCTTGTCTGGATTAATGTTGGTTCTGGCTTTTATTCTAAAATTGAAAGCCGATAAAATGAATTGCTGTGAAAAAGAAGAGAGGAATTTTTGTGCTAAAAATGAAAAAATGAATAATTGTTTTTTAAAAATTTCCTCAGGATTGTATTTATTTAGCATATTAACATTTGCTAGCGGACACCTTGTCAATTAGCCAAGGCTTTTGTTAAACTTAGGAAATGCATGAACTACATATTCCCCTAATTTCAACAGCAACATATTCGATCTTAAAATTATTTTTAGATCCCATTTTCTCTACTTCGGTGGAAAGTTGTTTGTCACAACATTCTTGCACTTCATTACATTTATTACATATTAGAAAAGAGCATCGATTATGCCTCAAGGGGTGCGAGCAAACCACATAACTATTTGAAATATGCAATTTATGAATCAATCCACATTCTAGTAAAAAATCTAAAGAACGGTATATTGTCGCTGGTTTTGCTGATGAATCTTCTTTTTGCAATATACTCAGCACGTCGTAGGCTTTAGAAGGTTGGTGGTTTTGCAGAATAATTGAAAATATTTTTTGGCGCAAATCAGTAAATCGCAAACCATTTTTATGGCAAATTTCTTTGGCTTGATTAATAGAATCGGAAACGCATTTATTGTGATCGTTACATGAAATCATATTTTGTGAAGAATTGGAATTTAAGATGTTATATTCTAACGTAATATCCATTTTTTATGAATCAAACTTTTTTAAATCAAGATCAATTTTATTGTCAATAAATCAATCAATTTAAGGCGCTATACCTACTTTAAAAAGTGATAAATATGATTTAATATCGTAAAATTTCTCTAGAAGGCATTGGTCAATTAGTTCAATTATCTAACTAATTTAATATAAATCATAAAAATCTCCATTAGGACCTTTTCTCTCTAAATCACAAAGATCTTCGCCCACAAAAACCACCCCAAAAAGCCCATTAAAAACAACAGTCCAAACCAGCTTAAAATCCTAATTGCAAATCCTGGCCTAAACTCTTCAGGCAGCAATTCACTGGTCACAATTTTATAATTAACAAAAGCATAAAGTGGGGCCACAACAAAAGCTACGCTTGCAGTGAAATCTAGAATTTGCTTAAAGCCACTAAATAAAAACATAATCACCAGAACCGCCACAATACTGTAGAATGCCATTAAAAAGCTGTGCATTAAACGACTTTTATCAATTTCCTCTTTCTCGCTCACATCCCCATTCTTCATGCGCTTGATTACCGAGAAGCTCTCTGTTAGAAGCCTTGGATAACTGTCGACAACCGCCAAAACAGTTGACATCATTGCTACCAATATTGCCAAACCAACAATTGGAGATGCCCAAGATCCAATTAGCTGGACATAAGAATCAATCAACAGACGCG
>JBLHVR010000093.1:0-4661 GCA_047628655.1 Lentimonas sp.
AACCAAACCTACAACCAGCCAATTGCCATTCTTCCTAACGATATTTTAAGTCAAATTGACGATAATCTAGGAAAGCCAATTTTGCTTTATGTTTACACCACTTGGTGCGGAATTTGTAAACAGCAACTTCCAATCATTAACGAAATGGCTCGTAAATTTCAAAACACTGATTTAAAAGTAATTTCGGTAGCGATTGATCGAAATATTGATGGAGCATCTTTGATGAATTATTTGGAATATTATAAAAACATCTATTTTAAGCCTGAATATTTAATTTATAATGACGGCCTTAGCGATTTATTAAAAACGAAAAATATTCGCTATAACAGAATCATTCCTTTAACAGTTTTAATTGGCCGTACTGGAGAAGTTGAAACTAGATTCACTGGAGCGAAAAGTGAAAAATACATTAACCGCAAAATCATCAAAACTTTGATGCAATGATCAAAATATTCAATAGCCTTTCTAAAAATAAAGAAATTTTCACTCCCATCGATTCTAGTAATGTCAGAATCTATGTTTGCGGCCCAACAATTTACGATCGCCCGCATATTGGTAATGCTCGAAGCATCGTAATATATGATTTATGGTTTCGTTTATTTCTCAAGAAATTTTCCAAAGTCACCTATGTTAGAAATATTACCGATGTTGACGATAAAATTAATGCTCGGGCATTGGCAAAGAAAATTACCATAAAAGAATTAACCGATGAAATTCTAAAACTTTTTTATGAAGATATTGCTGTTTTAAATGTTTTAAAGCCAAATTTTGAACCCAAAGCTACAGAAAATATTTCTGAAATGATCGTGATGATTAAAAAATTACTGGAAAACGGCAATGCCTACGAAAGCGAAGGGCATGTTCTTTTTGATGTTAAAAGCTATGAAAATTATGGTGAATTATCCAAAAGAGATATTGATTCAATGGTTTCAGGTTCAAGAATTGAAATTGCTAAATATAAAAAAGATCCACTAGATTTTGTTTTGTGGAAACCTGCTAGTGAAAACGACGACATTTCATCAATATTTGAAAGCCCATGGGGTAAAGGTCGCCCTGGGTGGCATTTGGAATGTTCAGCAATGAGTAATAAATATTTAGGAGAGAGTTTCGACATTCACGGCGGCGGAGCCGACTTAAAATTCCCGCATCATGAAAATGAAATTGCTCAAAGCAAATGTGCCAATCCACATTCTTCCTATGCAAAATATTGGGTTCATAATGGTTTTCTAACTGTTAATGGCGAAAAAATGAGCAAATCTTTGAATAATTTCTTCACCATCAAAGATTTACTCGATAAAAATATTAATGGAATTGCGATTCGATATTTACTCCTTTCCACTCATTATCGAAAACCACTAGACTTTAGCGATAAAGCTTTACTAGACTCCACCAAAGCCATCGATAAATTTTATGGCGCAATTGGTTCTGCCGCAATAAATTCTGCTTCTAATATTGAGAATCCATATTTAGTAAAAATTCTTGAATATTTGAGCGACGATCTAAACACTCCTTTGGCATTTAGTGTTTTGCATGAAATCGTTAAAGAGATTAAAAATTCTGAGGAAAATGAAAAAAATAATTTAATTCAAAACCTACTTTCTTGCCTTGATTTTCTTGGATTATACAAGTCCAATCATGTTGTTAAAAAACAGGCAATAAATGTTGATGAAAATTATATTTTAGAAAAAATATCCGCAAGAAAAGAAGCTAAAGCTCAAAAAAATTGGGCAAAAGCTGATGAAATTAGAAATGAATTATTAGTAAAAAATATCGTGCTAAAAGATGTTTCAGGAGGAGAGACTCATTGGCATATCGCTTCTTAAGTAAGCAAAGATAACTTAACTTGAATAATTAGAATCAATTTGTCATTCTTCCCATATATTTAATAACGTTCAATCCATCTAAAAATGACATTAAAAATAAACATTCCTGAGCCAGTTTTATTAAAACCAAAAATTTCAATTTTTGGCGTTGGCGGAGCAGGTGGAAATGCTTTGAATAACATGATTCGTTCAAATTTAGAAGGCGTAGAATTTATTGCAGCCAATACAGACGCGCAATCATTGGCAAATTCTCTTGCAGCAAATCGCATTCAACTTGGAGTAAACACCACAAAAGGCCTAGGAGCCGGATCTTTTCCAGATAGAGGAAAAATTGCAGCAGAAGAAAATGTTGAAGAAATAATTAGGTTTTTAGAAGGCAATAATATGGTCTTCATTACCGCTGGAATGGGTGGTGGAACCGGAACCGGAGCAGCTCCAGTTATTGCAAAACTAGCCAGAGAAAGAGAAATTTTAACTGTTGGAGTTGTTACTAAGCCTTTCCAATTTGAAGGAAAATATCGCATGGAATCTGCGGAGCTTGGAATTGAAGAACTTAAAAAATGTGTTGATACTTTAATCATAATTCCAAATCAAAATCTATTTAGAATCGCTAATGAACAAACTACTTTTGAAGCTGCATTCAAAATGGCCGACAACGTTCTACATGCCGGAGTTCGCGGCATAACCGATTTAATTACTATGCCGGGTTTGGTAAATCTAGATTTTGCCGACATTAGAACCATCATGACTAAAAGCGGAAAAGCATTAATGGGAACAGGAGAAGCAAGTGGTGAAAACCGCGCCGTGATCGCTTGCGAAGAAGCAATTGCTAATCCACTTCTCGACGATATTTCAATTCGCGGGGCTAAAGGAGTTTTGGTTAATATGACTGGCGGGCCAGATATGACTCTTTTTGAGGCCGATTTAGCAGTTAATACCATTAAAAAAGAAGTCGATTCTAATGCCAATATTATATTTGGATCAGCTTTTAACGAAGATATGCAAGGTAAAATCCGTATTTCGGTTGTTGCAACCGGAATTGATGAAGATGAGTTTTACGCTCCACTAGATCAAAATCTACCTTCGCAATCAAAATCGCAAATGGTTTATGAAATTAGAAGTGATCAAGAAAAAGCCAAAGATAAAATTGATGAATTTGTGCAAAGTAAAAAAACTTTCTTCGATACCGGATCAGTTAAAAATCTTGATCAAAATCTTAAGCCAATTAACGAAGAAATTACCCGTAAACATCATGAAAGAACTTTTGAAGATGTTAACGAAAATTATGAAAAAAATGATGTTAAAACTCCTGAATCTCTAAAAGATCTATCTTCTAAACATCAAAATTTAGAAAATGATCTGGAAGAAGAAAAAAGAAATTCCGATCGCAATGCTATTAAATTTAGATTGGAAGCAGAAGCTGAAGAAGTTAGACAAAAAATTCAAAACGATAAAGCAAGAGAAGAAAAGGAAAATGCAGATTTACTTCTTAGAGGCAAAATGAATTACAAAAAAGAAGTTAAAAAACCTAAAAAAGAAGGCTTCAGTTTGTTTGGTTTTATGAATAGCGGTTCAAAAAATAATGAAGAGCCAACCAAAGATTCAGATGCAGAACATAGGTTTAGTTCAAAAATATCAACAATTATGGACGACGAGGAAGAAATGTCGATCAATGTTAATACAAAGGATCAGAAAAACGACTTTTTAAGTGTAGAAGATGACGACATGCTTAATGTTCCTGCCTTTTTTAGACGCAAAAAATAGATTAAATTACGCATAATTATTTCTATTTGAATATAGATCAGTCGCAAGTTCAAATTTTTTATCCTAAATTTCTTCGAATTGTAAATATTGAAATTTAATTCTAAAAAAACCCACTAGTTAAATAATTAGTGGGTTTTTTTGTTTTTAAATAAGTCTTAATTAATTTTTAGGTAAAAGAAAATATGAGGTTATTTGGGATAGACTACTTACTTTACCCATGATAATTGTGAGTTTTTATTGGAGTTGGTTCTTTTATTATCAATAAATTTAACCTGTATTTAAAAAGATTTGATTCATAAGAAATGAGCATTAAGTCACAATATAACATTAAAACCCCTAACTTTTTAGAAAAATGATTTCATGTCAAGACCATAATAAATGCTCCCAAGATTCTTTGAACCAAGCTAAGGAAATCTGCCTTAAAAATGGTTTGCGTTTTACTGATTTGCGCCAAAAAATATTTTCCATCATTTTGCAAAATCACCAACCCTCCAAAGCATATGATGTATTAAGCATATTACAGAAGGAAGATTCTTCGGCAAAACCGGCCACAATATATCGCTCTTTGGATTTTTTATTGGAATGTGGATTGATTCATAAGTTGCATATTTCAAACAGCTATGTCGTTTGCTCGCATCCTTTAAAGCATAATAAGTGCTTCTTTTTAATATGTAATAAATGCAATGAGGTTCAAGAATGTTGCGATAAAGACCTTGCAATCGAATTGGATAAAATAGGATCTACAAATAATTTTAAGATCGAATATGTTGCTGTAGAAATTAGAGGAATATGCAATTCTTGTATTGCCTAGATTTTCTAAAGATTGCAGTTAATTAATTATATCACTAGCAAAAAAAGTGACCACGATAAGTGAATAAAATGCTGAGGAAATTTTTATAAATATCCTTGGTTATGTGGAATTTTTTTAGGAAATGCGCATAAGATAATACTTTCTAATAATTTTTTTAAGCTGCATCTCTCAATTTTATTCTAAAAAATATTTTTCTTAAAAATACAATTAAAGATGGGACTTGGTATATTTAGGTTTTTCTTATTCCCAGCCTAGAATGTTGT
>JBLHVR010000094.1:0-4455 GCA_047628655.1 Lentimonas sp.
TTATGTCAACAAGCCCTAATTCAAGCAGGAGCAGGATGTGACATCATTTCTCCCTCAGACATGATGGATGGCAGAGTTGGAAAAATTAGGCAATATTTAGATAAAAATGGCTTTGAAAAAGTTGGAATCATGTCTTACGCAGTAAAATATGCTTCTAATTTTTATGGAGCCTTTAGAGACGCTATTGGTTCAGATAAAAATTTAGGAAATTATGATAAAAAAACCTATCAAATGGATTTCAGAAATTCAGACGAAGCACTCAGAGAAATCGCTCTAGATTCTAAAGAAGGAGCAGATATGTTAATTATTAAACCAGGAATTTCATATTTAGATATTGTTCTAAAAACCAGTCAATCTTGCAATTTACCAATAATTTCATATCAAGTTAGTAGTGAATATTCAATGTTAAAACTAGCTGCCAAAGCTGGTTTTGTTGATTTTAATGAAGCCTTAAAAGAAAATTTAATCGCCTTTAAAAGAGCTGGTGCAACTGGAATAATAACTTACGGAGCAATGGAAATTGCCCGAGAAATTTAATTTTAAGAAAATAATTAATTTAAAAAATGACCGTTAAAAAAACAATCAGCAACATATATGAAAATATTCGCGATGATAATTTAGACCAGTTAGAAGAAAGTCTAAAAATTTTAAAAGAAAAAGCAGGCGTAACTATCGATTGGAATAATAAAAATTATCAATTGCAAACATCTCAAGATTCACCTCTTCACGTTGCAGCTAATTTCAATAATGCAAAAGCAATACAAAAATTATTATCTTACGGGATGGATATTAATTCCAAAAATTTAGCACAAGAAACTGCAATAGATATTGTTTTAAAAAAAGTTTATAAAGAAGATGATAGCGAAAAAAGCAAAAAACTAATTTCTTTTTTGTTGGTAAAAGAAGCATCTATTAATCCAGCTTTAAAGTCAGAATTATTAAATTCTCCAGAAACAAAGAATCACAATTATCTATGTAAAATGTTAAAAAGTAAAGATAGCGAGATAGACTTTTTTCTATCGGAAACTAAGGATTCCTTAAAAATTTCACACGATAGAACCTGCGTTAAAACACTCCAAAAACCTAATGCTCGAGTTGAAAAAACACAAATTGCTAGCATTAAACCCAAAACATATGAAGCAGCAATTTAATGAAGCACAATTCTCCACAATCAATTCTTAAAAAAACCTTTGGTTTTGACTCATTTCGCGGACATCAAGAGGCAATTATTGATTCTGTTTTAAGGGGAGAAAACTGTTTTGTTTTAATGCCAACTGGTGGTGGAAAATCCCTTTGTTATCAAATTCCGGCCCTAATTTTAGATGGCCTAACAATCGTTGTTTCACCTTTGGTGGCTTTAATGCATGACCAAGTTAGCGCTTTGGAGGTTTCTGGAGTTCGAGCCAAAGCTATTAATTCCAGCATTAGCGCGGCCGATGTTTGGCAGACAAAACAGATGATTCAAGACGGAGAGCTAGATTTGCTTTATGTGGCTCCGGAAAGGTTAATGATGCCAGAATTTATGGAGCTTCTGCAAAATGTTAAAATTGCTCTTTTCGCCATTGACGAGGCTCATTGTATTTCAGGTTGGGGACATGATTTTCGTCCAGTTTACACTCAGCTTTCAATTTTGTCTCAGAATTTTCCAAATGTTCCACGAATTGCTTTAACTGCAACAGCTGACGCACCAACTCGTAAAGATATTCTGGAAAAATTAAGTTTGGAAAATGGCAAAAATTTTGTTGCCAGCTTTGACAGGCCAAATATTCATTATTCAATTTTACTCAATAAAAATCCCAAAAAGCAGGCTTTAGACTTTATTAAGGAAAATTTTTCAGGCCAAAGTGGAATCATTTATTGCTTGTCGCGCAAAAAAACTGAAGAAATTACCAGTTGGCTAAAAATCGAAGGTTTAAATGCATACACATATCACGCTGGAATGGGGGTGCGTGAGAAAACGCAAAATCAAAAGAAATTTTTAGAACAAGAGAATGCCATAATGGTGGCAACAATTGCTTTTGGAATGGGAATTGACAAGCCTGATGTACGTTTTGTAATTCATTTAAATATTCCTAAAAATATTGAAAGCTATTACCAAGAAACCGGAAGAGCTGGAAGAGATGGTCTGCCCTCAAAAACTTTAATGCTTTATGGACTTTCCGATGCGGCTATTCAAAGGAATTTTATTGAAATTTCACATGCCTCCGAAAATCAAAAAAGAATTGAACGTCAGAAATTTAGCTCCTTGCTTGGTCTTTGTGAAGCTTCAAGCTGCCGAAGAAAAGTTATTTTACAATATTTTGGCGATGATTGTCAGCCTTGTAATAATTGTGATACTTGTTTGGATAAGCCAGAAACCTTCGATGGCACAATTTTGGCTGGAAAAGCGCTATCTTGCGTTTATCGCACCAATCAAATGTTTGGTGTGGGGTATTTGGTTGATGTTTTAATTGGGGTAGAAAATGAAAGAATTACAAATTTTGGTCATAATAATTTAAGTGTTTTTGCAATTGGAGCCGATTTAACTAAACAAGAATGGCAAAGTGTTTTTCGTCAATTAGTGGCGAGAAACTTAATTAATGTTGACGTTGTTAATCATGGCGGTATTAAAATTACTGCAGATGGAATGAAGTTTTTAAAGGAGAAAGAAACAATTGAACTGCGTAAATATTCTATTCCCAAGAAAATTAACGAAATAACTCCTCGAGAAAAAGCTAAGTCTCTAAGTTTTGATAATGAAAATGATAGTGAGTTATTTGCAATTCTTAAGGCCAAAAGATTAGAACTTTCCAAAGAACAAAACCTGCCGCCTTACATTATTTTCCACGATCGCAGTTTGGTAGAAATGGTTAAATTAAACCCGAAATCTTTGGAGGAGATGTCAGGAATCGTAGGTATTGGAGCGACAAAGTTAAAGCATTACGGAAAAATATTCTTAGATGAAATTATTGCTTCTAAAGTATAGATTGCTCAGAGAAGCGTTTAATATGTAACTATCTACTGAGCCTGATCCTATCAATTTCGCATTAAAAATCATATCGCAAATAAAGCGAAGCGGCGTCTGATTGATAGCCTGATTTTTTTTCTATGTCGTAATTAATGGATATTAAAATATCTTCCTTGGCAAATTCAATTCCAACTCCATATCTGAAGCTAGATTTATCCTCATTAGAGCTGATGGTTTCAAAATTACCATTTTGTCCTTCAAATGAACTAGATGAATGTTGGTCGTTTCCTAGTAAATCATATCCATAGCTCACTTTTGCTTTTGGCCTTATTATTGTTTTTGAAATTTCTAAATCGTCATAAATTATATCAGCTCCAATTCTTGCTTCTAAAAACTCGTGATGTTTGTTGCTAATTTTTAAATTCAAAGTTCCAGCTCCGGTTTCTGAGTATGTTTTAACTTGGTTCCTCAGGGCTGTTAGGCCAATTTTTGGAATAATTTTTAAGGAAGAGCTGAGGCTTTTCTTCATGCCACTTTCAACCTTGGCAATGTAGGTTTGGCCGCCATAACTTGCTTTGGCCGTCGTACCTAAATCTTCCATCGATCTCTTGGAATCAAAGCTATTAAGAGCAACTCCCAAAATTGCACTGATAAAATAGGGTTCAAAATTGCTGCTAATGTCGGTTTCTTTGAGGCTTGAGCTTTTGGATTTTACATTGGAAAGTGAAAAACTGGATGAAACTCCAATTCTTAAATTTCTTAGAATTTCTTGATCAACCCCAATGGCAATTCCTTTACTATAATAATCATATCCAGAACTGTTGGATGTTATTTTTTGGTCGGCAGAGCTTCCAAAAATTTGCATCCAGATGGATTGTTTGTCAAAAATTTCATCATCGAATTGCATTCTTGCCGCATCTAAAATTTTCTCCTGAGTTGAATCTCCATAATTCTTAGAAAAACTATTTCTGGAAAAATTTCCGCTAGAAAGGTTCTTATTATTAAAAAAATTATCAAAACTAGTTTTAGAATTGCTGGGGTTAAATAAAATATTATTTAACCTAGATTCAACGACTCCCGATGACAAATTGGCTAAATTTATGATATTATCATTTAAATCCTGATTTCCTTGTGGAATTATGGATTCTAATGCTGAATTTCTAGTGGCGTTGCTGGTTGATGCGTTATCAATTAATTTTTGCAAATCTCTAAGCTCTCCAGTAGCGCTTGCTCCTGCTTTATCAATTCCTCGATAGATTGCGGAAATTGATTCATTATTTGTAAAAGTTTCGGCACCATTTCTGTCAATTACTAAAATTAGGTCGCTTCCCTGAGTTTTGGTACTGAAAGTTAGAAGGCCGGAATTGTTACTTCCTAAATTATTGACATCAATATCATCGTTAATAACTTGATTTACTAAGCCGCCAGAAACTCCTGAAACAATAGTAAATTCAGTATTATCTGAAACATAACCATCGTCAGAGTTAAAGGAAATTTCTGCTGCAACT
>JBLHVR010000095.1:0-4330 GCA_047628655.1 Lentimonas sp.
CTTAAAAGAATTTTAGTAATGGATATTGATTACAAAATTGCAGAATGTGGCGGCAATCATTCACATCATTCACATCACGATCACCTTAGTGATAAAAAACCAATATTCTTGGTTAATCCAGAAATCATTAAAACCTCAAAAGAAATCTCAAAATATCAGGAAGGTTGTCTTTCTTTTCCAGAAATTAGAGCAGATGTTGCTAGGCCAAAAAAAGTTACGGTTAAATATCTAGATTATTTTGGTGAGGAACAGATTCTTGAAGCCGATGATTTGCTTGCAACTTGTGTTCAACATGAAATTGACCATTTAAACGGAATTACTTTTCTTGACCATCTTTCTAAATTAAAAAAACAGATTGCTTTAAGAAAATTCACAAAACTTCAAAACTCACAATGAACAGATATAGATATAAAGCGATTGATGACATTGGAAAATATACCAGAGGAGTAATGTCTGCCGAGAACCCTTCGGAACTTGAGGTTTTGTTGAAAAATAATAATCTTTATTTGATTTCTTTCAGTATTGAAAAAAGTTTTTTATTCAATAACAGTTTAAACACTAAGGATTTAATCACTATTTTTTCACATCTTGAACAGTTAGATAGGGCAGGGGTTTCAATTGTTGAATCTATCTCTGATATTAAGGATTCTTCTAAATCCTTAAAAATTCGCAATTTAATGCAGGAGATTTACGAATCGTTAAAGAATGGTTCATTATTGTCAGAATCTTTCGCCAAACATCCTCAAATTTTTCCAGATGTTTTTGTTGGGCTAGTGAGCACTGGTGAAAAAACTGGTAATTTGCACAACTCATTTCAAAGTATCATTGACCACTTGAAGTGGAATGATGAAATGAAAAGAAAGACAGTTAAGGCAATTCGCTACCCTCTTTTTAGTCTTGGTGTTATGTTTGTCGTTTTGGGAGTTATGACAACAGTCGTAGTTCCAAAAGTGACTGATTTTTTAATGAGTCAGAAAATTGACTTACCAGCAGCAACTAGGGCTTTAATTGCATTCTCAGGATTTTTTGAGAACCACATGCTCGGTATTGTTCTATTCTTCACATTTACATTTGTTATTTATAAAATATTGAACCGAATTCCAAGTATTTCCTATAAAATTGATTATATGAAGCTCTATTTGCCGATTTTTGGTAAACTGATTACAAAAATTGACGCTTCCAGATTCTGCTATTTCTTTTCAATTACATTTAAAAGTGGCTTAGGAGTTTTGGAATGTTTAGAAGCTTCTAAAACAGTAATTAGTAATCGCGCCATTAAAGATGGAATTGATGCTGCTAAACAGGAAGTAGCTGAGGGTAAGCAATTGGCTAAGGCAATTGAGGCTACTGGATATTTTCCACCTCTTGTTTCTCGAATGTTTGAAATTGGTGAAAGTAGCGGAAATATGGAAAAAGCTTTGGATAATATCCGATTTTTCTATGATAAAGAAATTAACGATGCGGTAGATAAGATGGTGGGAATGATTCAGCCAATGCTAACTCTGGTGATGGGTGGAATGATGGGCTGGATTACAATCTCGGTATTTGGTCCGATTTATGGAACTTTCGATCAATTATAATGCAGATTTTTATTTCCGGAACCGGAACTGATATTGGTAAGACTTTTATTCTAGAAAGAATTTGTAAAGAATTAATTTCGGAAGGCAAGAAGGTGAGGGCGATAAAGCCGATAATTAGCGGATTTAAAGATGATGATTGTGGTAGTGATAGTGCTAAAATAATTAAATTTCTTGATCTGGAATTAAATAAAGAGAATCTTGATAAAATTTCTCCTTATCGATTTTCAGAGCCTCTTTCTCCTAATATTGCTGCCAATATTGAAGGTAGGGAAATTAATTTTTCTAATTTAGTTAAATTTTGCCAAAATGAAATAAATTTAGCTAAAGAAAATGGTGAATATCTCCTTATTGAAGGAGCTGGCGGGGTTATGACTCCAATTAATAATGATAAAACTTTCCTCGACTTAATTAAAGAATTGCAAATTCCAACAATTTTAGTCGTGGGAAACTATCTTGGCACCATCAGCCACACATTAACTGCCATTAAAACAATACAATCTTCTGGAGTTGTGATTAATAAAATTATTTTTAATTGCAAAGAAGACACCTTAAGTGAGCAAAAGCAAGTTGAAACCTTAAGAAATTTTACTGACATTGAAATCTCAATTGAGAATAAATTATTATGAATATTGATTCTCAGAATTATTGGTTAAATATAGACAAGCCAGAAGGATATTCTTCGGCAAAAATTGTTGCTATTGTAAAAAGAATTACTCAGTCAAATAGAGTTGGACATGCTGGAACTTTAGACCCATTTGCAACTGGAGTTCTTCCTATAGCAGTTGGTAAAGCGACAAAAACTTGCCAATATATTACCAATGAAATCAAAAAATATTATTGTGATATTACTTGGGGAGAATTTCGTGACAGTGATGATAAAACTGGAAATGTAACTCAGAGTAATAACTTAAGGCCAAGTCCCTTGCAAATCACTAACGCTATTTCCAAATTTATTGGTCAAATTTATCAAACACCATCTTCTTTTTCAGCAATTAAAGTTAATGGTAAAAGATCTTACGAATTGGCCAGAAAAGGAATTGAGGTGAAGTTAAAGTCAAGATTAATAACAATTTCTCAAATTAAGTTAATTTCTTCCGATCAAGAAAAATCATCCTTTGAGATGACTTGCTCAAAAGGAACTTATGTTCGTTCTTTTGCACGAGAATTATCAGATTCTCTGGGAGTCTGTGGTTATGTTTCTTCTTTGAAAAGATTAATAGTTGGAGATTTTACAGTTAAGAATGCGATTTCGCTTGAAAAATTAAAAAATATTGTTACATATTCCGCTTCGAAAAATTCTTTACTACAATTGCGTGATGTTCTTAATTTCATTCCTGAAGTTGAATTAAACAAATTTGATAGCCTTAAAATCAAGCAAGGCCAATCAATAAGCTTATCTGACTCAGATAATGATTTAAGATCTCTATCACAAAAACCTGTAATAAAAGTTATCGGACAAGGTGCTCTAATTTCTTTAGCAAGAATTGAAAATAATTTGCTAAAGCCACTTAATAATTTCTAATTAAAATCGAAGAAAATGACAATCAATCCTAAAGATAAACAAGATATCATTAAAAAACATGGCAGAAGTGAGAACGATAGTGGTTCTACTGAAATCCAATGTGCTGTTTTTACTAAAAGAATTGAAAATTTAACTGAACATTTAAAAGTTCATAAAAAAGATTTCTCTTCTAGAAGAGGACTTTTAATTTTGGTTAATAGAAGAAAAAGATTGTTGGAATATCTTAAAAATGAGGACCAAAAACGTTATGAAGCTCTAATTGCTGAGTTAAAATTAAGAAAGTAATTTTTTAACCAAAATTACTAAGTTGTATAAATAATCTAATAATAAGAAATATGTTTAACGAAACAAAAAAAGAAATTCAATTCGGTGATAAAATCATCACCTTAGAAACTGGTAAAATTGCCAGACAAGCAAGTTCAGTTGTTGCGACAATGGGAAAAACCGTTGTTCTTTGTGCAGTAACCGTTTCTAAAAAACCTCTTGCTGGAGCTAACTTCTTACCGCTTACCGTTCACTATGTTGAGAAATATTACGCTGCTGGAAAAATTCCAGGTGGATTTTTTAAAAGAGAGGCTAAGCCATCAGATAACGCTACTTTGACTTCAAGATTAATTGATCGTCCGATTCGCCCATTATTTCCATCAAACTTTCACAATGAAATAAACCTTATCTGTACTGTTCTTTCATATGACCCTGAAAACAACCCAGACATCGTTGCTTTAATTGCAGCTTCGGCAGCATTGTCAATTTCTGAAGCTCCATTTGCTGAAGCAATTGCTGGAGCCAGAGTTGGTTATGTTAATGGTGAATATGTTTTAAACCCAAGTAACGCTGCTTTAAAAGATAGTCAGTTAGAATTAATGCTTGCGGGAACTAAATCTTCTGTTCTTATGGTAGAATCTGAAGCTAAAGAGCTTTCAGAAGAAATCATGCTTGGAGCGGTTAAATTTGGTCATGAAAAAATGCAAGGCGTAATCGATGCAATTGTCGAGTTTAAAGCTGAAGCTGGAATAAAAGAAATTGAAGTTGTTTCTGAGAATAATGGCGATTTGGTTTCTGCTATCTCTAGTGAATTCAGTGACAGAATTGTTGCTGCTTACAAAAAGCAAGCTAAACAAGAAAGAGCTTCTGATTTAGACGCTATCAAATCTGAAATCATCGCAAAATTCATCGATGAAGAAAAAGCAATTGACGAAAACAAACTTGCTTCAATCTTTAAAAACTT
>JBLHVR010000096.1:0-4319 GCA_047628655.1 Lentimonas sp.
TTTTAGTGAGGGTGAGCAATTTAAATAAAATGGGAATTGAGTCGGATAAAAAAATTATACAACGCAAATTAGAAAAATATAATATTGTCACTGATGATAATATTATTGATGGTCAAATTGAGGAATATTGAGAGGGGAAAGGATATTTTAATTCTTAGTGTCAGGACCCACCACCACGCAAACCCAGCGTGTTGTATTTATTCACCGTAAAGGCTGTTGCATTCATACAAATCCCGACATAAAGGAAGTGGCGGAATTATCTTCAATGAATTTATTTATGCAATAGTTTATTGAAAAAAACTTAAGAAATTTTATGAATCAATCTTTTCCATCTAATATTTGTTGGCCAAGTCCATAATTTCCAAAAAGAATCTGAGCTGGAAAAAAATACTATACGAGCTTTTCCAACTAAATTTTCTTCTGGAATATAGCCAACCGCATTTAAAAATCGGCTATCTTGTGAATTGTCACGATTATCACCCATCATAAAATAATGACCCTCAGGAATGTAATAAATTCCGGTGTTATCTTGAACTGCGTCGGATGATTGGTCTAAAACTAAAATTTCCCTTCCTTCTGGTAAGGTTTCTTTAAATCTTTTTAAAGCTGTTCCATCGTCATCGATAAAATCATCAACGAATTCTTTTTTGACCGCTTCATCATTAATAAAAACCTGACCGTCTTTAATTTGAATCTTATCTTTTGGCAGGCCAATTAATCTTTTAATGTAGTTAATTTTTGGATCAGAAGGAAGGCGAAAAACTATTACATCGCCTCTTTGTGGTTTTGATCGAAATATTCTTCCTGAAAATAAATCAAGACCTAAAGGAAAAGAATATCGGCTGTAACCATAGCTATATTTGGAAACGAAAATGTAATCTCCAATTAATAAATTCGATTTCATCGAACTTGATGGAATATGGAATGGTTCAAAAAATAATGATCGAACAAGAGTCGCTAAAAGAATGGCAATTGCCAATGTGCCAAAAAAAGAATTCCAACTTTCTGGTTTTTTCTCTTTTTTCTGGGATTGAAATTTAAGTAAATTAATTATTTTTTGATTCATTATTTAGAAATTAGGGTTTTTCCAGTCATTTCTGCTGGTTGTTGAACATTCATCAAATTCAAAATTGTGGGCGCAACATCGCAAAGTCTGCCATTTTGTAATTTTATGTTATCCACTTTATTACCAACTAAAATAAAAGGCACAAGGTTGGTGGTGTGGGATGTGTGCGGATTACCAAAATCATCAACCATATCTTCAATATTTCCATGATCGGCGGAAATAATCATTATTCCATCTTGTTTTAAGATTAAATCACGCAAATTTCCCAATTGTTCATCAATTATTTCACAAGCACTAACCGCGGCGTCAAAAGCTCCGCTATGACCAACCATGTCCGGGTTGGCATAATTAACGACTATAAAGTCATATTTATCAGATTTAATGGCATTTTGGAGTTCTTCTCCAACTTTCTTAGCCGACATTTCTGGCATTAAATCATAGGTTCTAACTGACGGAGATTGAACCATGATGCGATTTTCGCCCTTAAATTCATCTTCTTGTCCACCGCTAAAGAAGAAAGTTACATGAGCATATTTTTCAGTTTCAGCAATGCGAAGTTGGGTTAAACCTTGCTTTTCTAAGATTTCTCCAAGTGAATTGTTAATTTCAATTGAGGGAAATAAAACTGAGAAATATTGATCTAATTTATCTGAATAGGAGGTTATTGAAACTGTGGCGGAAAAACTGATTTTTTTGGCATTAAAACCATTAAAATTCTCATCAAGCAAACTTTCCGAAATTTGACGAATTCTATCGGCGCGGAAATTTGCAACCAATAAAGTATCACCATCTTTCATTCCATGGTAATTTTCATTAGCAACCGGAACTAGAAATTCATCATTAACATTTTGGGCGTAAGATTCTTTAATTACCTCAATTGGATTGTTAAATTTTTCTGCATCAGAATTTACAATTGCCTGAAAAGATTTTTCAATTCGATCCCATTTCGTATCACGATCCATCGCGTAATGCCTTCCAGACAATGTGGAAATTTCAATTTCTGGATAATTTTTAATTTGATTTTGTAGATTTTCTAAATGATTAATTGCGCTTTTCTGGGCCACATCTCTGCCGTCTAAAAAACAATGCAACTTCACATTAATGTTATTTTTGGCGAGAGTTGTTGCTAAAAATAAAATGTGATTTTGGTGAGAATGAACTCCGCCATCGGAAAATAAACCCATTAAATGGCAGACATTATTGGTTTTTTGGCAAGCTATAATTAAGGCTTTTAAATTTTCATTTTTCTCTAAATCACCGTTTTTTATGGAATTATTAATTCGGGGTAAATCTTGAAAAATTATTCTGCCTGATCCAATGCAAGAATGTCCAACTTCAGAATTTCCCATTTGACCCTCAGGCAAGCCAACATCTAGGCCAGATGTTCCAATCTTTGAATGTGGAAATTTTCTGAGGATTTGATCAAAATTTGGAGTTCTGGCCCTTGCAATTGCGTTGTCGCTGGCATTCTCATCGCCAATTCCCCAGCCGTCTAGGATGCATAGTAAGACCGGTTTTTTAACATTATCCATATTGTTGATTTTAAGTAGTTGCGCGGCTAGATTAATCGCCTCCTTTTAGGAAGCCGCAAATTATCAATTTAATCCCCTTAAAATCAATGGAAACAACTTTTGATCTTCCTAAAATTCGCGGTAAATACCGTTTCAATGTTGATTTATCTAAAACCAGTTGGTTTCGAGTTGGAGGAAAGGCGCAAATTCTATTTTTTCCTAAAGATGCTGATGATTTGGAATTTTTTCTTAAAAACAAGCCGAGTGATTTAAGGATTACAATTCTGGGAGCTTGCTCAAATGTAATTATTAAAGATGGTGGAATTGAAGGTATGGTAATTAAGCTGGGGGGTGGTTTTGCGAAAATTTCTCATCAAAAAAATATAATTACAGTTGGAGCCGCCAATCTTTGCTTCAACGCGGCGCTTTACACTAAAATTCATGGTCTTTCAGATTTGGAATTTTTATCTTCCATTCCTGGAAATGTGGGAGGAGCAATTGCCATGAATGCTGGTTGTTATGGTAATGACATTTCGAAAACATTAATTTCGGCCAAGGCGATTGATTTTGAAGGTAATGTTTTCGATATTTTTAATGAAGATTTTGGCTTTAAATATCGGGGTAATTCTTTGGATAAAAATTTAATTTTCATTGAAGGATCTTTTGAAGTAGGGCAATCAACCTTAAAAGAAGTTGGTGTAAAAATTGCCGATTTTGCGGCCAAACGAGAAGCTTCTCAGCCCATTAGACAAAAAACTGGCGGCAGCACATTTAAAAATCCAGACCCAGAAAAATCTGGTGGAAGAAGTGCTTGGCAATTAGTTGCTGAGGCGGGTTGTAGAGGTTTTAAGGTCGGAGATGCTCAAATGTCAGAAAAACACTGCAATTTTATGATTAATATTGGTGAAGCCAAAGCGCAGGATTTAATTGATCTTGGAAATTTAGTGATTGATAAAGTTAAGGAAAAAACGGGAGTGGTTTTAGAGTGGGAAATTAAAAGCATTGGAAAAGATGACCAAGGAAAATATTGACAAAATATTCATATTATTTTTATGTCCTGGAAATACTTGTCGATCACCTATGGCAGCAGCTATCACGAAGCATCAATTGGGCGATGGTTATATCTGTGAATCTGCTGGAATTAATGAAAAAATTGACGAATATGTTGCAGAAAATGCAATCCAAGCCTTGGAAGAATTAGAGTGTGGAATAATATTAAATGCTAAAACCAGAAAGGTTTCGGCGGGCTTAATTGAAAAAGCCGATCTTATTTTTTGCATTAATAATAATGCATTAAATCAGATGAAAGAAGCATTTCCCGAACATGTAAAAAAATTTTTGAGATATGCTCCAGATTTAGAAGGGACTCCAGATCCTTACGATCTTCAACATTTTGACTTGGAAGAAAAAACAAAATATGAAAGTAAAACTATTGAGGCCTACAAATTCGTAGCTGCAATGATGAGAGATATTTACACGCCAGAAGCAATTGCGAGACTGAAGGATTAAATTGTAAGAGATGGAGCGGGTGAAGGGAATTGAACCCTCGCGACTAGCTTGGAAGGCTAGGGCTCTACCACTGAGCTACACCCGCATAAGAACTTAAATATGGTGGAGAGGGTAGGATTTGAACCTACGTACGCTTACGCGGACAGATTTACAGTCTGTTGCCATTGACCACTCGGCCACCTCTCCGAAAAGGGAAGCAGGTTTTTACAAGATATTTTTTATCAAGTCAAATT
>JBLHVR010000097.1:0-4285 GCA_047628655.1 Lentimonas sp.
AAAAACCATAGAAGAGACCCGATTTTTAACCTCTTGGATATCTGATGAAAAAATCAATCCAGAGATAAAAAACAACATCGCCTATGTCGGATTTGGTGGTCCAAGATTCTTCCTATCTCTCTCCCCTCCTGATCCTGGAAATAATGTTGCCTTTTTGGTTATAAACACCAACGACAGCAAAGATGTCGATAAAATGGTCAAACGCATCAATCAATTCATCCTCGATGAAATGCCGGATGTTGATGGTACGGCAAAGAAAATGTGGCTGGGATCAACCGAAATCGGTTTGGTAGAATATCGCATTACCGGATTGGAAGTGGATAAGATTTACGATCTATCTTATCAAATTCAATCTAAAATGAGTTCTATTGAAAATTCCTACGGAGTGGTCAATGATTGGCAAAATCCGGTAGCTAGAATCAAATTGGATATCGACCAAAGTCGTGCTCGTAGATCAAACATCTCGAGCCAAGATGTTGCCTATGAATTAAGCACCTATTTTGATGGGGCGACATTAGGAGATTACAGGGAAGGCGATAAAGCAATCCCGATAATTCTGCGTGGTGACAATAAAAGAGATAATTTAGGTGAATTACAAACCTTGAATATTCTTTCTAAAGATTCCAAAACTGTTCCTTTAATTCAAATCGCCGATTTTTGGTCCAGTATTGGCCCCAACAAATTGAAGAATTACAATCAGGAAAGAACCATAACGGTTTCAGGGAAGAATCGCTTTTTACAAGCCTCACAAATGCATGAAATAATGTGGCCATTTATCGAATCTATCGATCTTCCTGATGGATATAAAATTGAAGCTGGTGGAGAAATAGAAGGTTCTGGAAAAGCTAATAATGCTCTTTTTTCCAATATGCCTTTTGCCATTATCGTTATTATTGTACTTCTGGTTTTACAATTTAACTCTTTCCGCAGACCAGCAATTATTATGCTGACAATTCCTTTAGTGATAATTGGAGCTGTTGCCGGTTTAATTACTGCTAACGCATTCTTAAGCTTTACGGCTATACTTGGGCTTTACAGTTTAGCGGGAATAATCGTGAATAATGGAATCGTCTTAATTGATAAAATAGATTCAGAAAGGTTGTTAGACGATAATATAGAATCTGCCGTAATTTCGGCCTGTTTAGCTCGGGTCAGGCCAATAATAATGACTACATTAACCACTATCTTAGGATTAATACCCTTAGCCATGTTCGGCGGTGATTTATGGTATCCGATGGCAATTGTGATTATGTTTGGATTGGCAGTAGGGACAGTTTTGACTTTGGGATTTGTTCCGGCTCTTTATGTTCTGTTTTTCAAGAATAATTGGAATTTTAGGTCTTTATCATTTAGAAAGAAAAGCAATTAAAATTATTTTTATTAGTAGGTCGGGCTTGTAAAGTCCGACCTACTTTAGGGTTTTTAATGCGTATCTATTTAAGGCCAGTTTGTTTTAAAGCTGTCTTACAATCTTTACTGACTTTTTTGCTGTTTTTATCTAAACATCTCAACAACCTTCCATCACCAATTTCAACGTTGGCACATAATTTATCTAAATCATCCATACATTCATTTGCTACATAGCTGAGCTTTGTAATTTCATGCTGCAATTTAGCTGCTGCATCATACAAAGAAAATTGACATTTTTTAGAAAGATGATCTTCATGAGCGTACAAACAGGCAGTGATTCTGTCGGCGCCACTCTTGGTAACATTTTTACAATATTTCTTAATTTCTTTATCACATCCAGATACATTGGCTGTAATAACGATATCTTGAGCAAAAGATATTTTGCTGATTGAAGCACATAGCAAAGCTAGTGCTAATATTTTAGTAATTTTCATTTTTTGATTTATTTTAAGTTTAAAGAGAAGAAAATTTATCTATTTTGTAAAACAGATAAATTTAATTTAATTAATTTAATTAATTTAATTAATGGTGTCTAGCGGTTTTTAAAGAATGTAAATAGCCGCTTAAATATCTTTAAAGCACCGAAAATAATTGAGATAGGACTGCTAATTTATGAAAAGACTCTCATTAAGTGCAAGTAAAATTTAATAATATTACTACGCAAAAAAGATCTAATAGATTAGTGAAAAAATAGTCTTATACCAATTATCATAATTAACTGTACATTTAGGCGAAATATTTTTGAGGATAAAATTTAGAAGAAATACCTTGTGTATCAGGATATACACAAGGTATTTCTTCTTAATTTTAGACCAAAAAGATGAAGGATAAATGTACAGTTAATTGTGATGATTGGTATTAGGCCTTAGTTTGTGAGTAAGAGTGTTATTATCGATTTTGATTACATCCAAAAATGAAGATAAAAACCAAGTCAGATAGGGCCGATGTAGTATTTATGAGAATCTGATTTTTGCTTGGCTATGCCTTAGGATCGATACATTTGTTAAGTTCTTTGGACATACATATTTTATAAGCAATAAACTTTGCCCAATATTTTAATATCTCATCAACATCGGCCTTTTTATCAAAAATATCAATATCCAATCTTTTACTACCAACCCTTTTATCAACTGCGGCGGCGATAATTTCTCCACTCATTGAATCAGAAACTTTAATTTCAATTGAAGATTCGCCAACACTTGAAGGCTTTCCTGTTGCAACTTCTTTTGCCAAACTAATTGCGAGCCCATAGGGCAATATGCTCGATATTATGTCGAGTGTTGGATTGGAAAAATCTACATCGGTGATGGCAGCTTGGAATCTGATTGTGTTAAGTCCTGGATTTTTGGTGACGGTCATTATTTTGCTAATTTCGGCTACTAAATAATTGTTGAAATTATCGGCAATTTCTTGGCGGGTTTTGGGTTCTAATTTTGATAATTTGGAATCTTTACCCGTCCAAATCTTAGCTGGATCAATAATAATTTTATTGTATTTTTTTGCGCCAAATTCAGATTTTCTGTATGTGAATAAAGCTTGGTCATCTTTGCCTTTTGTAAGAAGTGAATAATCACCAATAAATCCTGATTTTTCAACTTTTCTTGCTTGCTTCGATTTGGTGCATCCTGTTAAAAAAAGACTTAAAAAGAGGATAGATAGAGTGAAATTTTTTATTAACATATATATGTTTTGATTAAATTATTAAATTTTATTTTCTTGTGGTTAACATTAAGAAGAAATACCAAGTTTAATTGGATAATATCCCATTACTTATTTCATAAAAATTTTATGATACCCTCAAAAGGGGTCAGGACATTTTATATTCTTGGTCATTTATTTATCCTTCAATAAATCTATTCTATATTTATCCTCATCATTTTCAAATCTGATTCCATTTTCTTCAAAGGCATCAGTCACTTTTTCAAGTGTATCAACTTTTAAATTTCTCAGTCCTCTTTCAAAATCTGCCAAAGTTGCTCTATTAATTCCCGCTCTTTTACTCAAATCTTCTTGCTTCCAATTCAATAAATCCCTTGCTGCCTTACATTGCTGATAAGAAATAATTATTTTGCTCATTATTTTAAATTATTTATTAACTAATACAACTTAGTGATGCTATATTACAACACAATGTTTCATTAATCATATTTTATGATGTATTGTGAACAAAATATCTTTATAGTAGGCGCTATTTTTCTCACAAAATTAAATGTGATTCTCCTTATATCCCAGTTAAATTGCAACAACTTGTAAGCTTTATAATATTTAAAATTGTCATAATTATAAAAAATGTAGCCAAACTCCAAACCCTAAAATCCCTAGCCTCCTCAATCGCTCATGAAACAAGAAGTCCGTTATCTGCCATTCAAGGTGCTTGTGAAATTATTGGGCGTAATTTGTTGATCGATATTTCTTCATCTCGGGGGTTGGTGATAAGTGATATTATTTTGCAGAATATTCAAGATGGGGAAATAGATTTGGTTAATGTGAAATTGGCAGGTGATTTTGATTTTTTTGGTGATGAAAATTTGATGATTTTTGTGGTTTTTAATCTGCTCAAAAATGCGCTTTATTATCGCGCGAAGATTAATATTTGGATGGATTGCCAAACTCGAACTTTGCATTTTAAAGATGATGGAATTGGCATTGCTGCTGATCAATTGGAGTTTATTTTTGATGATTTTTTCACATCGAACAAAAAAGGTGGAACGGGGCTGGGTTTGCCATTTTGCAAGCGAGTTATGAAGGCTTTTGGTGGCGATATTTCTTGCAAATCTGCGGTGGGGAAAGGAGCGGAGTTTTGTTTGCGGTTTTAGAAAATCAAAAATCGTGGCCCAAAAACCACGATTGGCGCAAAGCCGAATGTTTGATAAAA
>JBLHVR010000098.1:0-4146 GCA_047628655.1 Lentimonas sp.
ATTAGAAAGATGCTACCGGTAGCATCTTTCTAATGTTAGATTTACAACTCGCATTTTGAAAGATTTTTTTAAAATTAATAACCAAAAAACTTAAAATTTTATGCCTAGTGAAGAAGGGTTCGCAGATAAATACGAAAGGGAAGCTATTACTGAGATTCGCGAAACATTGGAAAATTTTAAAGACGATCCAACCAGATTTGTTAATTCAATAATACAACAAATATTGGACAACAATAAAGGGTACGGCGTCAACATCATTCCAATAGCATTGGAAGATTTCGTAAAGTACGACTTAAGGGTTGTTGCGGACGACACCAGCACCATCAAATATTTAATTACAGGATGCGATGTTGAAGCGTTAGAACATTTTAGCGAAAAATGTGAGGATTTGGAGAGAGAAGGAAATCTTTATGAAGCAATTAAGCCTTTTCAAGCTATTGTGAATGGAGAATTGAGCAAACTAAATTTAAAAGTAAAAGTAAAAATTAAGCCAAAAGAAAGCAAACCCAAGAAAGTTTTATTTAACAATGATTCTCACAATGAAGACGGTTCTATTTTTAGAGAAAAAGGTAACCATCCTTCAAGAAACCCTAACACTAAAAGTTTCGAGGCTTTGAAGACTGAGCATTTAATGACTAGATCTTAAGTAAGATTCAAAATATCTCAGATTTACTCAGCCTCTTTTTTAATTATTTTGACCAAAAGAAACCATTTTTGGGTTAAAAAAAGAGGCAAAAATACTAGACATTGTTAGCTAATTAAAAAACTAATCATCCAGCCTAAGTGCAGCTAAAAATGCACCTTGAGGAATTTCAACATTACCAATCTGACGCATTTTCTTTTTACCCTTCTTTTGCTTGTCTAAAAGCTTTCTTTTGCGAGAAACATCTCCTCCGTAACATTTGGAAGTTACATCCTTACGCATTGCGGCCACAGTCTCCCTGGCGATGATCTTTCCACCAAGTGCCGCTTGAATGGCAATATTGAACATTTGTCTTGGAATTAGCTCTTTAAGCTTTGCACAAAGCGCCCTGCCCCTTCCTTCTGCTTGGCTTTTGTGAATAATTAATGACAGTGCATCAACTGGCTCGGAATTAACCAAAATTGAAAGTTTGCACAATGTGCTTTTTTCGTAGCCGTCCATTTGCCAATCGAAGCTGGCGTAGCCTTTGGAGCAAGATTTTAAGCGATCGTAAAAATCGTAAACCACCTCACTTAAAGGCAAGCGGTAAACCACCATTGCTCTGGCTCCAACATAAGATAAATCTTTTTGAACTCCTCTTTTAACGGTGCAAAGCTCCAAAATTGAACCTAAATATTCATCAGGGCTCATTATTGTGGCCAAAATCCAAGGCTCTTCCATGAAGTCAATTTGCTGCGAATCTGGCATTTCAGCTGGGCTGTGAACCATTAATATTGCCGCCTCTCTTTCCTCTTCACTTAAAGTTTTGGCTTTGTGGGTGTAAATTTTGTAAATTACCGATGGAGCAGTTGTAATTAAATCTAGATCAAATTCACGATCTAACCTTTCAATAACAATTTCTAAATGTAAAAGACCAAGGAACCCACAGCGAAAACCAAAACCCAAGGCCGAGGAATTTTCTGGTTCAAATTCAAAGCTGGCATCGTTTAAATGTAGCTTTCCTAATGCATCGCGAAATTTGTCAAAATCTGAAGCGTCAACGGGGAAAATTCCACAAAAAACTACCGGTTTATTTTGTTTAAAACCCGTTAAGGCCTGCACCGTTTCGTTTCCGGCAAGAGTGATGGTGTCGCCAACTTTACAATCTGCTACTTGCTTAATTTGAGCGTTAATGAAGCCAATTTCACCAGTTTTTAATTCATTTGCAGAAATCTTTTTGGGAGTAAAAAACCCAACTCCATCAACTTGGTAAGAAACTCCATTAGAAAGCATTTTGATTTTTTGGCCTTTTTTCAAAACACCATCCAAAATTCGAACCAAAACAATTACCCCTAAATATGGATCGTACCAACTGTCAACCAGAAGAGCTTTTAATTCACCATCAACATTTCCTTTTGGCGCTGGCAATTTTTTCACTACCGATTCTAAAGTTTCTTTAATCCCAACTCCGGTTTTAGCAGAAACTAAAATTGCCTCGGAAGCGTCAATTCCAATCACATCTTCAATTTGCTCCTTAACTTTTTCGGGGTCGGAGGCGGGAAGATCAATTTTATTTAAAACTGGAACAATTTCATGGTTATTGTCAATCGCTTGATAAACATTGGCCAAAGTTTGAGCTTCAACACCTTGAGTGGAATCTACCACCAAAATTGAACCTTCACAAGCCGCCAAACAGCGACTTACCTCGTAGGCAAAATCGACATGACCTGGAGTGTCCATCAAGTTTAAAATGTAATCTAAACCATCTTCCGCTTTGTAAATTAAGCGCACGGTTTGAGCTTTAATGGTAATTCCGCGTTCTTTTTCAATATCCATGGAATCGAGAACCTGAGCCGACATGTCGCGAACTTCCAACCCACCACAATCTTGAATTAAACGATCGGAAAGAGTCGATTTTCCGTGGTCAATATGGGCCACAATAGAAAAATTACGAATGCGAGAAAGAGGGATATTAAGGTTATTCATTATTTGTTTTATTTATTTTTATTTTAGCCTAGATGACTTTTTCCTGGGAAAGCTGCAAACCAAGGTGGTTTACTTGAAGTTGGGCTTGGGGCCGAACTTGGAGTTTTTTCTGAAGGTTTTAAGCGTTGGTCCTTAGCAACAACTTTTCTAAATTCAGCAAGAAATTTTCCTTCAACTTCATCTGTTTGTTTTTCAAGCTTAACATCCTTTAAGTCTAAATAACTAGCCATCAATTTTTTAAAATTAGCACGAGCATAAGTTAGGTTTTCTTCTTCGTCTAAATTGTATTGTTTAGCCGTCCCATCTCTTAATTGTTTTAATAATTCTTCATTCTCAACTCTCTTTATCCTTTCCTCAGGTTTGTGATCATCATATTTCATTCTAGGGAGTAGCTCTAAATCGCAAATTTGCAAATATGATTTGTAGATTGCTTTTTCTAAATCTAAAACTTCTTCTTCCTGACTTTTTCCATTGAATTTCAAATCTGCCAAAAACACCTTTAAATTCTTAACGATTTCTTCGTTAAGATTATTTGTTGGGGCTTTTTCTATTTTTGAAATTAAGTTGCAGTTAGCTCGGTCACTTTCTTGTTGATCAGCTACGCTTTTTGAATCTTTGTATTTTTCAAAAAAGTCTTTTATTTCACCAATTAAATCACCTTGCTCCCAATTAACATCTCCAGCAGTTTCTAATGGAATCAAGACACCTTCCATTTTCTTACTCAATTCATTCACAACCGAAGACTCAGATCCCTTTTTTGAGCCCATTGTTGACCTTCTTGGCGCCATTAAAGTTTTTCTTTTTGAATCTGGTTCCAAATCTCTCTGAGATGTTCCTAAGCTTTTTATGGCAGCCATACTCTTTTTTTTAGCCAAAGCATGTTTTTTCTGTTCGGCCAAATCTTTATTCGAATCAGATTTTGCATCAACATGAAGACCAGATATTAACTTTTCAACATCAGAAAATGGAAATTTTTCATCTGGAAGTTTCAACTTGCCATCGCCATCAACTTTCCATCCCCATCTTGGGTTTACCTGCATAAAAAAACCAGCCTCTCTTAGGCCATTTATTAATTCTAATAAATCCTTCTCATTGTGAACTATTTTGTATTTTTGACCATCTATTTTACAGGGGAACAGGAATGTAAAACCCATCTTTCCATCAGGAGCTATGGCCTCTGGATGAGGATTTCCATATTCCAGCCCATGATTAATATTGCCATTAGCATCAAAATTTAAAGTAGTAATAAAAGATTGAACTTCATCACTTATCATGCCCGCCGTGTCATGATATTTCTCAGATTCCATTTGCTGAATTCGCTTATTTCTTTCTAAATTAGCTAATTCTTTAGCAACTAAGCTTTTTTCTTCATCCGTTAATTCAAGACCCTCTTTAATTTTTTTCAAAACTTTTCCAAGTTCAGAATTTCGAAGCTCAGAAATACCAATTTTTTCTTTGGAAAGAGCATCTGATTGCTTTGTAACTAAAGATTCAAACTGTTCTTGGGCTAATGCTTTATCCTCTTCACTCAGAGACCC
>JBLHVR010000099.1:0-3861 GCA_047628655.1 Lentimonas sp.
AACTTAAATCAATAACAAATAAAAATTGCAAAGCCTGAATAAAATGGGCAAAATGATTTTTTTCAATTATTCAAGACTTTCAAAAGCCGATGAAAACTACTTTACCGAAAGAATCCAAATCTCATCAATAAATCATCGAGCAAATTGCGCAGGCGATTCAAGATGTTTGGTGCGCCAACCTTTTTTCGGACACTAAATTAGGCAGATTTTAAAGATTTTTCGTTCATCTTTTCAAATTCCACTGGAGTTAAATAATTATTAGCAGAGTGAATCCGAATTCGATTATAAAAAACCTCAATATATTCAAATATTACATTTTTAGCCTCCTGCTGATTTTTAAATTGATAATGGTTTGTAAGTTCAGTTTTTAAAGTATGGAAGAATGATTCAGCCACCGCGTTATCCCAACAATTACCTTTCCTGCTCATGTTCTGAGTAATGCCATGATCTTTCAGAATAACTCTGTGGCTATCAGAAGCATATTGGGAACCTCTATCGGAATGCCAGATTAATCCTTTTTTTGGCTTTCTCTTCCAAATAGCCATCGTTAAAGCATCATTAACTAGCTTAGCTTTCATATTATCAGCCATAGACCAGCCAATCACTTGCCTAGAGTAAAGATCAATCACCGTTGACAGATAAAGCCAACCATTACCGGTTCGAATGTAAGTGATATCGCCGACCCAATATTTATCAGGAGTGGAAACATCAAATTGTCTGGCCAGCAAATTAGGGGCTATTGGCTTATTGTGCTTCGAATCAGTTGTGACTTTAAATTTACGCTTAGTCTTGCAAAAAAGACTGATATATTTATGTCCTCTAGAAATTGAGGTCTCATCAATTCCTATTGCCTTAGTATCAGAATAATCTTCATTAAACCTCGCCGCATTTATATAAATATCCAACATCTGCCAGATTTTATCATCACTGATCTTGAATAATTCTGCCGCATTATTGACCTGTCATTTTTCTTGTCAAACTGACTATTAAAGCCTCAAACAGCAAGGTAAAGCCATTCATAACTCCATTCCAAGGAGGCATGATTATTTTGGTGGTTCCTGCATCTGTTTGTATTATTGAGGTTCTGCAATTAAATAGCATTCATGCTCGAAGAAATTAAGATGTCGCCAAGTTTTTCTGATCGTGTCATAGGCTTTGTAGGATTTTGATTCGGTGTCGGTGGGATCCTCTCGTAAAATCAACCTCAATATCTAAATTCTTTTTCTTTAGAATTGAAATTAACTGATTTGATGTATCAAGGAGACTCTATTCCTAGTGCTGAGGAGAATAATTGTTTGATGCTCATAATTGATTTTATTGCCGTTGATAAAATCAATTATTTTAGGGTCTGGTTTTAAATTACCCACTGGTTTTTAGAAAGAGCCCTAAATGATTTGAACATATAAATATGGCGCCAATAGCAAAAAAGACCAAGTAGTGACCATTATCACAGCATAAAATGATTTTTTATTGAAAAATAACCTTAAAAAGCCACTAAACAAAATATGTAAATAAATAATGACTTAATATTTATAACAAAAGGCCTTCAATCTTATTTTTTGCGTGAGGCAATCCATAAGGAGCATGTGTAAAGAAAGCTAATGCATGAGTATAAGTTTCTGATTTTTGATTATTTATAGAGGCAGACATAGTCATTATTAATTCATAAACCGCTTTCATGGTGCCAGATTCAGTCGGTAAGAATTTTGTAATATTTACCTGATTCAAATTTACTTCTGGCATCAGAAGGTTGGTAATATTTTCGTCGATATTCCACATTGATTCTTGATTTGTCAGCAGTCTTTTATTGGACCATGTTGTTTGATTTTCAAAGGGCCAGCTATCATGATCTCCTAAAATATAGGCAATAATTTTAAAGGTCGATTGAATAATTTCTTCAGCTGGTTTAATAAAACATTGGGTACGAATTATATTGCGACCAAGATGAGATTTGCGAAACTCCATATCATGACCAAATTCATCACTTAATATGCGACAAGCTTCTATTGATTCTTCCAGCAATTCTACCCCCAACTCATATTTCTGTTCCCTATAAGCTATGTATGCATCAGCCGCCGCCTGAAATGTTCGTATAGCATTATATCCATGGCGAGAAAGGTCGGCTTCTTTAGATAGATTATCTGCTTTTTTAAGAATAATTTTTGCTTCTAATATTTTCCCAGATCTTGCTAGGGACAAACCTTGTTCACGAATTGACTCCATTTGCAAAATTGTGATAATTTGATCGAGACCAAGAGTTCCTGCTAGATTAAGTAAATATCCTTTGCTGAATATTTTACTAGGATGTTCGGGGGGTTGAAAATCCTTATTTCGCTGATCATAATCCTCAATGGCTTGCTGTAATTGGGTGGTTAAATTTGATTTTTTTACATCGGCACATTTTAAAATATTTTTCATAATTTAATAATTATTTAAGTTTAATAAAATTTAGAAAAAGGTTTAACACGGAAAAGTCCGAATTATTTTACTGCTTTCTCAAGGTTTGTAATGCCTATCTACGAGAAGAAAAATCAATTTCATAATTCTTGATTAGCAATCCTATGATACCTTAAAATAAAGGAGTGGAGTTGTTTTTAAATTCATATTACCGCCTTCATAAATTAATATATTTTCTAACAAAAATATTTCTTCTGTTTCCCAATAACTCATTAATACTATTTGTTAGCCGATTGAACAATCTCTGCACCTTCCGACAGGTGACGCAACTTTAGGTTTCATAATTGAAAGCGGTGGCTCTTCTTCATTTGATTTTTCTTTTTTAACCTTCCCAAGAAGGGACCCCAAAGAATTGATAGCGATCAGATCTAAATTGTTTACCTGCCTGGGAAATTCTTCTCTATGCTTCTTCTCTATCTGAAACATATATTCTTGATGTTGTGTTATCAGATTCTTTTCAGGGTTATCTTTTTCAGCAATTTCTTTCAGCTGTGATGCGACAAATATATCTTGCGCAAATCCCTTTTGTTTGTCAGTGACGAGATCAACCTTATCAAAATAATTTGATAGATATTTATCAATTTTTATCCCATTACGCATTGTGTCGGTATCGGCTTTATTCCGACCAATAAAAAGCTTTCCCTCTGGAGATAATAATTTTGTTAATGTTGAAAAGAATGCTTCAAAACCTCCATGTAAATTTATATTTAAGCAGGTCACACGATCAGCTTTTCCCATCATACCTTCTGGCAAATCCTCAACAAATCCAAAGTAAGTATCTATATTATTAGATATCGATTTTTCGCAATATTCCTTAATTGGCTCAATACCTAAAATTACACAATTAGGTAAATATTCTTTTATTTTAAGGGTGTTTTCTCCTCTTCCACATCCAACATCAATTATGACAGGTTTAATAGGCAATTTTTCAAAAAATCCCATCTCACGAAGATGATCAACTATTTCTTTTCCGACTTTTTCTATAGATTCTTCACTTAGTGGATCATATCTTTCTGGCAAGTCCCTTTCTTCATACTGATCAATTGTTTTTCCTAATTGGGCTAGGTTACGCATTCTAAAATTCAGATCATCAGCACCGTTTTTACCTTTAAAAAGGTAGCCCATTAGTTCTTTAGTCTCCGGTCTCGCAAGAGAGTTATTCACAATAAAATAATCTGTTATTTCAAGAGATTCTCGTAGCCATTCTGAAGAAATAGGGCATGAAACCATTAGTTGGCGAAATAACATATCACTCATATTCGTTGAGAAATATTTTTCGTCTGGATTAATAGAAAATATAAATTGATCATCTGTTCTTATGTCATATAAATCATCTATTCCGCCCTCTTTTTGATTTGTGCAAATCATTTTAAATGATAAAAATTTCCCAGCCTTTTCCACATC
>JBLHVR010000100.1:0-3849 GCA_047628655.1 Lentimonas sp.
GATTGGAGCGTTATTAAAACCTATTTCGATCTTACTATTCCACAACAATTCTGGGCCCTAACCACCGCAATGATTAGGTATTGGGGGTTTTATTTTAAAAATTTCAGCCAATTAGGATTCGAAAGCTACAATTTTTTTGTTCCCAAGCTTTGGATTTCAACATTCTTTCCTTACACCGCCTTAACAATTCTGGTAGTAATTTTTCGTGCTCCTATCGCCGATTTTAGACCTTTCAAAAAAGAGGAATCTCTGCATGGTAATGCCAAGTGGGCAACTAACGGGGAAATTAAGAAAATGGGTTTACGCTCTAAACACGGAATGTTGCTTGGCAAATACAAAGGCAAGTTTTTGATTGCCGATGGTTACCAACATTGCCTTCTATTTGCGCCTACTGGTTCTGGTAAAGGTGTGGGCTTTGCAATTCCTAATTTATTATTTTGGCGTGAATCTGTTATTGTTCATGATATTAAGCTGGAGAACTATGAATTGACTTCTGGTTGGCGCAAAAATGAGCTTAAACATAAAGTTTTTTTGTGGAATCCAGCTGATCCTGACGGTGTTTCGCATTGCTATAATCCAATGGATTGGATTAGTAGAAAACCCGGACAAATGGTTGATGATGTTCAAAAAATTTGCAGTTTTCTGCTTCCAGAGCAAGAGTTTTGGCAAAATGAGGCTCGAGCTCTTTTAACTGGAATAATGCTCTATTTAGTTGCTGATGACAGCAAACCAACAAGCCTAGGAGAGGTTGTTAGAACATTAAGAAATGACGATGTGGTTTATAATTTGGCTGTAGTCTTAGATACTATGGGAAAAATAATTCACCCTGTAGCTTACATGAATATTGCCTCATATTTGCAAAAACCAGATAAAGAACGAGGATCAGTTACCTCGACCGCCAACTCTTCTTTAGAGCTTTGGTCTAACCCAATTATTGATGCCACAACTGCCACTAGTGACTTTAATCTTCATGAATTCAAGAAACAGCCTCACACTCTTTATTGTGGTTTAACGCCAGATAACATCAGTCGTTTAAAACCTTTAATGGGAATTTTTTACCAGCAAGCTGCCGCATTTTTCACCAATAAAATGCCAACAAAAGAAGAAAAATACGGGATCTTGTTATTAATGGATGAGTTTCCAACTTTAGGAAAAATGGAACAATTTCAGGCAGGGATTGCCTATTTCAGGGGTTACAAAGTTCGATTATTGTTAATTATTCAAGATACTGAGCAGTTGAAGGGTATCTACGAGGAAAGTGGAATGAACTCATTTTTATCTAACTCGACTTACAGGGTGACTTTTGCGGCCAATAATATGGAAACTGCAAATTTAATTTCACAACTTTTGGGGAATAAAACTTCAATTCAAACCTCCTACAACAAACCTAAATATTTGGATTTAAACCCAGGATCAAGGTCGCTCCATCTTGCTGAAAGTCAAAGAGCGTTATTGCTTCCGCAAGAAGTAATTCAACTACCTAGAGAGAAACAAATTCTTTTGATCGAATCTCAACCACCGATTAAATCGTCTAAAATTTTCTATTTTAGAGAAAAATTATTTACCAGAAGATTGTTGAAGAAAATTAAGATTCCAACTCAAGAACCTTATATTCCAGTACGCAAAGACAAAGAAGTAAAAAAAGAAGATGATGATTCAAATGCGGGTGATGGTGGAAATGCTGGTGCTCCAGCAACAACTTAACAATAACCTAAATTCAGTTTATAATGCCAAAATTATTAGTAATATTATCCCTCATTTTATCAATATTTGTGTTTAGCTCTTGCGGCAAAAAAGGTAAATTATATTTGCCAGAAGATGTGGAGATTAACAATGAAGAACAAAGCTAGGCACTTAACTTCTCTTGAAGAAAATATTAGCAGAATTTTAAAACCGCTTTTTGCCAAGAAAAAAGATAATTTTCTGGTAATTAGTAATTTACGCAAAAACTGGCCAAAAATTATTGGCAATGATTATCACCAATTTTGCTTTCCAAAAAGAATTAAATTCCCTAAAGGTAAAAAAAATAATGCCATTCTAACTATTAGTGCCAGCAATTCTGCTATTGGATTCTACCTAGAAGCAACTTCCAACCAAATTATTGAGAATATTGCTTCTTACTATGGTTATAAAATAATATCTGAAATTAGAATTATTCAAGAGCCGAAAGTTCTGGAAGAAAAAAAGGAGAAAATTCCTGAGAAAATTAGCCCGGAAAAAGAAAAATTTATTGCAAATTCCACAGCAAAAATTCAAGATGACGCGCTTAAATTAATTTTACAAAAATTAGGAAAATCAATATCAAAAACAACTAAATTATGAAAAAAACAATAATTGCCAACTGGAAAATGAATAGCTCTTTTGACGAGGCTAAAGTTTGGGTGGAAAATATAATTAAAAAAATTGACCATAAAAATATTGATGATCTACCAGAAATCGTACTTTGTCCTCCATCGGTAATGATTGATTTTATTGATGATTTACTTTTGGAAAAAGAGTTTGAAGAGATTGAAAAGCTTCATAAAACTATCGATGACATACCTGAAGGTGAATTGGAGAAGTTGGTAGAAAATTTAAGATATATAAAGCTTGGATCTCAAGATTGTCATCATGAAGAAGAAGGTGCTTTTACTGGCGATATTAGCGCTAAAATGATCAAAGATTGTGGTGGAGATTACACAATTTTAGGTCATTCTGAAAGAAGATCTAGACACGCAGAATCTAGCGAGTTAGTTGCTAAAAAAGTTAAAGCTGCCGTTAAAGCAGAGCTCGCTCCTATTATTTGTGTTGGTGAATCAAAAGAACAAAGAGATTGCGGAGAGCATAAAGAATTCATCAAAAATCAACTAAAGGACTCTTTACCAAAAGATGTCAAAATATCAGAATTAATTATTGCTTATGAGCCAATTTGGTCAATTGGATCAGGACTTACACCATCCATTGCTCAAATTGAAGAAATGATTGCATTAATCAAGGCTGAATTAGAAGTTAATGATAATATCGATGAATTTGAAATTGTTTATGGTGGATCAGCTAATGCTTTTAATGCTGCAGAGATTTTAAAAGGTAAAAATGTTGATGGGCTTTTAGTAGGTGGAGCAAGCTTGAAGGATGATGAATTTTTTAAGATTATTCAATCTGCTTGATTGAAATATTAAGAGTATAATTTCCTTAAATTTAGAAAATTACCTCATGAATCAAGGTGAAATTTAGTTCACATTCGGTTGCATGAGATAATTTACAGCGCTTGCGGATGGTGCAATAAAATACTAGTAATTAAATATTAGTCGTCCCAAGAAAGAATTGTTTTGATTGGGGAAATGTGAGCTTCAGATTTTGTGGTTGTAGCGCCTTTTTTCTTTCTACGGCGACGGCGATCTCTTTTAACTTTTCTAACCTTTCCAGAATCTTGAATTATGCGCTCTTCAACATATTCACGTGCAACAGTTCCAAATTCTTCAATATGACTACGGAAGAAATGATCAGCACCACCAATAACTTCATAGGCAATTTCTGCCTCTTCTCTTAAAGCGAGTTTTTCTACTATTTTAGCAGTATCAACTTCTTTTGAAATTTCATCTTCATCACCCTGAATAACAATTCCTGAAGATGAGCAAGGAACTATGAAATTAAAGTCATATTTAGTGGCAGGAGGAGCAGCCAATATATAGCCTTCAATGTCTGGCCTTCTCATAACTAGTTGTAGAGCAACCCAAGCACCGAAAGAAAACCCAGCAACCCAATAGGTTGGAGCATCCATATTTTGACTATGAAGCCAATTTAGAGCAACAGTTGCATCTTGCAATTCACCGATTCCATTATCGAATTTTCCTTGAGATTTTCCAACCC
>JBLHVR010000101.1:0-3490 GCA_047628655.1 Lentimonas sp.
GTAAAAAATTCCTAAATTAGTTCGAGATAAAAATTTATTGGTAAATGAATTTCTAATGAATTTAGGGGCAATTTCATAGGCATTAACACCAAAATCATTTCTAACATAATAGCCGCTATCTCCCAAAATTGAACTTTCATCAAAACCCCTAACTGTGTAATTTCCACCAGCCGACATTTGCTCTGAAGAGAAGAGTCTATCCATGCTTATTTGCGAATCGAAGGTTAAATTGTGGGATAAATTAATGTTACTTTTTGGAATTGGAAATCTGTTGCTAATTGATCCATAAAGACCGTAAGCATTAAATTGAGCCTTTTGTGTTGTGGATCTAGCATCGTGAGAATCTTCTAGGGCTCCCAGTAATTTGGTCCCTCTTTTATATTTTGGCTGCAAGAATATGGTTCCGAATTTAGTGTAAAAAACATTATCTAAAGATAATTTGGCCACTGTTAATTTACGGCTATTATTTGCTTGAAAAGTTCTGTTTAAATAGTTTTTGTTGGATGCGTGATTCAACTCTCCTTTGAGTGATATCTTATATTTTTGTGATCTGCTTAGAACCCTAGAAACATATGATGATATTGAGCGACTTAGACCAGAAGCTTTTGAAGTTGAGAGGTTCCCTCGAGTTATGGTTAAATATTTTGAATCAGAATAGCTGCCCCCAAAAGTGTAGTAATTAAAAGGCGCGGAAAAGCTTAAATAATTACTATGAAATTTGTTATTATTAACCCCATCATGATTACTCCTTGAATGCGAGTAATAAATATTATCATTAATGCCAATTAAATTATCCTGATTAAGATTTGCAGTGTAACGAGTTTTACCGGTGCTTTTACTGCCTGTATTGCTAATTCCAAATGATGGTCTGGTGCTGGCACTAATTTGATTGTTAATAATAACTTTGGAATAACCCTCCTGACTGTCAGATGGAATGATGTCCATTGTGGCATTATTTGAAGATAATCGATTCATTTGGTCTAAAGCTTGCTCGATATCTCTTAAGTTGAAAACTTTATCTTTTTTGAATCCGAAGGCAAAAAATTGGCTTAATTTTCTTCTAAATGGAAATCTATTATTTAATTTAGAATTATCTTGAAGTTGCAGATCTTCAATTTTACCTTCCTCAATTATGATGCTAATTTCTTGATCTGAAATTTTCGTAGTATCAAAATAAACTCTGGCCAAAGTGTAGCCCATATGAATGTATTTGTTCTCAATATCCTGCTTTATTTGATTAAAATCACTCTTACTTAAGCATTCTCCCAGATAAGGATTGGTAATTTTCTCGATTTTTTGGTTCTCATTTCCAGAAATGTCAAACCCCATAATCACTGCGCAGGCTCCGTCATCATCAATTTTTTTTTTGGTTTTGGTAGGCAAAGCATCTAGAGATTTAGTTCGAGACCGTTGAATTTCTTCCATCTCCCTTTGTCTTCGTAGCTCCTCTCTTTCTTGAAGTATTTGATTTTGAATTTGAATATCTCTCCGAGCCGCGTCAGCATTTTGAGCAAATGATAAAGATGGGGTAAATATTGATAATCCTAATATTAAAAATAATGTGGAGGAATAATTTTTCATGGGCTAATAAAGTTTTGGATAAATTTTAAGAAATATTGTCGACCTAAAATTTAAATTCCATATCTATTTTTTCTTAAAGCCTCGAAATAAATTATTGATTCATTCTGAAACAACAATTTAAAATCTTTATTAAAAAAATTGCTCTTACATTTAGTGATGATGTAATAAGTTTTTCTTACAAAAACAATACACCTTAAGATGCAAAAAAACCTCTTTCACAAAAAAATCTGCAAATTCCCCACTCTTCTATTAATCTTAATCTTAATATTTCAGCCGCCAATTGCCTTAGCTAACACTAATGCTGATGCTCTAGCTAATAACGGCGTAATAACTACAGTTCCGGGCTTAGTGCCAGATGGCAGCACTAACACCAGAATTCACAGAGCTGCCAATGGAACTCCAATAGTGGATACTGCCACTGCTAATTCTTCAAGATTTTCCCATAACCGCTTTACTAGATATAATGTCACTTCAGAAAACCAAGTAATAAACAACTTTCAAGGCAGTTCTAGCAATTTATCGATAAATTCCAATTTGGGAGGAGTAATTTACGCCAACCCCAATTTGCAACATTCTGGCTCTGCAAACTTAATTTTAAACGAAGTAACTAGTGATCATGCCAGTTATATTAATGGTTACATAGAAATTGCTGGAGGTAGAGCAGATTTAATGATATCTAACCCTAATGGCCTTTCACTTAATGGTGGAGGTTTCTTGAATGTTAATCGACTGTCTCTGGTTGCGGGAAGTATGAATTTAGACGAAGATGGAAATGTTAAAGGGTCTATCATTGGAGATAAGAAACTCAGCCCTTCCAATATTGCAGGGCAAGTTATCATTACCGCCAGAAATGTTTTAGGATCGGATAACAGCATCATTCCACTTGGTTTAGACGCGATGGATACTACTCATTCTGAAATTATTGCCAGAACTGTTAAAATTAGTGGAGAAATTTACGCAAAAAACTTAACCATTAAAACTGGTAATGACAAAGCTCAATATGACCAAAACAGCAAAGAATTCACCGTAACTTCCGATGCGGACAAATCGATTGATGATCCTGCTACTGATGAAAATGGCGATATTACCACCTTGGCAATTGACAGCTCTTATTTAGGAGGAATGTACGCCGGAAGAATTAAGTTAGTTGCAACTGAAGATGGTTTAGGTGTTAGGACTAGGGGGAATTTAATTGCCGATGTTTCAAACATAGATATTAAAAGTGCTGGAAATGTTGAATATTCTAACATTATTTCCAAGCAGGGTGATGTTAACATTCAAACTACAAATCTAAACTCCATCAATTCAAACTCAATGATTGATGCAGTAAATGATGTTAATTTAGATGCCACAGAAACAATAACGAATGCAGGGCAAATTAAAGCTGGAAATAATTTAAATGTTGAAGCGGAAAATATTGACAATTCAGGAAGTTTAATTGCTATTAAGAATTTAGATCTGGTAATTACCAATGATTTAAATAATCAGGGAAATATTTACGCCATCAATCAAATCGATATTAATGCCGCCACAATCAACAATAGTATTACTGGATTAATATTAGCTGATAATATCTTAAATATTGATGTTGTTGATATTGCCAATGAAGGAAGGATTAAAGGCGCCAATGAATTAACCTTCACCAATCTTGCCAGCCTAAGTAATGACGGAGCAAGCGCTTTAATATATTCCATATCTGACATCGTTATTAATTTAGCTAATTTAGAAAATATCAATGGAGCCACTATTAATTCCAATACTAATATCACTATTAATGCCAGTAACCAATTAACCAACGACCAATCTCTAATTCTAGCAATTGGCAATTTAAACATCGAAGCTGCATCAATAACCAACAATAATACCAATATCAATATATTAGATTCTGATGGCAACATCATCTTTGATT
>JBLHVR010000102.1:0-3398 GCA_047628655.1 Lentimonas sp.
CTACTATTTTCGTTTAGGCCAATTTCCTTAAGACGAGCAATGATATTTGATCTTCCTGCTTGATCAGAAACCATGATTTTTCGATTATTTCCAACTAATTCTGGTTCTATATGTTCATATGATTTTGGATTTTTGGCAATTGCTGAAACATGAAGACCCCCTTTGTGAGCAAAAGCAAATTCACCAACATATGGAGCAAAACGATCTTTTGCCTTTGCAAGTATATCATCTAGAAAATGAGAGGTTTTTGTTAAATTTTTAAGCCCATCTTCAGAAATTCCCACATCAAATCCCATCTTTAAAATCAAGGTTGGAATTATGCTAATTAAATTAGCATTTCCACATCTTTCACCAAGCCCATTTATTGTGCCCTGAACTTGACGCACTCCAGATTCAACCGCTGCAATTGAATTTGCAACTGCATTTCCAGTATCGTTATGGCAATGAATTCCAAGATTTTCCCCTGGAATTATTTTCACAACTTCATTTACGATTTTGGAAATTTCGCTTGGTAAGGTTCCTCCGTTGGTGTCGCAAAGAATAACCCAGCGCGCACCATTTTTATAGGCAGTTTCAATCACCTCTAAAGCAAATTCAGGACTTGCTTTAAATCCGTCAAAAAAATGTTCCGCGTCAAATATTGGTTCTTTTTTTGATTTTTTAATATGAGCAATTGACTCACCGATCATTTTTAAATTTTCATCAGAAGATATATTAAGTGCATGAGTTAAGTGAAATTCCCAAGATTTACCAACGATACAAACCGATTTTGCCTTACTGTTAATTAATGCATTTAAACCAGGGTCGTTATCTACCGATGAGGAAGGCCTTCGCGTCATTCCGAAGGCGGTGAGGTTGGAATTTTTAAATTTTGGCGGGTTTTCAAAAAATTCATCATCAGTAGGGTTTGCTCCTGGCCAACCACCTTCGACATAGTCAATTCCAAGATTATCAAGCATGTGAGCGATTTTCTTTTTATCGTTCACGCTAAAATTCACCGTGCTAGTTTGCGCGCCGTCACGTAGAGTTGAATCGTATAAATAAACTCGTTCTTTTTTAGTCATTTTATTATTTTTAAAGATATAGAAAACAGGTTATAATAATTATTGCTGGGAACTAATATGTGTTTTTAAACAAAAAAACTTAACATTCCAATTGTGGCAAAAAGTGCTGATGCTAACCAAAAAACTCTGACAACTTTTTTTTCTTCCCAGCCTAGCTTTTCAAAATGATGATGAATTGGTGCCATTAAAAAAATACGTTTTTTACGAATCTTATAAGACCCAACTTGTAAAATTACCGAAATAGCTTCAATAACGAAAATCAAACCAATTATTCCAAATAATATTTCTTTTTTTAAGATAACTGCCAAAACACCGAGTGAAGCACCTATTGATAGACTTCCAACATCTCCCATAAAAATTTTAGCTGGCTTTAAATTGAATTTCAAAAATGCCAGAATAGATCCAATCATCGCCACGCAAAATATTATTAATTGCGCCGTACCTGCAATATTTAAGATTCCTAATTGATGGGAAATTTGTGGATGAGAAGTGGCATAAATTATTATTGCAAAACAACACAAAACAATTATTGCTGGAATACTAACCAAACCATCTAATCCATCCGTTAGATTTACTGCATTGGCGGAACCGACAATCACAAAAGCTGCAAATAAAATATAAAATATTCCTAAATCAAAGTGAATATTAAGAAATGGAATTTCTACAACTCCTTTAAAATAAACATCATTAGTCATTTGTAGAGCAAAAATAACTGCGCTCACAATAGTAAATTGAATAACGATTTTGATACTTCCTTTGAAACCTTTGGTGTTCTTTTGAGAAATTTTTAAGAAATCATCAACAAATCCAATAATGGCAAAAGAAGACATCACAAATAAAGCAATTAGAACGTAATTATTTTTTAAATTAGCAAACAATAGTGAAGAAACTAGAGTTCCAATAACAATGAATATTCCGCCCATTGTTGGAGTTTTTTGTTTTTCCTTAAAATGATTAAAAACTCCATCCTCACGAATTGGTTGATATAGATTTTGTTTTTTGTGAATGAAGCAAATGAAAAATTTGATTCCAAAGTAAGAAATTAGAAAAGAGGTGAGGATTGTGAAAGATAGGCGGAAAAATACCTGGGGAAAATAGGAGCTGAACAATTCAGCGGAAAGATTTACCAAATTGTCGTAAAACATGATTCTTTAGTTATGATTTATGGATTATGAATAAAAAGTTAATGAGTTTAATTTTCCATAATTCATCACTTATGCTTTATAATTATAATAATTTTTCAATTAGTTTTTCCATTTTTGTTCCTCTTGATCCTTTGGCAAAAATTATATCTCCATCTTGAGGTTCAAATTTAATATTTTCAGCTGCAAAATTGGAGTTTGGAAAGCTGCCAATTAATTTTTCTGGTTTAATTTCACTCACCAAATTTTGCATAGAAGATCCTACTAGTAGAACTAGGTCAATGTTAAAGTTCGATATATAATTGGCAATTGCTTTATGTTCACTTTCGTTAAATTCTCCAAGTTCAAGCATTTCGCCCACAAAGGCAATTGTTCTTGAATTTGGCTTATATTTTTTTAAGTCGCTTAAAAATTTTAAGCCCGCTTTCATTGATGCAGAATTAGCGTTGTAACTATCGTCAATTATGGTAAATTTGATGCCATTTTTTTCTACATTAATTAAATTTCCTCTTCCTTTCGGAGTTTTTAAAGTTTTTAAGGCTTCCAAGCCATCACTTGAATTAGTTCCAATTAGTTCTAAACATCCAACCGCGATTAGAGAATTAAAAATAGTCGCTTGATTGATGCTATTGATTTGATAACTAATTTTTTTATTTGAAGAGCTAAGTAAAACTTCAACAGTTGAATGAAAATTTCCTGAATCATGAATTCCAATAATTTTTATATTACTGGCTTCATTAGCGCTAAAACTAACGATATTTTTGGTGAGTATCTTTCTGGAAAGAGCCTGTTTTCTAATAAATTCGTTATGGATATTATCGGCGTTAATCAAGGCAAAGCCATTTTCTTCTAAGCCTGCAAAAATTTCTGACTTAGCGAGTGCAATTTCTTCTTCGTTTTTAAAATTACCGATATGAGCTGCCATAACATTGGTGATGATGGCAATATGTGGTCTGGCGATTTTAGAAAGTTTTTCAATTTCTCCAAAATGACTCATGCCTATTTCAAAAATTCCAAACTTACAATCTTGAGGCATATTGCAAAGTGAAAGAGGTAAACCAAAATTATTATTTAAATTGCCTATTGTGCCAAAAGTTCTGCCTTGAGTTTTGAATATTATTTTAAGCATTTCTTTGACACTGGTTTTTCCAACTGAACCTGTAACGGCGATAATTTTTGCTTTAGTTCTATT
>JBLHVR010000103.1:0-3371 GCA_047628655.1 Lentimonas sp.
AAAATTAATCTCGTCAACGGCCGACATTGGAATAGCGATTGCTGATCTTTACCCTAATTTAAATATTGTTGGATCAATTGGTTTGTCGTCAAACAGCGGTGCAGATTTTTTCAATGCTAATAATATGGTTGGCTCATTGCTTGGAAATATTACCAATAAAATTTTCCAAGGCGGTGCTTTGAAAGCAAATATCAAACTAAAAAAATCTCGGGCTAAAGAATTGGCCTTTGAATATTCACAAGATATTTTGCAGGCTTTCTTAGAAGTTGAAACTGCATTAAGAAATGAGCAGGAAATTAGCTTGGAATTAGGAAACAAACAAAAATCGGTTAATGCATTACAAAAAGCAGAAAAAATATCATATTCACATTACAATGAGGGAATTGAAAGCTTGCAAGAATATTTAGAAACTCAGCTCAAACGCTATAAAAGTGAGCAAAATTTATTAAGAGTTCAGCAGCAAAAATGGAATAATAGGATTAATTTATACCTCGCTCTTGGTGGAGATTGGTTTGAAGAAAAGAACAATATTGATAGCTGTCAGAAACCTACAAATGAAAATGAATAAAGATCAATTAAAGAAGAAAATTAAAAAGATTATTAAAAGCAATATTCAATTAGTTGCAGTTATTGGTTTTGTGGTTGGGTCTTTATTGATTTCAGAATCTCTTAAATCAGATTACAAAATTGCCAAAAATGACACCAAAGAAGACAGAATAATTTTTGTTGAAAATAAAGTTATTTTACCAATAAAACATCGAGTTTCATTTCAAACTACTGGAAACATTGAAGCGCGAGGGGAAATTAACACCATTGCCGAAGTTAGTGGCAGAATTATTGATGTTCACGAAGCTTTCTTTTCCGGTGGAAATTTTAAAAAAGATGAAGTTTTATTCCAGATAGACCCACGAGATTTTCAATTTGAAGTAAATAAACTTGAAGCTGAAGTTGCAAAAGCTCAAACCAATATGGACCTTGAAATAGCCGAATCTAAAGTGGCTCTTTATGAATGGAAACAAATTAACAGCAAGAAAAAAGCGCCTGAATTAGTGGCAAGAAAGCCCCAATTGGCGGAAGCTAAATCTAACCTAAAATCAGCCGAAGCTGGTCTTGGAAACGCCAAATTAAACTTCGAGAGAACAAAATTTACTCTGCCATTCGATGGAAAAGTTGTAGAAAGCAGCATTGCGTTGGGCCAATATATTAACGCCGGCCAATCTTACGGAACGGTTTTTGATATTGGCTCTCTTGAAGTTAGAGCATCTTTAGAAGATAACAAATTGCGCTGGTTGCTAAATTCTAACAATCCAGAAATTAAAATTATCACCACCTATTTGGGTCAAACTCAAGAATATCAAGGAAAATTGAAAAGATCGGCATCATCTTTAGACGCCTCAACCAGATTTGCCACCGTTAGATTTGGCTTTTTAGAAGATGTTAATGATTTAGTTCCTGGAGTTTTTGCCGATATAAAAATTAGAGGTGAAGAGATAGATAATGTGTTATTAATTCCATCTTCCGCTCTGCAAGATCAATCTACCATATGGAAAATTGAGGATAATAAATTAGTAAGAATTGAACCAGAAATTATCTATTCCAACGCAAACTACATTGCAATAAAAGGTGAAGGCGAAGAAGTTAATGTTGTTATTAGCAGAATTTCTGGCGTAGAAAGTGGCATGCAGGTTGAAACAGCTGACAAACCAGAAGCAGAATTAACCAGAAGCAGAATTAACCAGAAAAAATGATGATGAAACAAAATAATTTACCTGAAAATTCGAACAAAAGAACAGGATTAGTTGCTTGGTTTATTGGCAATCATGTAGCGGCGAACATATTGATGTTGCTATTTATTGTGGGCGGTATTTTTAGTGTTAAGAACATGAGAACCGAAACTTTTCCATCTATTGACCCACGATTAATTACAATTAGCACATCTTACTTAGGAGCTTCACCATATGAAGTTGCCGACTCCATAACCAGAAGAGTTGAAGAGGAATTAATTGGAATTGAGGGAGTAAAAAGAATAACTTCCACGGCGCTTGAAAATTATGGCATTACATATGTTGAATTGCTAGATTTTGCCGATGCCGACGATGTTTACAGAGATGTTGAAACGGCGGTTAATAGCCTAATTAATTTTCCACCCCAAAATGCCGAAAAACCCATAATTCAGAAAGCTAGATTAACTCCAAATGTTATGACTTTGGCCCTTCATGGTGAAGTTAACGAACATAGTTTGAAATATTGGGCCGAGCAAATTGAAGATGAAATTAGGCAAATTAAAGGAGTTTCCACAACCAGCTTGCGAGGAGTTAAAGATTATCAAATTTCAATTGAAATTCCAGAATCTTCCCTCAGACAATATCAAATTAGCCTCAATGATGTGTCGAATGTTATTGGCAGCTTTTCAAGAGACACGCCCGCAGGAACCATAGAATCGAAACAAGGAGACATTCTACTTCGAATTCAAGAGAAAAAATATACAGGAAAAGAATTTGAATCAATTGTTGTAAAAACCAACATAGACGGCTCGTCATTAACCATTAAAGATATTGGAACAGTTATTGATGGTTTTGATGATGTGAATTTGATCAGTAAATTCAATAATCAGCGCTCGGCCTTTATTGATGTAAAAAGAAGCACCTCCAGCGACTCGCTAACAATTGCCAATGAAGTTCAAAAATATCTCAAAACCGTTAAATTACCCGCAGGATTAAACTTGTCGTTACAAGAAGACGAAACGGTTAATTTAAAAGACAGAATGAGTTTAATGCTCAGAAATGGGTTGATTGGATTTATGCTGGTATTTTTATTTTTACTATTATTTTTAGATTTAAGACTAGCATTCTGGACCAGCGCCGCAATTCCAATTTCCTTTTTAGGCGGATTAATGATTATACATTTCCTAGGTTACAGCCTAAACATGATTTCCTTATTTGCCCTAATTGTGGTTCTGGGAATTGTAGTTGATGACGGAATTGTGACAGGCGAAAGTATTTTCGATAGCCAAGAGCGAAATCCCAATAATAAGAACTCCACTTATGATGGAGTTATGGCAATAATTTCTCCCGTCACAATTGGGGTTTTAACCACCATGGCTGCCTTTGCTCCACTAATTTTAAGCACAGGAACTTTAGGACAAATTATTGGCATAATTCCTGTGGTGGTAATTGCCATACTTTTCGTTTCACTAATAGAAGCTTACTGCATTTTACCATCTCATTTGGGGGTTCCAAAAAAATGGAGTCGTGGATTATTAGCCAATGTCAGAGACTATGTTGCCAAAAAACTCAAATCATTCATCTCCCAAATATTAACTCCCGCAATATCATTTTCTTTAAAATGGCGCTATGCCACTTTAGCAGGAT
>JBLHVR010000104.1:0-3244 GCA_047628655.1 Lentimonas sp.
GAGAAAATCCAAGTAACGAAGTTATGGATTCTACATTTAAAACTAGACTAGTGGAGGAAAAAGATCAGTTAGTGGCCAGAATTAGAAAACTTATGTCTTTTGTAGAAAATGATTTATTTCAAGAATTGCACAAAGATCAAAAACAACTTCTAGTAAGGCAGTTGAATGCAATGACAACGTACCAAGAAATTTTATCAGAAAGATTCGGAATGTTGGATGATTAAGAAACACTTAGCGTAATCAATAAGGCACACAAACAAGCCGCTTAACAATGCTCAAACTGAATTGTGGCTGGATTATTGATCGACTAAGCTACCCGAAAGGGGAAAAAGTGGGGAATATCCAAATTAGTTCCACTTAAAAGCACAGTTGGATTGACTTTCGGTAAAGCAACCGATTCCATCACCAGATACAAAGCGAGTTGTTTTGTTAAAAGGTTTAGCGATCAGGATCTGGTGATGGGTAATTTTTTATGGGGAGGCGACTAAGTAAGAGAGTAGTGGCAGACTGTAAATCTGTTCCTTCGGGTGAGTAGGTGCAAATCCAACCCTCCCCACCAATTATTTACCTACCCAGCGTAGGAAAAACTTCTGAGTTCGTCTTGTGGCGTTCTCTGCAACTTAAAAAGAATATTATGTCTATAATAGTTTTTCTACCACTAGTCGTCATTATAATTTCAATGATGGCTTAACTCTTTACTAACTTAATTTAAAACAAAAAATGAACAACATAGAAATAATCACAGGCAAACCAAAAGAGAGTACAGAGCATAAAGCTGGCAATATTTACAAGCTTCATCTCGGGGACATTTATATTTTAAGTCGAGTTGGTGAAGACCTATTTAATTTGATAAGTTTACAAACTGGGAACAGGTTCACTACATCCGGAAGAATTTACGATATTATGGAAGGTGGGGGATTTATTTGCATAACTGACCCAATCGAAATTACCCCTCAAATTTCATAACTAACCTTAAACTTAATTTAAAACAACATGACTGATAATATAGGACATAACAGAGACCATTTAAAGCAGATCGCAGGTGGAATTAAAAAACTAATGGAAGATGCGGATAGAATTAAAGAAGATATTACAGACAGGTACGCAGAAGCTAAACAAGCTGGACACGATGTTGCCTCAATTAAAAAGGTAATTAGCGAGCAAAGAAAATTTGACAAGCAGCCTGAGAAATACAAAGAGCAAAGAGATTTGTTTGATTTTATGGCAGAAGTCATTGCACCTGAACTTAATAAATAATAAATATGTCAATAAACGAAAAAACTAAATATCGCATCAGCAATAAGTGGAACGATCAAACTAAAAAATTCGACCAAGATCAATTTGATTTTGAAGACAAAGGAAATTTTGCGGTTGGTAGAATGAGTTGGTCAATTAAAGAAAAAGATAAACAAGGTGAGGTGTCTTTTGTTAATTCTTCAATAAAATTCATTTGCTTTGGAGCTTCTAAAGATTTAATTGGTAGTAATCTTAGCGCTAAATTTAATATTGATGCTAATCTGTGCAATAAATCATTTACTAATGATGAAGGTAAGAAAATTGCATTTTGGCAGCTGACTATCTTTCAAGTTGAAATTGCAGAGCAAGGCGAATATAAAGAGCCTGCTAAAGCTAGTGAAGCGGTTGAGGAAGATGACTTTTCAGATTCCGTACCATTTTAAAATGGTACTCATCATTGACAAATAAAGGTTAGAGGATATAATTTACAATTATTAATCTAACCTTTTTAAAAAATGAAAATATGTTTTAAATGTCAAAATATCAAACCACTAACAGATTTCTACAAACATTCCCAGATGCTCGACGGATATTTGAATAAATGTAAAGAGTGTAATAAAAAAGATGTAAGGGAAAACAGGAAGGATAAAGTCAATTATTATAGAGAATATGATAGGTTGAGGGGTAATAGAATTACTAAAGAAAAAATAAAAGAACGAGGTTTAAAATATCCAGCTAAAAAACTTGCCCTAACTTTAGTGAACAATTTACTAAGAGCTGGTAAAATTTCTAGACAACCTTGTGAAGAATGTGAATCAACAACCCATGTCCACGCACATCACGATGATTATGCAAAACCTTTTGATGTGAGGTGGTTATGTGCCGCACATCATAGTCAATGGCATAAAAAACATGGTGAGGCTAAGAATGGTAGTTTAAAAAAAGAAGATTTGAAAATAAGAAGTATTACTCAATTTTGAGCCACACTTTAACTAATCACTACTTTTAGTGCTAGTATACTTTAATTAAAATATACATTTAGTTTGAAATGGCGTATTTAAATAAATAAAATGAAATACATATTAGCAGTCGATCCTGGTTTAACAGGTGGTTTAGCTTTATATTCAGAAAACGAACTACACACCTTCGAGATTCCGACAATTCAAATCAAGGTCAATGGAAAGAATAAAAAAGATATTGATCTTGATGAGCTTTCTAGGTTGATTGATAGTTTGTCAAAAGATATTAGGTTTGTAGTCATTGAAAAGGTTCATGCAATGCCAGGGCAAGGTGTAACAAGTATGTTTAACTTTGGAAAGGGTTATGGCAGATTGGAGGGAGTAATTAAAGCTAACTTCCTTCCTCTTGAATATGTAACCCCTCAAACTTGGAAAAAGAAATTAGGAGTTCCAGCAGATAAAAAACTATCAAGATTAAGAGCCTCAGAGCTGTTTCCCAATAATTCTGACCAATGGTGCAAAGCTAAGTGGGATGGAAGAGCAGAGGCGGCTATGATTGCTTACTATGGAAGTAAGTTTATAACCCACTAAACTTTATGTAACTATGATAAAATACTACAGAAAAAAAGGAACTCAAGAGGCTACTCATAAATTAGAGTTGGTATCTAAAGCAACAGATTTGGGAATTTCAATCGCTATTGTTTTTTCTACTTTAAAGGGGGGAGGGGAGAAAATTCTTTGCTGTCGTCAATATGCAAAAATTGTTTATGGTAAATATTTTTTTTACAATGAAGAGCATCTCAAAGAAATAAATAAAAATTTACATCTTGATCTTAGTGTTTGGTTATTTTTAGAAAAGAACAACTTTGAAGAAGGGTGAAGAATACTTTATTGCAAGACTAACTACAAAGGCTTAAATCTTCTACTGCCATTCTCAAGTAAATAATACCCATACATCATCCTATTTCCATCGTGATTCATCTTACAAGAGTAATGAACCCACGAACCTTCATTGAAACATTGATCTGCTGGGAAGTTGATTGAATGTA
>JBLHVR010000105.1:0-3179 GCA_047628655.1 Lentimonas sp.
GAAGCGTAGACGCACCCATATCCGGGAAGCTCCGTTCCAAATAAGGAAGAAAAGAAACTAGAACTTAACAATCCATGAGCAATTCTCTTTTTATATTTTGATTTTTTTGCATATTCCTCATCAAGGTGAATAGGATTTTTATCTCCCGAAATTTCTGCAAAAGCTTTTACTAATTTATCTGTAATAACATGCGAACAAGAAGCCTGCATTCCGATTTTTATTTCTTCTATGTTATACATTTTCTTCATTAATAATTTTCTCCCATTGTTTTGTTACATCCTCTGGATAGCCTCTTTTAAAATGATTAATCCAAGGATAGGCTGGATTCCTAGTTCCATCTTTTAGCCTAATTTTTGCTGCTGGACAAACTTTTTTAGCCGGATTACCGACATAAACCATATGAGGTTCCGTATTTACATTAAGGATTGATCCCGCCCCTATCAAGCAACCTTTTGCCACTATGGTATTTGGTAGAATAGTAGTCATTGTTGCAATAACAGAAAAATCCTCAATGGTAACTCCCTGCAAAATATCGCTCGGCGGATGTGGATCATTAGTTAATACAACATAGGGAAATATCCAAACAAAATTACCTACTTTCGATTTTTGACCAATATGAACATTGCTATGCATCCTAACATAATCTCCTATATTGCAATGTCCTTGAATATCACAAAGTGTTCCAATCTGAAAATTTTTACCGGCTATTGTCTTCTCTCTAACTGTAGCTCTATGTCCCGTAATTAGACCATCCGCAAAATAAGAATCTTCATAAAAAATACTATGAGATCTAATGTGAGAATTATTCCCAATATATAAGACGCGACCACCAGATAAATTATTTGAAACCCCAATCTCACAATACCCATCAATTTTTACATTATCTCCTATCTCCACATTATCATATATGGTCGTGAATTGTCCTATTTTTACATTATTGCCTATTTTTGCCTTTTTAGACACAATGGCAGTTGGATGAATGTTTATCATTAATTAATATTAAAAAATTCAATTATTATATTTTTGGCTATTACTATCGAAAAGAAATCATTTATTAGTTATTAACAACCTCCCGATTTGAAACCATTTTAAGAATTTGTTCAACGCATTTTTCTGCGGAATTTGACACCGTATCAATGACAATTTCTGGATTGTCTGGTATATCATATGGAGCATCTAAACCAGTAAAATCTTTTATTTCCCCGGCTAAAGCTTTTTTATATAAATTTTTAGGATCTCTTTTTTTACAAACTTCAATATCCGTATCTAAATATATCTCTATAAATCCTTCATTTTTAAAAATGTTATTTCTAACAAAATCTCTCATTTTCGCATCGGGCGATATGAAGGCAGAAATAATAATAAGGCCTGCGTCAGACATTAATTTGCAGGCATATCCAATTCTTCTTATGTTTTCAGACCTATCTTCCCTAGAAAATCCTAGATCAGAATTTAAACCGTGACGAATATTGTCTCCGTCTAAAATAAAACTATGTTTACCAGTTTTATAAAGAGCCTCGTCAAGCAAATTGGCAATAGTAGATTTTCCACTACCAGAAAGACCAGTCAGCCAAATACAAAGTGGTTTTTGATTTTTGATTTTTGCCCTATCGGCAGTTTTAATATCAATTTTGGAGTGAAAAATATTCTGTGAGGTCGGAATAATTTGACTGGAAATATTGGATTTTTTAATTACCCCTGCCGCCGCAGTAAAGTTAGTAATTTTATCAATTAGAATAAATGATCCTAATTCTTTATTTATTTCATAACTTGATAAAGCAATGTTGGCATTAATTTCAAAATCTAAATTTCCAATTTGATTAAATTTCAGATCATCAAAATTTTCTTCTTTTAAATTGCTAATATTGTATTTGAATTTTGGATCAAACCTAACAGTCAAAGCCTCATTATTGTAAAATTTTATTAAATATTCTTTACGCAAATTAAGTTTCTTATGGTCAAGCCAAATTAAATCTGCATTAAATTTTGAGGAGCTAGTAAGGCTTGAAGAGAAATCCGTCAGAAAGTCACCTGAGCTAATATCAATTTCATCTTTTAGAGTTAAACAAACTATGTCGCCATCTTTAGCACTATCAACTTTTTTATCATCAATAAAAATTTCTTTTACGCTCGATGAAACCCTTTTTCCAAATACCCTAACTTTGTCGCTAATAGATATTTTGCCAGAAGAAATTTTTCCTTTAAAGCCACGAAAATCAGAATTGGGTCTGGCAACATATTTAATTCCAATGATAAAATCTTCATTGTGAATATTGGAGTTTGGTTTGATATTTTTTAAAATTTCAAAAAGAGAATCTCCATCATACCAAGGCATTTTCAGAGATTTATCGACCACATTATCACCATTAACCGCAGAAACTGGCAGAAAAATTAGATTTGACTTGTACGATCTTAGAATATCTTGTGAAAAATTGACAAAATCCTGCTTAATTTGAAGAAATTTTTCCTCTTCAAAATTGATAAGATCCATCTTGTTAACCACTATTACAAAATCTTTAATACCAAAAAGATGGGTGATTAAAAAATGTCTTTTTGTTTGCTCCGTCACTCCATTTTTAGCATCAATCAAAATTAATGCCAAATTTGTATTGGAAGATGCCGTTGCCATATTTCTGGTATATTCAACATGTCCGGGGCAATCAGCAATAATAAATTTTCTTTCCTCAGTTTCAAAAAAACGATATGAAACATCGATGGTTATTCCCTGCTCTTTTTCGGCCTGCAAACCGTCTGTTAGTAATGAAAAATCAAGATTCTCTTTACAATCTTTGTTGGAAGAGTTTTTGGAATCTTTCACGAGAGATTCGATCTGATCTTTAGTCAGTAAGTTTGCATCGTACAACAACCTGCCAACTAATGTTGATTTGCCATCATCTACCGATCCACAAGTAATAAATTTTAAAATATCTTTATTCATTTTTTTAGAAATAACCCTCTTTTTTTTTGATTTCCATACCATAGCCACTACCGTCAGAATCGATGACTCTACCTTGCCTTTCTGACTCGTCGCTTTGTTTTAGTTCCTCAATAATTTCTTTAACATTTTTTGCGCTACTTTTTACAGCTCCCGTCAGCGGATAGCACCCCAAAGTTCTGAATCTAATTTCTTCCTCGAATGCTTGATCTTTTAAAAGATCTGGAGTTCTTTTATCTTCTGC